>NZ_JBSKBP010000003.1:0-330369 GCF_053714275.1 Mesorhizobium sp. Arg314 | reverse complement strand
ACTTCCTTCATGAATAGCCGCCGACGAGGGGGCGCATTCGGAACGCACTCCGGCGGAAATTCCCGCAGCGAGTGAGGCGTCGCGCGTACCACGGCCGACAGCAAGAATGTGGTCGGACGACAATCGATTCCAAAACAGACGATGTCCGGAAAGGCTATTCTAGGCGTCGTTCCGGGGCTGGAGAGCCGGCGGCCAGGGCCAGATGCACAATGTGCTCCTCCTGGATCGAGGTTCCGCTCAGGTGATTGTCGAGATGGCCGTCAGGGATAAGTCTCATCGGCGAACACGCTGTTGCTCGGCTAGCATTTCGCCATCGCAGTTGGGCTGTTGGTCGGCGTGTTCTGAGGGCCAGCTCGGTGCCAAGTATTACCCTTGCCGCCAGTGCCGTTCCTCGTCTAGCTATGATAGAAGAAAACGCCTCACTTCATCAAAAAACTGTACGCAAGCCGCCTCATCCTTCAGAAACAGGTGATTCTTGCCGTCGAACGCAACGAAGCGAGCACCGGGAATAGCGGCAGCCATTTGTCTGCCCGCCTCGACCGGGCAGACTCGATCATCGCGAACGTGCATAACCAGTGTTGGTACCTTCACCTTTGGAAGAAGATCGCGAACATCGAGATCACCGACGACTTCAAAATACTGTGCTGCGCACTGAGGCGAGATCGTCCGTCGTTGCAGCTCGTTGAAGGCGTCGATCTGCTCTTTGGTGCCTTCAGGGAGAAACTGTGAGGAAAACAATTGACGAAACGTCGGTTCGTCCGATCCCCATCCTAAACGCATCAAGGTCGTCATAGCATCGCGTTTCTGGCGCTCCTCAGGCGAACGCTTCCGTCCACCCAATGCAAAGCCGCCGTAGAGGATAAGATGTGACACCTTTTTGGGGTGGCGCACGGCGTAGGCAATCGAAACGGCACAACCCTGCGATGCGCCGAATAACGGGAAGCGCGTGAGACGTGCCGCATTAGCAACGGCTTCCAAATCGCTCACCCAGTTTTGAAGTGAAAGCTCGTCCACATTCCTATCCGACATTCCATTCCCTCGCGCGTCATAGCGGATAAGGGTGTGTTCGCTTGCAAGCCCCTCTAGTAAGTGATGCCAGACAGGACTCTCCCAATCATACTCCAAGTGGTTCAGCCAATTAGCGGCCTTCATGAGAGGTGGTCCGCTCCCAACCTTAGCCCACGCGAGCTGAACACCGTCTTTCGCGCGGCAATACGCAATCGACTGGGTTAGTTCGTGGGTTATTTGCCGTTCAAGATCAGCCGATCGTTTAGTTGCAACAGAATAGCCGCCGACGCGAAGCAAATAGACCCGGATGGGCTCGGCGATGTTCTTGAGCTGGGTGTTGCCGAGATCGCTGACTGAAAGGTCAAGCCTGGCCTTGACCTGACGATAGGCATCCTCGGACAGGCAAATGGTGCCCGGCGACGCGACGCCTTCTAGGCGTGAGGCGATGTTGACGCCGTCACCCATCAAGTCGCCGTCGCTTTCCTCGACGACATCCCCCAGATGGACACCGATCCGGAATTCGATGCGGCGGTCCTGCGGCACGCCGGCATTGCGCTCGACCATGCCGTTCTGCACCTCGACGGCACAGCGCACGGCATCGACCACGCTGCGGAACTCGACTAACGCCCCATCCCCTGTGCGCTTGATCACGCGCCCGTTGTGCACGGCAATCGTCGGATCGATCAGGTCGCTGCGCAGTGCCCGCAACCTCGCCAGGGTGCGATCTTCGTCGGCACTAGCAAGCCGGCTGTAGCCGACCACGTCAGCAGCAAGGATCGCCGCAAGTTTGCGGATCTCGTTCACCCTGCCCCTCCTTCACTATCCGACATAGCACAGACGCAAGGGAAAGACCGCTCCTTTTCGAAAGGCCCAGCTGCGTGCTGGGGCTGTTGCCATACTGAAGCCGGCAAGCAGCGAACCTCCCAGCCCGAGGCCGAACAACATTGCATAGACAATCTGTGGCGGATGTTTTTCCGCCGCGCCAAGGCGCAGCCGTGCGACTTCGAATGCGGTAGTCAATGTTGAGAGTGTCTGTGGGCAGGCCGGACGAAAGTTGGCCTGTGGGCATGCCGCGAGAATTGCGTCCCACAGCCTATTCTTCAGCTCGCCGATTTCCCCTTGTTGTTGACGTGACCAGACCTCCGCGCCTTGCCACACAGAGAAGTCATGCGGCATTTGATACAGATCGATCCGAGCCTTCGTATACTCCTTCAACTTTTTGCGGAGGTCGCCTGCCTGCCCCTCGAACAGGCCGAGACGGTCATAGGCTGTACTGATCGCATTCGCTTCCTGCACGACCAGTTGGCGACGTTCGTCAAATCGCTGCAGGGCGCCCGAAATGGTGAATGCAAGGAGCAATCCCATCAAAGCGAATATCGCGCCCTCGACTGTCGGCAAGCCCGGCATGCTGTCAGCCCCGTGCCGCCGCAAAAAGCGCAAGCCCAGCCGTCGCCCGTAGTTCAACAGGCTCAGCGAAGTAGCGAAAAATACCGCCGTCACCCCCGACGCGAAGAGGCCAAATAGCATCCCGAAGTCCCAAAGACTAGAGCCACCACCCGTGAGGAAAACTAGCACACAAATGCGGAGGAAACGCGTCATTAGGATCGATTGATCGGGGTGCGGAGGCGCCCGCGGACCGTCCGACGGGCTCGGTGGCAACGGTTGATCGCCAGGGTCGAGGGTCGTTTTTCTCACGTTCGAGAGCGTCGGGGGATTGCCGAGGTTCAATGGATCAGGAGTGACGCGAAAGAGCGACAAATTCTGTCAGAGGCGTATAGTGGCACCGGTCGGCCTAGGTTCCGGCTAGCGCAGGATTTTCAGAAGCGCGCAGCCGTCGATGTCGAGCGGCACGTCGCTTACTACTCGCAAATATCGCCGCCGAACGGGCGCCCAAAAGAGAGAGCACCATGTTCGTCCAGTTACTTCTAGCTGGTTGTCTCATATCTATTACTGTCGCCATCCAAGCGATGTTCATGTCGATTGGACTGCGAAGATTGAAATTTATGGAAGCAAATCGTCGATCAAGCTTGGAAAAGTGGCCGACTTTTGTGATAGTGGTATGGATAATATTCCTAACGATTCCGATCGTATTAGATGTGTTGTTATGGGCTCTTCTATACTATGTTACGGGCTCTTTGCGTGACTTCGAAGACGCATTCTACTTTTCTATGGTCAGTTTCACAACGGTTGGTTACGGAGACGTTGTTCTCGGGAAAGAAACGCGACTTATAGCCACTTTCGAAGCTGTAAACGGGTGGGTTATTTTCGGGTGGGAAACAGCACTTGTTATGATTGTAGTACAGCGACTTTATCTGCTCGCTGGCCCAAGTGCACCAAGATAGACCAGTGTCGCACAGCGTCCTTAGGCAACGTCGAATCCGCAATCACGATCACGCTGCAGGCGTACTATTCGTCGTCAATCGCAACACGCTCGCGCTGCTACGGGCACCTCCTCAAAAATGCGCTCGATCACCTGCGAGGAAGCACGGCGACGATTGCCTGCAGGAACTCAGATGGCTGTGAGACCGGCGCGATCTCGCCGAGGTCAAGGCCGTAGCTCGCCAAAAGGCGACCTCAAGGGCAATCTGAATGATGGATCCAAATGCTATCGCCCCAGTCGGGCATCGTACAGCGTATCCTCTTCGCCACGCATGGTGCACTTCGTTCAGCATCAAATGACCGGCTTTGGTCAAAACCAAAGCCGGTCTTTGTCGGCGAGCCGTACTTAGCCAGCCGGCTGGTTGTGATGTGCACGATGTTGGTTATGGTGATGGTGATGGTAATGGCACTTGTGATGCTTATCGTAATGGCACTTCGGATGCGTCATCGCCGCACCGCTGGTGGGCTTGGCCGTACCACCGGCCGGCATGGTGTGATGGAGGCGATGCGGATTCGTCGTTGCATCAGCACTGCTAACCCCGATGATAGGTGTGAGAACAAGCGCAACTGCGATGCCGAAAGCTGAGAGAACGGACTTTTTCATGTATCGTTTCCTTTCCCGGTTTGAATCAGGTCCACGACCGCTACTGCGGAAGCCATTATAATCCTTGAATTTTTCGATTGTGTTTCTGCACTGTAGAATTTCGTTTCTGGATTATGTCTGACCTCCTCGTTGCGATAGCCGGAACTTTGAGAGTTGGGTTGGGAGACGTGCCCGAAATTCATGCCGGCGAATTCTTTCACATCCGTCATGGCGGTCTGTGAATCCCGTCGATCAAATCTCGTGCGGATTCCAGTCGAGGAAAAGCCGATATCGGCCGGGATACCGTCCTTGAAGGTGATTATCTGCGCTTTGAGCTTGTAGCCAGCTGGCTTGCCGAACGTCTGATACCGCTCGTAGAACTCTTTTGCTTTGCCCTGGAGCGTTTGTGGCCAGTCGCGGTCAGCGTTGTTTATGGCCCAGCCGTCGTCGGTGCAGAGCTCGGAGGGAAAGCTGTACACGAGTGCCTCGAACTTACCATTGTGGAGTGCGTTTGTAACCTGTCGGCGAACCATTGCGATTTCGTCGTCGGTGACTCGGTTCCCGAGAAAACCTGCGACAAAGTCGGCGTATTTCTCCTCCTGCTCCGTCTTGCCTTTGTCGCTTTTTTTTGGCCTCCTCCATCTGTCGTTTCAGGAGTGACTTACGAAGCTCATCGGCAGTCATGGGCGGTTTGTCCCGATCGAGCTTGGTGCTTTCGGCCATGATCGTGTCTCCCTTAGTACCCGCAGCGCGATGGCGATAATCTAAGCGGCCCAGTACCCACTTGAATTTCTCTCCCGCGGTTTTGGGTAGACCTCTCCAGAAAGGACCGGATGGCCAAGCGCCCGGTGAATGGCCCGGGAGGAATCCTTCTCATTCTCGGCGAGAGGTTTCAGGCAACTATTGACGCCACGAAGGCTAAACCTCCTCCCATCCGCTGCCCATTGTCCTTGAGGGCAACTTCGAGGTCGCGCAACACTACGTCCACGCAAGAGCGGCGGCACATCCTGCCTTCACAGGCAATGCCAAAGTCCGAAAATCCGAGATAGCGAGAAAGTCTGGCTCCGGCTCATATCACCCGAACGCCGTGGGCTGACCGTAACTGGCGGCGCGGTCATTTGGGAAATGGAGAAGAACCGTCTTCCACCAGAAAAGAGCCCGTAATCCAAGCGGGCTCCAGTCGAGCCATAAAGAATTACGCCATTAGCGAACAATCCTCACTATCTGCAATCGTGGGCTCGCTTTCCTTGACTCTTCCTAAATATTTGTTCAGCGTCTTCTCGCTTAATCCTCTTTTGGTCACCCATTATCTGCCTCCAAACATTGGTTGTGCTGAACCGGATCACTCGTCGACAAGCAGGGTTTCGAGCGTTTGCGCTCGTTGGCTTTGACGCCCTTCGAACTTCGCGAGTTGGAGCAACCAACTTGCGCGATTTCTGGGCCAAATGTCATCGGTCCGGAAGTTTCGGCGGGACTGAGCGAGACGCCGAACTCGGGATATCCGTAGTGTCGGACCGGTGTCATCCCATGCCAAACAACGGCAATAGCAGAAACAACTTTGCCACCAAAGCGTTGGCGAGATCGACAAAGAAGGCTCCCGCGAGCGTGACCGTCAGGACCGCCCGAGGCGAAGGCCCTGAACGCTTCGTAATCTCTTCCATTGTCGCCATCGCCACAGGCATTGATGCGATCCCAAAGCCGAGAAAGCCCGCAGTGGTGACGGCGGCATCATAGTCGCGGCCCAGTAGAGGAAAGAGGATGTAGTAGGCAACGCAGACAATCACCAGAATTTGGCATAGCACGTTCACCGTAAGCGGCACTATCATGCTGAACATGGCAGCGAGTGGGGTCGCCGTGAGGCTCATGGCAAGAAAGAGGTTAAGCGCCACTGCGCCGCCAATTGCCACAGGCTTGACCTCGATGTGCATTCGGAAGGCGTCGAGGCTGTTGGTAATCAGTATTCCGGCCAAAAGCGTGCAGAGGAATCCTGGCAGCATCACGCCGTTGCTACGAGACCAGGTGTTGATTTCCTCACCGATGAGGACTGAGACCGCAATGGCCAGAAGGGCCGTCAATGCGCTGGAGACGGTGGAATCCATCGTCTTCGTTGGTTCTGCCTGCGGCAAGGCAGCAGCAGGAGCGCCAGCTTCATCATTCGCCTTTAGCCCCTTGCGTTTGATCAACAAGCCGACAAGTGGCCCAGCGAGAAGGGCACCAGCAACCACTGCCAGTGTCGCTGCCGCGATACCCACCGGACGCGCGACTGCCAAGCCGGCGGCCTCAGCTTCTTGTGCCCAGGCCATCGCTGTCCCCGGGCCGCCAATGAAGGACAAACTGCCGGCCAATAGACCATAAAAGGGATGTGTGCCCCAGGCCAAGGCAACTGTCGCTCCTACTAAGTTCTGAAGTACGATTAAGACAACTGTTACTAGACAGAGAATGAGCAACGGTTTGCCGCCGGACTTGAGCAAGCGCAACTTGGCCGATAGCCCGATGGTCGAGAAGAACATGAGGAGCAGTAAGTCGCGCAAATGATTGCCGAAGGTGAGCTCGACGCCGAAGGCAAAGCGTATCGCCAGGACCGACACGGCGGCGACAAGCCCCCCCACGACCGCGTCCGGGAGGTCGATGCGCTGCAACGGTGGCAATTTGGCGCGTAGAGCCTTGCCCACAATAAGGGCCACAAGCGCAACAACCAGCGTTTGGAGTTCGTTGAAGCTGTAGGATCCCAGAGTTTTCATGGCGAGCGACCCTCAAGGCCGGCTTCATGTGACCGGGCTGTCGCTACGAGGAGCGATCGACGCTATTCGCCTAGTATTAGAGGCCCTTGCCGAGGCCGATACCTCAATCCCCCGACGCGTCCGGTAACAATTGTCCTTAGGGGCAATGCTAGGCCCGTCACGGATAAGAAACCGTCCCGAAATTAATCTGCAGTCTTGCAGATCGGGACGTGCCGGAAAATGGTCTATGCAGAAAGCCGCGCAGCCCGCCTGTAAGCCCCGCCAGCGCATTGCCAGCCGCACGAACTCAGTGGCCGCTCAACACCAAGGCCTGCACGGGCAGCATCAGGGCCTGTATCCGGAGAATGGCACCATGAAGCACGGCGACAGCATCGACGGCGTGCAGGAACACGCGCATGGGGATGCTCAGGTTTTCAGTCGCCAGACGCTCTTCATTGTCAGTATAGGCGGTGGCTGTGCAACTGCTTCCCGGAGGGATACCTGCAAACTGTCCGGGATAGAGCGGCTCCATGAACACGGCGATCGTCCCAGCCTGTGCCTGGGCAACATCGATCAGCCGATCTGTCGGCCTGAATTGGCCGCCGGCGATGACGTCCTGGACTTGCGTGACGACGACCGGAATTACGGAGAGCGGGCTGGAGGCGCAGGCGACCTCGCCGACCATCCCGACCTTTATCACCTGCGCTTCGATTTGAGAGAAACCCGCCACCAGTGCGTAACGGCCTGCTTCGGCAGGAATCAGGATACCCGCCGGCCGCCCCAATGGGTTTACGAAATCACCGGGCCTGAGCGCGAACTGCGCAACAGTTCCGGCGACGCCTGCGCGGACTATCGTTTTGTCGAGGGCGATCTGTGCCTGTTCAATTGCAATCTCTGCGCTGGCTTTCTGCGCCGGGAGCAGCGAACTGATCTGCTCCTGCAACGTCTCCTTGGCTGCGTTAGCCGCAGCCAACGCGCCGGTGCGACCGTCCACGGCAATCCGAAGTACGGTGATCTCGCGGTCCGCTACCGTACTGGCATTCCGCCTCTGCAACTCAACTTTTGTGTCTAGTGCGTCAACGGCTTGCTGATAAGCGCTTTGCACCTGTTGGATGTTGGCGTCAGCCGTCACCAATTGAGTCTTGGCGACCGCCAATGACGCGTCCGTTTCTGCCGCCATCCGGCGAGCTAATTCGAGTGCGGCCTCTTGCGCTGCGCTGTCAAGCCGGAACAACGGTGCTCCCGCTTCGATCTTGTCATTCGTATTCACGAAAACTTCGACCACGCGGCCGCCCGTCTCCGGGAGGATGGTGACGGTCCGAAACAGGAAATTTACGTTTGAGGTGGCCGGGTGAAAGTAGAAAATCATTGTTATCAAGGCGATCGTCAGCATCAGGCAGCTGGTGATGCCCCAACGTAGCTCATACCACATCGTAAAGAAGGTAATTTCCCTTCCGACCCGTTTCCCCTGACCGTAGCGACGGTATAGGTAGTCTGGAAGGATGGTGAACATCGAACATAACAGAAGTTCCATCCACTATGTCCTTTCCGACGGGTCGGCCCTTTGCCCTGGCCCGGAGGCGAGTGCCGGTGGCCCTCAGCTCGCCATTGTGCCCGGGGCTCCGAAGTCGATCGCCAGCGTTCTGCCGCAAGCAAATCAATGGCCGCTCAATACCAAAGTGGTTACTGGCAGCATCAGTGCCTGGATCCGCAGAAGTGCCCCCTTAAGCACCGCGAAGGCATCGACAGCGTGCAGAAACACCCACATGCCCGGGTTGAGATCTTCGGTTTCCAGCCTATCCTCGTTGTTCGTATAGGCGACGGCCACGCAACTGCTTCCAGGCGGAACGTCTGCAAGCTCACCGGCATACAAGGGTTCCATGAACACGGTGAGGGTTCCCGGCTGCGCTTGCGCAACGTCGATCAGCTGATCGGTCGGTCTGAACTGTCCTCCCGCGATGGCGTCCTGAATCTGCGTCACGACGACCGGGATAATGGTGAAGGGCTTTGACGCGCAAGTGACTTCGCCTACCATGCCGATCTTGATTACTTGGGCCGCAAGCTGAGAGAAACCTGCCACCACGGCGGCGCGACCCGCCCCCGTTGGAATCAGTATACCGGCTGGCCGCAACGGGTTGACGATGTCTCCCGTCCTGAGCGCGAACTGCATAACCGTTCCAGCAATGCCTGCCCGGACTGTCGTCTTGTCTAGCTCGACTTGGGCCTGCTGAACTGCCGCTTCGGCAGTGGCTTTCTGCGCCGGGAGAAGTGAACTGATCTGCTCCTGCAGAGTCTCCTTGGTGGCGACTGCTGCGGCCATCGCGCCCTGGGTCCCATCCACCGCATTGCGAAGCCGTTGGATTTCGCGTTCCCCGACCGTGCCAGAATTTCGCCGCTGCAACTCGACCTTGGTATCAAGCGCATCGACAGCTTGCTGATACGTGCTTTGCGCCTGTTGGATCTGGCCGTCCGCCGTCGCTAATTGACTTTTTGCGACCGCCATCGCCGCGTCCGCTTCTGCCACCTTCCGGCGCGCGGCTTCAAGCGTAGCTTGCTGCGCAGTGCCATCCAGCCGAAATAGCGGGGCACCGGCTCCGACTTGGTCATTCAGCTTCACGTATACTTCCGCTACCCGACCGTTGCTCTCCGGCAGAATGGTAACGGTCCGAAACAGCAGGCTGACGTTTGTCGTCAAAGGGTGGAAGTAGAAAATCATGGTGATTGTTATTATCGTCAACACCAGGCAACTGGTGATGCCCCAGCGCAACTCGTACCAGATCGAGAACAAGGTAATTTCCCGTCCAATCTTTTTTCCTTGGACATAGCGGCGGTAGAGAAAATCCGGGAGGATAGTGACCACCGAACAGAGAAGAATTTCAAGCATCGCCTAAGTCCTTTGCAGGACTGGGCAGTTCAGCCCTAAGTTTGGAGTCTGGTGCGAGCGGCGAAAGGCCTTCGTCGGGGGTCTGTTCGGCGTTCCCCTGTGGTTGCGGCATCGAGGGGCTGCCTCCCTGTGCGAGCTTGTGCAGCGATTGGGTTATGGAGCTTATGGGCGTGGAGAAATCGGGGAATTGCACCAGCGCCAGCAGCAAGCCCGCGATCCAGAAGATATGATTGTGAGTGAACAGAGCGAGCAGCGCCAGAACCGACACTATTTCCAACTGAACCTTGTTGGCCCGATGTGCCAGATGCTCGGGCAGAGCGTGCAGCTTGAAATAAAGGTTCCCGATGATGAGAACCACCACGATCAGAAAAACGATCATCGCGATGAAGAGGCCGTCGGTCTCCCCGGGTGCCGTGATGAACCAGGGCATATGGTGAGGGGCCGCCGGGTTTATCGAATTCATCACAACTCCCCCGAGGAATTGACTAAATCAAGTCGCGGCCGAACTCACCGCTGCCGATCTTGCGGAAGGACGAATTTGTCCACGTCGGGTGACTGCGACGTCGGCTCACCCTTAGCAATCTTGTTCCCTGGTTCATCCGGCAACAATTGTCCTCAGGGGCAATGCGATGGCCACGGCGCGGTGGGATGGCCCGGAGTCAACTCGTAGCGTTGTGGATCGCTTCGAAGAGCAGGCGTGCCGCAAATGGCTTGTGCAGATACGCAGAGCAGCCGGCCTCCATGGCCAGCGCGTGGGTAGCTTCAGTATCGAACGCGGTCATGAATATAATCGGAATCTTAGATCCTGAATCCGAGAGTTGACGCTGGAGTTCGAAACCGTTCATTGCACCCAACTGTATATCGAGAACGAGACAAGTTGCCCGTTCCGGAGCAGAACTTGAGAGGAATGCTTCAGCCGAAGCAAATACTTCCGACGCAAAACCCTTGGCGCTCAACAGACGTTGAATCCCTTTCAGCACGCTGGGATCGTCGTCGATAACCGCCACGATCAATGGCTGTGTTTGCACCGGCTCGTTCCTTGGAGCTCACGCCGTGCGGGGACGACGGCGACGGCTCGGCGGCAAGTGTGTAATGTTGTAAGAACCGTACGGCGCGGTCACCCGTAGGGATATTGTACTTGGGGGCCGAAATCCTACCCAGCCGTCTCGCTGGAACTGCTCAACTGATGCAAAACTTGGCGACCTCATGCCCCGACAATGCTGGCATCTCCCCGATGCGAGACGGGCCGACAACGTGGGCTGCCGGGGCGACAAGTCTATGGGCCAACGAGACCAGTTCGGCCACGGATTGAACTTGTAGCTTGAACATTACTTCGTGGCGATGCGCCTTGACCGTGCGCACCGACGTGCGCAATTCAAACGCAATCTGCTTGTTGAGCTTGCCGCGGACTACCAGCGCAAAGACTGCCTTTTCGCGCGGTGTCAGCGTGTCGACGAGCCCGCGCAACGTGCTGAGCCGATCATGGTGTTCATGCGCTGCCTCGGACCGCAGAAGCGCCCGTCGGATGGCGCCTAGCAAGTTTTCTTTGGAAATAGGCTTTGACAGGAAGTCCTCCGCGCCGGCCTTGGTTGCTCTCACGCTCATCGGAATATCGCCGTGGCCAGTCAAAAAGATAATCGGTAGCAGGTAGCCACGCTCAGCAAGGCCATCCTGAAGTTCCAGCCCATTCAAGCCGGGCATTTCCACGTCGAGCAAGATGCAGCCGTGCGCGCCAACAGGCACCCGGTCCATGAATTGTGTTGCTGAGTCATGCAGAACCACTTGAAAACTGCAGGCCTGCAAAAGACGGGCGACTGCCACGCGAAACGACGCGTCGTCATCGACAACATGGATGACAGGCCCAGCAGCTACGCGGGCAACTCCATGGCCAGCGTTAGCCACTCCAAGGCCAGGGGAAGGCTTAAGTGAAATACTGCCCCTCCCCAAAGTAGGTTCTCCGCCCATATCCTACCTCCATGTTTTTCAACGATCGCGCGGGCGATGGATAGCCCCAGGCCCGTGCCCTCTTGCTTGGTCGTGAAGAACGGCTCGAAAATAAGTTCCAGCTTGTCGGCCGGAATGCCCGAACCGGAATCCGAGACGGAGATTTTCGCCGCGGACGTGTTCAATAGAGCGGTTTCGATCACTAGCGAACGCGGGCGAGACGTCGAACCTGCCACGGCATCCAACCCATTCAGGGCCAAATTCAAGACGACTTGCTGCAACTGAATGGGATCGGCACGGACGGGCAGCGGGCGCTGCCCGTAATTGGCACTGAGCAAGACGCCCTTGGCTGCCGCATGGGGGGCGAGAATTTCGTACACGATGCGAACCGTTTCGTTCAGATCGATCTCCTGGAGTCCCACCTCATTTTTTCGAACGAACTGTCGCATGTGGCTTATCACGTCCGCTGCGCGCTGATCGTCCCGGCGGATGTCGGCGAAGATCTCTTTGACCTGATTCAAATCGGGTTGGCTCGCAGTAAGGAGAATCTCTGCAGCCTCGGTGTTGGCCATAATCGCGGCCAAGGGCTGGTTTAGCTCGTGCGAGATTGCGGCTGATAGTATCGCAGCGTCAGTGCTGCGGTTCGAGTCGGCCACTTGAAGCAGGTAACTGCGCATTTCATCTACGGCTTGCCGTTTATCCTGGATGTCGACACAGGAGCCGATATAGCCAAGAAACTTGCCTTCGTGGTCGTAGCGGGGAATCCCCGTATCGTCGATCCAGCGATAGATCCCATCATATCGCCGAAGACGATATTCCATTCGAAATTCTTTCTGATCGTCAAAGTGGCTGGCGTAAACGTGCAAACATCGACCAAGATCGTCCGGATGAACACCCTCGGTCCAACCGCTTCCCAGTTCTTGCCTAATGCTGCGGCCTGTGAACCTCAGCCACGGTCGATTGAACCAGTTGCAGAGCTTATCTTGGCCGGATACCCACACCATGACGGGCGCGATATCCATAACCTCGCAGAACCGCACATCCAGTCCCACCGGAAACTCGACGTAAGTTCCTTCGGATGTGCGCTCATCCATATTGGCAGCCCAGCCTTGCCGCAACTCCTATACTAGTGGCACGTTATACTGGCTGCAACGAACTTCTGCTTGCTTCCTGGTCGCATCCCAATTCGACCGGTCTCATCGCGAATGTTAGACTCAAAGTAAGCGCTGTGGTCAGGCCAACTTTCGGGAATGCCGGTGATCTGTGAGGCTGCCGATTCTGCGTCGGAATCGGAGATCGCCTTGTGTCTGGACTTGACCCTGCGCTTGAGCCTGGGCGGCAGCGAACGCGGTCATCTCCGAAGTCGCGCGCCGCTATGATCTGAGGCCGCAGCAAGTCTTCACCTAGCGACGGAACGCCCGCAAGCGTGCTGCCGCCGGTCCATCCGCGGACGGCAGGTCTTAGCTCGACGACAGGATATAGCGGCGATTGGCGGTAAGCACCGGCCGCGCATTCATCGCGTAAAGTGCGGTGAATCTCGCGATGTCGGCTGCGGCCACCTCGATCGGCTCCATCGCCACCATCCAGTCGACATTCTCGCTACAGGGCGGGGTGGTGAGCGATCCCTCATAGGCCCAGTAACTAAGCGTCTTCGGCAGAATGCCGCTTGGATCGACATCGCGTGCCGGCGTCTTGTCGCCCTCTTTCGCCGGGAACGCGGCGGCGAGTGCGGCAAAGGTCGCATTCGCCGCGCCTGGCTGGAAGAACACGGCGAGCACGCCCAACGTGCCGCTCTCGGCCTTGTGCACGAAATGCACCTCCATCGGGAAGGACTTGCCGGCAACCCGATGCTCACTTGGCGCATGGAAATGGAATTGCACCAGTTCATAAGTCCTGTCGCCGCGGCTGAGCTTGCTGCCTGCCGGCATGTTGATCTGGATTGTGTGGCCGTTGTTGACGATCTCGCCACCCTTCTTCCAGTTCGTGACAATGGCTGGAAGGTCAGCCTTGATCGCGCCGGTGATGTCTAGCGGCGATTGCTGCGAGCCGACCGAACAGGCGGCGTTGTCGCCGCCGAGATCTCCCCAGTGTGTGGGGCCGGTTTCACCCTCATAGGTCCAATGCGCGCCCTCCGCTGCAAAACCGGACTTGGCGCAAAGCGGGCAGAGACCGAGCAAAGTCAAGCCTTTGATAAAGTCACGCCGTTCCATGTTTTCCTCACTGACGGCAATGCGGCCAGCGGCTCGACATTGCTTGCGGTGCTCAGTAACAAGCATGTGCTGTCGGACAGGTTATTCCTGGTGATTTTACAGGCTGGAATGGAAATGGGTCAAGGCGCGGATTTGCTGGAAAGCGGAATTGGGACGGCCTGACGTTGGCCTGGTTTTGGGCATTGAGGTTCTGTCGGACGGCACCAATCTGAGGAAGTTCAAACTCGGTGAAGCGCAGGCCGCACCAGCGCTCGGCGGCGCGTCGCTGGTTGAAACCGGCACGCTCAATGGCGTCGAGCAGCTCGGTTATCTCGCCGACGTGCTCGCCAGGATCGTCAACCGCCACCCCAACAGCCCAGATCGACGAGTTCCCGCCCTGGGTCAACATCCGCAACTCCGAACTCAGGGCCGCGGCCTGAGAACACCGCTTACGACCCAAGAACTACTGGCAAGTATATGTTTCCACTGGACCTCAAGGGGCGGATCATCGGTAATGCTCGTCCCCCGCCGACAAGATTGTGTACAATGACACGACGGAGTTGGACTAGATGCCCGAATTCAACCCGAACTACCAGCGCAACAAACGGGGGCGGTATCCGGTACCCGCGCTCGTTTATCACCTCCTCTTTGCCCTCCAGACACTAGCCGCATCGTTCCTGTTTTGGACGATATTTCCGGTATTTAAGCGCTTGGTCGCACGCTTGGGACAAACTCAGAACATTGATCTGGGAACTCAGGCCGCCGTGGCAGCTGGTACCATTGCGCTGCAGGGCCTCTATTGGGCGAGGTACAACTGGGTCGATATCCGTGCGCCTTTTGGAAACGCACTGGTCGCGCACCTCGTGATGTTCGCGAGCCGCGCCAGTTTCTTCTTCGCAGGAGTGCTCTTCTCCACGTTGTTCTTTCGGCATCTTCCTGAGCTCGATTCATTGCCGCCATTGGGTCAAGCTCTAACCAAGGGGCTCATCGTGTTCAGTGTGCTGTTCGCGTTGTATTGCTATTCGCGCGAGCTTGAAAGACTGGGCCGGGCGATAGAGAAAAGTTCGCTGAACGATGCCGGCGAGCTCTCTCGTCCGGCGCGAAGCTTGCTTGGCCTGCTTCCGCATGGCGCGCGGAAAACGCAGGCAACTGGCCATGACGACGTTCACAATGGTTGAACGGATTTAACATTGCCGTCGGCGTCGACAAGGCAGCTCGTCTTCTTG
This sequence comes from Mesorhizobium sp. Arg314, assembly GCF_053714275.1. Taxonomy (NCBI): domain Bacteria; kingdom Pseudomonadati; phylum Pseudomonadota; class Alphaproteobacteria; order Hyphomicrobiales; family Phyllobacteriaceae; genus Mesorhizobium; species Mesorhizobium sp. Arg314. The sequence continues at coordinate 315,436 of NZ_JBSKBP010000003.1, read as the reverse complement.
CCGCCGGCGTCAAGGTCAACCTGATAGGTCTTCGAGTCGATCTGGTTTGAGCTGACCGGGAGTATCTTGTCGGCCTTTAGGCCGCTGGCTTTTGCTGCGGCATTTGCGCAAAGAAGTTGCAAGTCGGCGGGCGCTGTCTTGGCCACGGTTCGCGACATCTGGTCCGGCGACGGCGGCGGCGGCGCGCTGACGCAACCGACCGGAAGGATCGCCCCCAACAACACGGCTGCGACCACAAACCGATGTCTTCGAACCGCATAGGTCCTTGCTATCGACATGGAATTCCGCTCCTCAAGTCTGGTGTCAGACGCCCTTGTATAGTGCTGCCCCCTGCATCAGGACGATCACCTTGGCTCCCACGTTCACGCGGGACGCCAGGTCGATGATGTCCTTGTTGTTCATCCGGATGCATCCTGACGAGACGTCGAGCCCGATCGTCCATGGCTCCGGCGTGCCGTGGATCCGGTAGATCGTGTCCTTGTCTGCTTCGTAGAGGTAGAGTGCCCTGGCTCCCAGCGGGTTATCCGGCCCGCCTGGCATTCCCGCGGCGTACGGCACGGCTTTGGGGTCGCGCGCAACCATTTCCGCAGGCGGTGTCCAGGTCGGCCATTCCGAGATGCGGCCGACACGCACTATCCCTGCCCAGCCAAACCCTTCGCGGCCGACTCCGATGCCGTAGCGCATCGCTTGCTGGTTGGGTTGCACCAGATAGAGAAAGTGCTGGTTGCCGTCGATGATGATCGTGCCCGGCACCTCGGCGGTTCGAAACTTGACCATCTGCATTCGAAATGCCTCGGGCACTTCCTTATGGGCCGCATAGTATTTGAGAGCTTTCTTGCGGTCGTAGTCGACCCACTTATGGGTGATGGGATCGAACACCTGCGTAGCCGCCCCCGGTGGCGCCGCGGGCGCGAGGCCTATCGGAGCCGCAAGCATGAGGACCGCGATTGCTGCAACACTCGCGTACCGCCGGATAGCGGCCGGCTCGAACAGGGTCCCGTTCACTCCACTGGCCGGGGTCTGCTTCGTCGTCGATAACCGTTTCATTTGCCCGCCCACCCCTGCACCCGGGCCCCATGCGTTGCGACCCATTGGGTCGCAAAGTCGAAGGGGGCCTGCCGCTCCACCTGGAGCGCGTAGCCCATCTCGGTGACTTCATCCTCTTTGAAATCGATATGCTCCAGGAACTTGACCACCTCCGGGTGGCTTTGGCGCAGGGAGGTCGCATAGCCGATGTGGAAATGCCCAGCATTCCACGCGACGGGCGCGCTTGATTTCGACAGCCAGAGCGGATCCTCAGAAGGCAGCACAATCTTCCACTTTGCCGGATCGTAGGGTGGCTCCTTTAGGCGCACGATGTCGTGCAGCTTGAAGATGTAATGCGGAGCATAGCAGGCAAACACCATGGGACGGTCGGTGGCTTCAGCCGCATCCACGGCAGCCATGCCGACGTCCTCAGGCATTTCCAGCAAGGTCATCGATTTGGCGTAGCCGTAGCTGTTGGCCCTGATCCGTTCTATCGCCGTCGACGCCCAGGTCTGGGCACCGATCCACAATTCGCCGCTGCCGTCCCCGTCCGTGTCGAGCGCTACGGTCTTCTTCGGGTCGTTCAAATCCGAGATGTCGCGAATGCCATATTTGTCGGCGGTCACCCGCGTCTCGCAAAGCCCCTGCCACGCCTGCACTCCGATCGGGCTAAGCGCGATTGTGCCCGCCTTTGTAACGTACTTTTCGATCAGGCTGTCGAGGTTTGGCGACCAAACCTCCGGGTGGATGTCGACCTCGCCGGAGTCCAGGCCCGCAAAGGCGATCATCGAACCCATCTCGCGCACGTCCGCGTCGAGCCCGAATTCCTTTTTCAGACCGACCTTCAAGATGTTCGCCGTCGCCTGCCCCGAAGGCCAATTTGGCATGGCGATGACCAGGTCACGGGATTGAACGGGAACAGCCGTAGCTGCCAGGACGAACGCCGCCAACGCCGCTTTCTCCAAAGAACACCGAATTTTCGACATCTGCGTTTCCTATGGTGTCACAGCGCCTGAGAGCCCCGCATCTATGTCCCCAACGATGCGATCTCCCGGGCTCAACTGCTGGTCGGTAACTGGTTGACCTGTTGCCAGTTGCCGTCCGATAAGTCGGATCACGTCGGGGCTCTCGGAAAACTTCCCGTGGTTCAGCCGGTCGGCGGTCTTGATCTTGCTGAGGTCGATGACATCGATTTTCTCCCTCTCCAGGAAATCCTTGTACGGCTCGACCTTGGGATCGATGGTGCCGAGGCGGGCTGTGCTCCCCCAAAGCCATCGCGATGCTTTCAGGGCTTTGTCGTCGTTCGACACGAAGAGCGTAAGGCGTGGGCGCCGAGCGCCCATGGAATCCAGCTGGGTACGGAAGACATCGATGTCGACATCGGGTGACGCCAGCATGACATTCTTGATCTTGGCGGAGATGCCGCGATTTCGGATTGCCATTTGACGGAGCGCTTCCAGGGTAACCCAATTCCCCATCGAATGTGCCAAGATAGAGACCTCGGAAACTGATGGGTCCCGCACCAGATAGTTCAGCATTGCCTCAAGTCCGTCCCTGCTGTAGTTCGCGCTCTCGCGATCATAGGCGTAGGCGAGCAGTTTGCCGCGCGATGGCCAGGTAAAGAGCACAGGCACGTCTTTGGCGCCCGAGTCATGGACGATTTGCGCGAACCTGAATACCGCATCGTCGAAACGGTTGTTGTAGCCATGAACGAAGACCAAGACCTTCCGGGAAGGAGCCCTGGTCAGTCGCGCATGGAGGTCGGAGATAATTGCGTCTCGTTTCAGTACTGTTGCGCTGATCGTCGCAAATTCGCGCTTGGGGTCAGCAGGAATGACCTTTGGCCATTCCACCTCTCCGATCTTACGGACCTTATCAGGCGGAATCGATATTGCGATGTCGGCGAAGGCCGGATCACCGCGGTCGCCGCTGAACATCTCTCCTGGTATCTTGGAAGGGCGCCGTGTTGTTGCCACCAGCATTTCCACCTGCGAAGCACCAGGTACCGAATTCGGCCCCTCCGGGAGAAAGACGTTCTCGGGCCGATGGGCGCATGACGTCAACCAGATCACCGTAAAAGCCACGGAGAGGCGTGCGGACCTGTTCACCAACTCGATCGCCCTTCATGCTTCGCAAAATCGATTCAAGACAGTCCTTTGCAATAAAAAAAGCAATCCGTAACAGCGGGACGCTCCGGGGGGCCGCACACAAACAGGATCAATGGACGGTCACCTGGACGTACCGAGTGCCAGAGTTTTGATAGTAGAGCGAGCCGCAATGATGGTAGCCAATGCCGTTGATTTGGACGAGACGGCAGCCGGGCGGCAGCGCCGCCACGAAGTACGCGGTACGGCGGACAGTACGCCGCGCAGTGCGGCGCGCGACGCCATGAGCAGTGACCGGCACGTGGCGATGATGGTGCACAACCACGCCCGCTTCCGCTTGCGAAATCGCATCTCCGCCAATGAGCTGGTTTAGGTCATCGCGCGCGAGGGACCCGGCGGCGAGAGCAACCAGGGCGCAGAGAATTTTTATGAGCCTGCTGGGTCGCATTTCTTCCTCCCAAGATCATTCGGGGCAAGCCCCGCAAGACAGCGGCTTGCACAGGCTCGAACTCCAGAGCCAGAGGCCATTCTCATCGAGAAATGGGCTGAATATTCACTTTGCGGTACTGCAGCTAAGCCCCTGCTGATCCACCGCGCCATTGTCCTTAAGGGCAACCGATTGTTGACGCGGTCAGCTTCCACGTCTTGTAAGCTCATACAAAGGGCGAGAATGCCTAGCGTAGTGCAATAGAGGCGGGGGAACACCGAGATGCAGGTGTGCAAGTCTTTCGTCGCTGCCGTAGTGCTGCTCGCCATGGGCAGCTCTGCGCTTGGCGCCACCGCGGTCAACAAGGACGCCAAAACCCGCACGCTGATTGTGACGGAGGGCGGTCGTAAGAGAAATCTTGCACTCGCCCCCGGCGAAACCGTGGAGTTCTGCCGGAATGGTTGTTTCGTCACCTTGCCCAATGGCGACGTCGAGGCCCTTACGGGTTCGGAAACGGTCGAAATCTCCGGGGGCATCGCCCGTATCAAGTAGTTTCGATCGCAGGCAGTTCCGCTTGCGGTCGATCTCGACGAGTGGCGTGGCGCCGAGCCGTTATTCAGGGCCGTCGTCAAGATGGCTGCGCGCGTTAGCGGCACCGTGCCAAGCGTGATCCTTCTTTTTTCAACGGCTCGCCGCACGCTTCAGTGTGTGCGTCTCGGCACCATGCCGCCCGCCGCAGAGAATGGCTGGACTCACTGACGCGCCTGAAGGTGCGCGGAGCCGGGAATCGTAGACGCCACGCGAGGTATGGAAGCCGGGCAGCCGCCCGTCGTATGCCGACTACGGCGTCGTGCGCGTACTTGCTCGTGAGCGATATCCTAGCGGTCGTTGGACCGGATTGGGAAGCATGCTGTTGCCGCCGAAGCCTGCGAAGACGTTTGGGGTTGCCGTCGGAGACAGTTCCCTCGCTTGTTCTCTCTGAGGCTTATCTGCCAAGCTTGAACAGTTTCTTGAGACGTTCAAGATCGGCCGGTGTCCAACCCTGCACATCGGTAACCTCTACCCAAGCGTCGATATAGTGCTCGGGCGCATAGACATGCCCATATCCCATCGGCGTTGTCGTCGCCATGGCCATGTCGAGACCGAGCTGAAGAAAGGTCACCACCGGATACCAGCGCAATGCCGGCGAGACATCAGGACCGCGCGGCCGGACCATCCAGTCCGGCTCTCTGTACAGAGACTGGTATTCGAAAAACGTAACCGGATCGCTCGCATATTGCAGATAGACTATACGCATCGGCCCCCAATGCGTGCCTGGAATGTTCAAAGCGTTGGTTTGGCTCGTGAACCGGACATAGGACCCGTCACGGAAGCGAGGAAGCCACGCCGGCGAACCCGCGTTGCGGTCGGCGGTCAGTGACCGCCATATCTGGCTTTGAAACGGCGGGCCGCTCCACAGCGCTCCCTGATACGGGTCGCCTATCACCTCCAGCAATTCGGAAGATCGTTCCGAACTCAACGCCCCCAGGCTCAGCCCATAGAGATAGAGCTTCGGCCGATGATTCTTGGGGAGCGCTGACCAGTAGCCATAGACTTCCCTGAAGAGTGCCCGGGAAGCGTCGGATCCATAGCCGGGTTCGATCAGCAAGGAGAGTGGACTCGACAGATAGGAATACTGGATCGCGACGCTTGCGACATCGCCATTGTGCAGGTACTCGACAGTGTCCATTCCGGCCGGATCGATCCATCCGGTTCCCGTGGGCGTAACGATGATCAGTATCGAACGCGTGAATGCGCCGACGCGCTTGAGTTCCTGCAGAGCCAGGCTGGCCCGCTCGTCGGCCGTCTCCGCTGATCGCAGGCCGATGTAGACGCGTATGGGCTCTAGTGCCGGTTTGCCCGAAAATGATTGCAGCTGTTGGGCAGTGGGTCCTGTCGAAACATATTCTCGCCCCGCCCTGCCAAGCTCGTCCCAATGCACGAGTGATGCCGCACTGCCGGTTTTGTTCGGATCCGCCGGCTGCGGCGTTTCCGGTTCGATCAGCTCGTCATAGGCAGCGTAAGAAGAGTCGGCGGCCCGGAGCATCACCTTGAAAAACACACCGTTGACCAGAGACCATGCCAGGACGACGGCCAGAGTACCGCCAATCACATAGGAAAGGCGCTGTGGCAGGACGCGGCGCAGCCGGTCCGAGATGAGAAGCATCGTCAGCTCGAACGAGCGTCCCAGAAAGAGCAGCACCGCGAAGGTCAGCAAAGCGATGACGGCAATCTTCAACGGGCTTGCGGTCTCGACCGGACCAAGGGCCATCACCGCCCGGACTGAGTTCTGCCACGCGGATGCCTGCCAGAGAAAGGCGATGGCCACGATCGAGCACAACACGACACCAACGCGGCGGATGCCCTTGGCCGTGCTTTCGCTGGCGACCGGAAGTTGCAGATATGCCCAAAGCCATTGGCCCACGGTCCCCAGCAGGTAGCCCACCGCCATGGAACATCCTGAAAGGACCCCTTGCGTCACAAAGGTCCGCGGAAGCAAACTCGGCGTGAGGGCAAGACCGAAGAACAGCGTTCCAACAATCAGTCCGGGAATGGAGAGCGGGCGTCGGAACTTGGCCACACGGAAATTCATCGAACCGCCCCCGAGACAGCGCCTGCCGGCACGATACTAGGAACCAGCAAGCCAACAACAGAAATATCTTGAAGCTTTGACCGACTGTCTCCGCTTGCGGCGGGAGAGCCAACAGCTGACGCTCGCCCGATCGATTTCTATGTCATGGGCGCCAGCCGCTTTTCAATGAACAAGGAGAGCGCCTTGGCGCTAGTCACCAAAATAGGCGAATGTGCCCCGCGGGCGCCGTTCGGATGCCGAGGGGAATGCCTAGCAGTCCCAGAGCGGACTTTCTCCCTTCCTGAACTTGTAGTAACTGTGAGCGGCTAGTTGGGGCAACTGGCAGGCCCCGCCGTTCGAACCTCGAATTCTCAGAAGGGAGGCCGCACGTGCATCACGCTTTAGGACATCCTCAAGACTGCAATTGTTTAGGCCGCCGAAACTTTCTTAAGACGGCGGGAACGCTGACCGCGCTGGGTTTGGCCGGCTTCGGTGGCTTCGTATCGCCGGCATCTGCCGACGCGCTCTCGAAGGAGCTGCGCGATAAGTTGACGCCGGATCAAATCATTCAGGCGATGCAGAAGGGAAACGAGCGCTTTCAACGAGGCGAAAGAAAGGAGCGCAACTATTTGCGCGAACAGAAGGCGAGCGCCTCGGGACAGTATCCTGCGGCAGCGCTTCTCTCCTGTATTGACTCGCGCGCGCCAGCCGAGGTCATCATGGATCTCGGTATCGGCGACATATTTAACTCGAGGGTCGCCGGCAACGTTGAAAATCCCGACATTCTGGGCAGCCTTGAGTTCGCCTGCAAACTGGCCGGCGCCAAAGTCGTGCTCGTAATGGGGCATACCGCTTGCGGCGCGATCAAAGGTGCGATTGACAACGCTGAGCTTGGCAATTTGACCGGGCTACTAAGCAAGATCAAGCCGGCAGTAGAGGCGACAACTTATTCCGGGGAGCGAACGGCGAAAAACTATGCGTTTGTGGATGCGGTTGCGCGTAAGAACGTCGAGCTGACTGTCGCGAACATTCGGAAGGACAGCCCAGTACTTTCGGGCCTGGAGTCCGACGGCACAATCAAAATTGCCGGGGCCATGTACAATCTTGAAACGGGAGCGGTAGAGTTCTTTAGCTGAATGGCCTCCGATTGGTTCTACCTTCACGGACCCAACCCACAGCTCGATTCGCTTAAACAGCAAACATGTGAGGCATCAGCAGCAAGCCGGACAATATTACAATGTTGATCCTAGGAGGGCCTGGATGTGGCCGTCTTTTGCGGCATTCGTTAGCAAACGCCACCCGACCAAAGGCAACTATCTGATTCCAGCGCGAAAAGACGGCCCATATCAAAGGTCCGCTATTGCGTTGAGAACGACCAAAGCATTGATGCAGGTAAGGCGATCCTTCCCGGGCCGAAGGACAGCATGTGTTCTCCAAGGTATCCGGCCAGACGCTTTGCCGAGGCGCCCGAAATGGCTTTCGGTGATTGCGTGCCCATCCAGACAATAAAACCGCCCCGGTTAGACCGGGACGGTTATTGATTTATGATAAAATTGGTTGCGGGGACCCCTCAACCACCGATACCGACATTCGCTAACCGTCGCGGTTTGAGTAACGTTCGTTAACGACCGCTGTTCGCAAGAAGCGTCTCGGGCAGGCCCGGAGGATGTACCGGCAAAGTATGTGCGCTCATATCCGGATCGGATGAACCGTCGACTGTTACCCGCCGATTTGCTTACTTCGCGGCAGTCTCGATCACGCCGGCGACCTCGGCCGGCTGAGAGATGAAGACAGCGTGGCTTGCGGCCACTTCGGTCACCTTCGCGCCGGAGCGTTGATACATCCAGCGCTGCAGCTCCGGGCTCACAACATGATCCTGGGTGGTCAGGATGGCGAAGCTGGGTTTGGTTCGCCATGCGGCCACGGAGACGGGCGCTCCCAGAGCTTTCTCAGCAAGCTGCTGCTGGGAGTCCGCCAGGAATTGAGCGTCCGATGCCGGGACATCCTGGGCATAGGTCGCAGCGAACAGGGCTGGCTGGATGAAGAAATATTTGCCGGTGGAGGCCTTAGGCGCCGGGGTGGCCCGCATGGCATCGTTGGGTGCGGCGAACTTCGACAGAAGCTGCCCGCTGGCTTCCCCCGCATCGGGCTGGAGCGCGGCCACATAGACCAGCGCACTGACCTTTGAATCGGCGCCTGCCTCCGTGATCACGGAGCCGGCATAGCTGTGACCGACCAGCACCACAGGCCCCTTCTGCTGATCGAGAACGCGCTTGGTGGCCTCGACGTCCTCTGCGAGACCAGTGAGCGGCTCCTGCACGACAGTCACATGGAACCCATCCTTGGACAGGATTTCGTAGACGGCTCGCCAGCTTGAGCCATCCACCAGGGCGCCGTGGACAATGACGATATCTTTCGCGGCCGGCTTTGATTCAGCGCGCGCCATGGTGCAACTCATGGTTATCATGAGAGCGACAGCAAAGGTCTTTCGTAGTGTGGACATGAGAGTCTCCTGTTGTGTTTTCAAGGGGTTAGGAAGCGTTTAGGTGGAGGCTGGTGGTTCGCGCCGAGGAAATCGCTTGCGTAGGCATAGAGGCTGGGAATCCCGCCTGTCATGATGAAGAGGACCGCGTCGCCTGCCGCATACCGTCCGGCCGAGATGTCCGCCAGCAAGCCGGCGAACGCTTTCCCGCCGTAGACAGGGTCAAGCAGCAGGCCCTCCCTGCTCGCCATCAGCCGAACCGCCTCGACCATGGCGGGTGTTGGAACGCCATAGCCTTGACCCAGCTGGTCTCCCGAAAGGTTGACGTCATTCGAGCTGAGCGACGCCTCAGACCCCAGCAAGGTCAACGCTGCATTGGCTATCTCCACCGTTGTCGAGGCGGCACTGGCGGTGGGCGCAAGCACCGAGTGAGATCTCACCCGCGTGGTATCAAGTCCCAGTGCCCGATATCCGGCGACCAATCCAGCCTGCGTCCCTGAACTTCCGTTCGGGACGACGACCTCGGCGAAATCGACGCCGAGATCATTGGACTGCGTCTGGATTTCGAGCGCGCAGGCCGCGTAGCCCAGGCTTCCGACCGGCGAGGAGCCGCCGAGCGTCGCCATATAGGCGATGTGGCCAGCCAGACGCAGCTCCTCAAACCGCTCCTCTGCAAGCCGTGTCGAGTTGACGCCGGCTGGTAGATGATGGATGCGAGCGCCGAAGAGATCGTCGAGCAGAACATTGCCATTTCGATCGTATTCGTCCCCTTCACGTGGCACAAAGGGTGCGAGAACCAGCTCGCAGGCGAGGCCCAGCCTGGCGGCCGCGGCGGCCGTCAGGCGCGTGAAGTTCGATTGCCGGCCGCCGGTGGCGATGATTGTGTCGGCGCCTGCCGCAGTGGCGTCGCCGAGCAGGAACTCAAGCTTCCGCAGCTTGTTGCCGCCACCGCCCAGCGACATGAGATCGTCGCGCTTGGCATAGATTCGAACGCCATTCAATGAGGAGCCCAAAGCGTCCTCGATACAACAAAGGCGCTGAATAGGAGTCGGCCCTTCCAACAAGGCGCGACGCGGCATGAGACTAAGGGCTTGGGAAAGAGACATGATTACACCTCGGCCTGGGCAACGACACGCTCACCTTGCAAAGCATCGCCTTGTTCGCCTAGGCCGCGATTTCAAAGACGAGCTCGACTTCGACGGGCATGCCGAGGGGCAGGCTGGCGACGCCAAGAACGACGCGGCCCGACAGCATCCCGGTGCCGAACACCTTGAAGAGGAGCTCGGACGCTCCATCGGCTATTTTCGGGTGACCCCGGAAGTCGCCTTCCGTGGCGATATAGACGCCGAGCTTCGCCACGCCGGTTATCTTGTCGAGCGAGCCGAGATGCGCCTTGGCCGCCGATAGTGCGTTGAGACAAGCGATCTCCGCCGCCTTTCGCCCCTCCTCCGCCGACACCGCGCCACCGACGCGCCCGACATATTGCGGCTCGCGCCCGATGACTGGCAGCATGCCGCTGAGAAAGAGCAGATTGCCGATCTTCACGGTCTCGACATAGGCGCCGAGGGGGGTTGGCGGCGGGGGAAGCGCGATGCTGAGATCGCTCAGCCGCTTTTCCGCGCTGGCTTGAGTGCTCATACCGGTCACCATCTTCCCAGATGTGCGCCGCCATCGACATGCAGCACCTCCCCGGTTATGCGCGGCGCCTCTGTGAGGAAGAGAACCGCGTCGGCAATTTCCTGTACGCCGGAGATACTGTGCATCGGCGAGAGCGTCTTCAGAAACTCCTTCGGGTTATCCTTGTGCAGCGGCGTGTCGACAACGCCGGGTGCGACCGTGTTGGCGCGGATCTGCTCCTTGGCATATTCCATCGCAATGTTCTTCGACATGGCTTCAATGCCTCCCTTGGTCAGCATGGCGACCGATGCATTCACACCGGCGATCGGGCGACCCACCATCGGGGTGGTAATGCTGACAATGCTGCCGCCGCTCTTCTGCGCCAGCATCTGCCGCACGACGCGCTGCGTGAGATGCAGAAACCCTTCGAGATTCGTGGCCGCGAGGCGCCGGTAATCTTCGATCGAGTAGTCGATAAAGGGCTTGGTGAAGAAAATCCCGGCATTGTTGACCAAGGCGTCGATCGAGCCGAACCGCGCAAGCGCGGTTTCGACGACGGCCTTGGCCGTCTCCGGGTCCGCTATGTCGCCATCGACGCGGGCTAGGTGGTCGGATGGGTTGAGCTCCGTCGACCGACCGACCTGCCGTGAGGTCGCGACGACATTGTAGCCTCTTTCGAGAAAGCTGTTGGTGAGGCCGGCACCGATGCCCTGGGAGGCGCCGGTGATCACGGCCGTTTTCCGCGTCTGCATGTTCATCTCCAATAGAAGGGCGGCGTCAGTCCTGTTGGATTGCCCTAATGACACCGCATATGGTGCAGACAGGATTTCTCAATTAGGTGGAAATATCTGGAATGTCTTTTGCACCCATGCAAAAATCCGCACATGGCTGATCTGAATGACATCGTCGTCTTCGTAAGGGTTGCGCAGTTCGAGAGCTTCAGCCGCGCCGCGCATGCTCTCGGCATGCCCGTCTCCACCGTCAGCCGCAAGGTGACGGCGCTGGAGGAACGGCTCGGCGTGACCCTGCTGCAGCGGACGACGCGCAAGCTCAGCCTGACGGCGCAGGGCCGCGCCTACTACAATCAATGCAGCGAGCCATTGGGCCAGATCTTCGACGCGGAACGGGTGCTCACGCATACCCAGAAGGAGCCGGAAGGTCTTCTGCGGATCTCCGCGCCGGTTATCCTTGGCCAGGAGCCGTTCTACGCGTTCCTATCCTCACTTCTGAAGACCTATCCGCGTATCCAGGCCGACCTGTTCATCACCAACCTGTTCCTGGACCTGATAGCCGAAAATATCGACGTCGCCATCCGTTTTGGCGAACTGCAGGATTCGAGCCTTATCGCGCAGCGCATCGGAAAGAGCGTCCGCTATGTCGTCGCCACGCCGGAATATCTGAACGGTCGGATTCCCCCGTCGCGGCCCGAGGACCTGCGCCAGCATCGATGCGTCCTCCTGCAGGCGCGAAACAATGAGGTGGAATGGCATCTGGTCAGCGGCAAGAAATCCATCAAGCTCCACGTCTCGGGGCCGGTGGCGGCGAGAGATTTCCAGGCGGTGAGCGCTTTCACCTATCGGGGCCACGGTATTGGCCTGCTGCCATCAACCTATTGCGATGCTCAGATCGCGAGTGGGGAACTCGTCCGGCTTCTGCCTGATTGGTCGTCGCCGGAAATCTTCGTGCATGCCGTCTATCCGACGCGCCGATTTCTGCCGGCGAAGCTGCAGGTATTTCTCGACGAACTGAAGGCCTGGCAGAGTCCCCTCTGGATTCCGCTGCGATCGGCGGGGACGCTGCGCGATAGCTGACTTCGACGTCCCATATCGATCTTAGCGGCCGCACGCGCGTCCCGTCGGACTGGCTTCCAGTCAAGGCCGTTGAAACCTGCGTAGAGGGTTTCGAGTGCTTACAGATGGAGGGGGTTCGAGTCCACATTGTGGGCCTGATGATAAAAAATAAATAAATCAATCTGTTAAAATGGTGTTCTGGTGGGCCCGGAGGATGTGGCATAGGTATTGATTTTGTTGGCTTTTTCGTGGGCCAAAATCAGAAAACTTCCCGTATCGTTCCGCATGCTCCCGTGACGCCAGACAGTCGACTGTAGCTAACCTCGTTTGCGAACCTTTGGAGACATGCCCCAGAACGGCGGGCCGGAAGCGGACGGTCCGGTTCTGGGACTAGCCAGACAGGTGCCATTCCGCTGGCGCCCCATCTTGGCCGCAACGACGTTGCTTGCGATGCCGCAGTGTTGCAGTCCATTGAATCCCGCCGGCGTGGTAATGCCCATATCGGTCTCCTTCGACCAATATGAATAATAAGCCGTCCATCAAAGGAATCCTGAATCCGTTGAAACGCGACTGGTTTCAGCCAGGTGGCGGGGCAGCCACAGGCTGGACATTTCAGCCCACATGGAAAATGATCATGTTGCCATGCACAACACTGCAGTGCTCTGATCTCGACGAAAAGCCTGAGCGTAGAAGCGGATCAACCGACCTCCGGGTCTAGCGAGCGAGGACGCAGATGGACACCCCAGAGAATGGGCAATTGCATCGCGACGCGGGCGGGCGACCCCGTCGATCGGCCGGCTGGCCTGCCCGCGCCGCCGTGTCGGCGGCATTCCTGCTCGGCATGGCTTTCAGCAGTACTGCGTTTGCGCAGGACCAGCAGCTACCCATGGTGACGGCGGCCAAGCCGGTGGTCCATGAAATCGTCGAAGACGACGAGTTCGTCGGGCGCTTCGAAGCCGTCGACCAGGTCGCCATCCGTTCGCGCGTCAGCGGCTATCTGGACAAGGTCAGCTTCCAGGACGGCGCACTGGTCAACAAGGGCGACCTGCTCTTCACCATCGACCAGCGTCCATACCAGGCGGCTTATGATGCCGCCAAATCGCAAGTGGACGTCGCCAAGTCACTGCTCGAATTCTCCAAGATGCAGCTGGATCGCGCCGACGAACTTGCCAAGACCGGCAATATCTCAACCGCGACGGTCGACGACCGCCGGCGGGAATACCTTTCGGCGCAGGCGCAGATGCAGGGCGCGACGGCTGCGCTGACGACGGCCAGCCTGAACATGGAATTCACCGAGATCAAGGCGCCCCTGTCCGGCCGCATCGACCGCCGGCTGGTGTCGGTCGGCAACCTCGTGCAGCCGGGTTCCACCTTGCTGACCACTATCGTTACGCGCGATCCGATCGACTTCTATTTCGACGTCGATGAGCGCCTGTATTTCAGCTACGCCCGCGACGCGAAGGCGCGTGGCGGCACCATGCAGGAAGGCGCCGGCGGGCTCGATGTGGAGGTTCGTGTCGCCGACCGCGCGGAGGCGGTATTCAGAGGCAAGCTCGATTTTGCCGAGAACCGGATCGACAATGCGACCGGCACCATGCGGGTGCGTGCGACGTTTCCCAACGCCGACGGCATTCTCCAGCCAGGCATGTTCGGGCGCATCAATGTGCCGGGGTCGCTGCCGCATAGCGGCGTGCTGGTGCCTGACGAGGCGATCGGCGCCGATCAGGATCGCCGCATCGTGTTCCTGGTGGATGAGGCCGGGATGGTGTCTGCGAAGCCTGTGCGCACCGGCCCGCTTCTCGACGGCTACCGGGTGATCCGCTCGGGCCTGACCGGCGGCGAGACGATCATCGTCAACGGGCTGATGCACGCCAGGCCCGGCACCAAGGTGAAGGTCGAGATGGTGATGTTGCCGCCCAAGGCCGAGACCGCCGGGTTGCAGCAATGAGGTTCGCACATTTCTTCGTCGACCGCCCAATCTTCGCGTCGGTCGTTTCGATCGTCCTGCTGATCCTCGGCGGGATTGCTTATACCCAGCTGCCGGTCGCGCAATATCCCGAGATCGCGCCGCCGACCATCGTCGTTCGCGCGCAGTATCCGGGCGCCGACGCCGAGACGGTCGCCGCGACTGTGGCAACGCCGATCGAGCAGGAGATCAACGGCGTCGAGGGTATGCTCTACATGTCGTCCTATTCGTCGGGCGACGGGGCGATGGCGCTGACCATCACCTTCAAGCTGGGCACCGATCTCGACAAGGCGCAAGTGCTGGTGCAGAATCGCGTGTCGGTCGCCGAGCCGCGTCTGCCCGAAGAAGTCCGCCGCCTCGGCATCACCACCACCAAGAGTTCGCCCGACCTGATGATGGTCGTGCACATGCTGTCGCCCGACAATACCTACGACCAGCTCTACGTCTCGAACTACGCCCGCTCGCGGGTGCGCGACATACTGCTCAGATTGGATGGCGTCGGCGACCTCATCATCTTCGGCGAACGCGAATATTCGCTGCGCATCTGGCTCGATCCGGAAAAACTGTCCGCCCTGGGGATGACCTCGGGCGATGTGGTGCAGGCGCTGCGCGACCAGAACGTCCAGGTGTCGGGCGGCACGATCGGCGCGCCGCCGACCAACACCGGCACGGCGTTCCAGTACACGGTCACCACGAAAGGCCGCTTCAACGATGCACGCGACTTCCGATACGTGATCGTCAAATCGACCGACGACGGCCGCCTGATCGCGCTGCAGGACGTGGCGCGCATCGAGCTCGGCGCCAAGGATTACGTCACCAACTCCTATCTCAACGGCAAACCGGCGGTGGCGCTCGCCATCTTCCAGCGGCCGGGCACCAATGCGCTCGCCGCAGCCGCGGAGATCCAGGACAAGATGAAGGAGCTTTCCCGCGACTTCCCGAAGGGGTTGAGCTACGACATCGTCTACAATCCGACCGAGTTCGTCGCCGAGTCGATCCAGGAGGTCTACAAGACGATCCTCGAGGCGATGCTGCTGGTCATCATCGTCATCATCGTCTTCCTGCAATCGTGGCGCATGGCGATCGTGCCGATCGTGGCGATCCCCGTGTCGCTGATCGGCACGCTGGCGGTGCTTTACGCCGCCGGCTTCTCGCTCAACATGCTGACGCTGTTCGGCCTCGTTCTGGCGATCGGCATCGTCGTCGACGATGCGATCGTCGTGGTCGAGAACGTCGAGCGCAATATCGCCAGTGGGGTGGCGCCCAATCCGGCGTCGCACCTGACTATGAACGAAGTCGGAACGGCCATCATCGCGATCTCGCTGGTGCTGATAGCCGTGTTCGTACCGACAGCCTTCATCCCCGGCATTTCTGGACAGTTCTACCTGCAGTTTGCGATCACCATCGCGGTGTCGACGGCGATCTCGGCATTCAATTCGCTGACGCTTTCGCCGGCGCTGGCCGCACTGCTGTTCAAGCCGCACCACGCCGCGGCGGCGCCGCCGCGCTTTTTCCTGGCGCGGTTCGGACGGGCGCTCGCCGACGGCTTCAATCGCGGCTTCGACAGGGTCGCCCATTGGTATTCGAGCATCATCCGCGTGCTGGTCGGATCGTGGATAGCGATCGCCGCCATGCTGGCCGTTTTCGCGGCCCTCATCTACGCCACGGTCTACATGGTGCAGACGGTGCCGCGCGGTTTCATTCCGTCGCTCGACCAGGGCTATGCGATCGTCGTCGTCCAGTTGCCGGACGGCTCCTCGCTGTCGAGGACCGATGCGGTCATCCAGCAGGCGTCGCAGATCATCCAGAAAACGCCAGGCGTCGACTACGCAGTCGCCTTCGCCGGCTTCTCCGGCGCGACCTTCACCAACGCCAGCAACGCGGGCGTGATCTTCGCCAGGTTCAAGCCATTTGACGAGCGACTGAAAGCCGGCCAGTCGGCGACCCAGGTCATCGGCAATCTGTTCGGCAGCCTGCAAAGCATCAAGGAAGCCTTCATTATCGCACTGCCGCCGCCGCCGATCCGCGGTGTCGGCAATGCCGGCGGCTTCAAGCTGCAGATCCAGGAGCGCAACAGCGCCGACATGCGGCAGATCTTGGCGCTTGCCTACGAAATCGCCGGCAAGGCCAACAAGACGCCGGGGCTGACGGGCGTGTTCACCACCTTCTCCGCGTCGAGCCCGCAATTCTTCCTGGCGATCGATCGCGACAAGGCGCGCATCCTGAACGTGCCTATCCCCAACATCTTCGAGACGCTGTCGATCAATTTGGGCACCGCCTACGTCAACGACTTCAACGCTTTCGGGCGCGTCTACCAGGTGCGGGCGCAGGCCGACCAGGCGTTCCGCCTCGATCGCGCCGACATCTTGAAACTGAAGGTGCGCTCGGCGACCGGCGCGCTGGTTCCGCTCGGCACGTTGATCGAGATCCGCGACGTCACCGGCCCGGCGCTGGTCCAGCGCTACAACATGTACGTCTCGGTGCCGCTGCAGGGCAACGCCGCTGCCGGTGTTTCCACGGGCGACGCGCTGGCATTGATGGAAGGGATCACGGCAAAGACGCTGCCGGCCGGTACCTCCTATGAATGGACCGAGCTCGCCTACCAGGAGCGCAACACCGGCAATGCCGCTGTCTATATCTTCGGACTGTCGGTGCTGTTCGTGTTCCTGGCGCTGGCGGCGCAGTATGAAAGCTGGGTGCTGCCGTTCGCCATTGTGCTGGTGGTGCCTCTCGGCGTGCTCGCGGCGTTGCTCGGCGTATCCTTCCGAGGGCTGGACAACAACATCCTCGTGCAGATCGGCCTCATCGTGCTGATCGGGCTTGCCGCCAAGAACGCGATCCTGATCGTCGAATTCGCGCGGCAGGCGCAGGAACGCGGCCTGTCGGCCGCCGAGGCTGCCGTCGAAGCCTGCCGGCTCAGGTTGCGGCCGATCCTGATGACCGCCTTCGCGTTCATCCTCGGCGTCGTGCCGCTGATGATCGCAACGGGCCCGGGCGCAGAAATGCGCCAGTCGCTCGGCACCGCGGTGTTCTCCGGCATGCTCGGCGTCACCTTCGTCGGCCTGTTCCTGACGCCGGTGTTCTACGTCACCCTCAGGTCGCTGTTTTCACGGCGCATGCCCCGGGCCGAGGCCGAGCCTTCGGAGCCTGCAGAGGCGCCATCGGAGACGGCCGCCGAGTAGGGTTACGAATTCGCCGCGTCGGGCGCGGCTCATCACTCCAGAAAATCGGCGCGACGCGCTGCACACGACCCCAACAAACGGTCAAATTGGGGTCAGTTGTCTGCTTCAACATCTTCGTTACTTGCGGACATGAGACCAGCAAGTCCTTGGCCAGAAATAAGGGGGCCGAGTCCACGTCGCGGGGCGGTTCAGAAAATTGTATAAAAATCAGCCACTTACGCGGTTGTTGGGCCCGGAGGGTCGTCGTTCTCGACAGGAAATCAATATGTTACCGGCTAGTTCGCCAGCCCATTTCCTTCGTATTCTCTCGTATGGTCTGGCGAACCCAAGGACCAGGAGGAGGGCTAACGTTCAATCTCCGTCTTATCCCGCAAACAGGGTTGATGAATGCATATTGACCAAGGCTGAGCGCGGCTGGTTTGGGACCGGAGAAGCCGACCGTCAGCACCTGGACTGGTAACTCGAGAAGCCGACATCATGGACCACCTGTGGATAGTCCATGATCGCCCCAAGTCACGAGCTAGCGGCTAGCGGTTAGCGTTGGAATGTGAGGTGGATGGTGCCGCTCTCTGCCGTTTCTGCCTTAACCGTGTAGCCAGCTTCGAGGCCACGCAGATCGTCCCATAAGCGGATGCCGCGCCCGAGCAAGATCGGAGTTATGGCGACATGGAGGCGATCGACAAGGCCGGCCTTTAGGTAGTCGCGAACCACGGTAGGCCCGCCGCCTATTCTCACATCTTTGCCGTCCGCAGCCTTCACCGCTTGCCGGAGGGCATCGACCGGGGTCCTCTCGACGAAATGGAACGTGGTGCCACCGGCCATTTCGATGGAGGGACGCGGTTTGTGTGTCAGGACGTAGACCGGGCAGCGGAACGGCGGCTCATCGCCCCACCACCCCTTCCAGTTCGGGTCATCAGAAAAGTTGTGCAGCCCGAACATGCCCGCGCCCATGATTTCCGCACCGACATCCTCGAAGTAGGCCTGCGCGTATTTGTCGTCGATGCCCGACGTACCTTGGCCGCTGCCATCCTTGAGCACCCGTTCCTGGAACGTCCTTGTTGCGACATAGGCACCGACGAGACGTGGCCAGTCCTCGCCGAACGGAACTTCGGGCGTCTGGTCCGTCGTTGTCGCGAAACCGTCGAGCGAGATGATGAGATCGACACGAACTGCCATTGGCATCCTCCTTGAGAGCGGTTGCATTCCCCGCATCATTTCTAGAGATCGATACTAAGGTACATGCCTTCATATCTTCAGCGACATACTAAGGCAACTACCTTCTTTTTGTTGACCGGCGTGCCCACCCGTTGTAGTGAATCACATGCCCTACCATTCGACGCCCCTCGACCTTGCCTTCCACGCTCTTAGCGATCCAACCCGCCGCGCGGTGGTGTCACGGCTCGCCGAGGGCGAAGTGCCGGTCACAGTCCTGGCCGAGCCATTCGACATGGCGCTGCCCTCCTTCGCTCAGCACATCAAGGTGCTGGAAGATTGCGGGCTGATCGCCAGCGAGAAGCGCGGCCGCAGCCGCTGGTGCCGGCTGGTGCAGGCACGGTTCGACGAGGCGGCGGACTGGATGGAAGCGGAGCGCCAGCGCTGGGCCGAGCGGTTGGATCGGCTGGAAGTCTACTTGGACAAGACGGAAGAGGATGATGAAGGACATGGCTAACCTGTTCGAGACTTGGTCGCTCGATCGCGAAATCGTGCTGGTGAAGCTGCTGAACCACCCACGCGAGAAGGTCTTTGCCGCCTGGATGGACCCGAAGGCGCTGGCCCAATGGTACGGCCCGGCCGGCCTCAGCATCGAGAGCCACGAGGCCGATATCCGCGAGGGTGGGATCTGGCGTTTCGACATGGTGGGCGTGTTCGAGGGGCGAGAGCAGCGCTTTCCCAATCTCATGCGCTTTCTGGAAATCGTGCCAAATGAGCGGATCGTGATGGACTATGGCACACCCGACCCCGACGACCCGGATCGTTTCCGCGCCACGGTGACGTTCGATGAGCAGGCTGACGGCAAGACGGTGCTGACCATGCGCCAGCTCCACCCCAGCGCCAAGCGGCGTCAGGTGGTCATCGGCTTCGGCGCGGTGGAATATGGACTGCAGACGCTGGACGGCCTCGCCGCTTGGCTGGACGGATGAAGCCTTTGGCTCTCAGTGCCGCGCGTGCCCGTCGGCGATGACCGAGGCGGCGTGCAGATCGACCTGCGCTTGATCCCTCCAGATCAGAGCATGACGGAACAGGATGGCCACGCACCGGTGTCTGTTTTCGGGCGACCGCGATCTTGATCTGTATGACGAAGATGGTGCAAAGCCGCCAATCGGTTGAAAGATCAATGCGGTCAGCGAGTGGCTGGATCAGCTTCTTGAATCAATTTGGGCGAACCGCTTCGTAACCCATTGACGAACAACGATTATGTTAGTCACTGAGGGACCGCGCGCCCCCCTCTTTCCCTCGGATGGGACCCTCAGGGGGACTGGCATTTCCGGCATAGCGCCCTACCCCTGCGTGGCCAGCAAATTCGCATCCCTTGCCAGCCGCCAGCGCCCATCGCCTTCCTTGCGCAGCAGTGTCAGCGTGTAGCCCGACCGCCGAGCCGGTTCGCCGCCGGGGGGCGTCGCGGTCATGTCGATGCGGTTGCGGATATAGGCCCAGTCGCCGAGCAGCTTGAGCTCCACGATCTCGCTCACGCCGTCGATCTTCGTCTCGCCCATGCCCCTGGAGGCGGCGGCGAAGGCTTCCTTGCCGAACGGCTCCTTGCCGGGGACCATGAAGACAACGTCGTCCGTCATCAGGCCGAGCACTGTCTCCAGATCGCCCTTCCGGCTCGCCGCCATCCAGGTCTCGACCACCTGACGGATGGCGATCTCGTCTTCGGTCATTGGTTTGCCTCCCTTGGAACGGCGTGTGGATTTGCGGCCAATATGTGGTGCATCTGCCCGCTTAGGTGGTGCAACAGCCGCCGCCGGCAATGCCCGCCGACGGAACTCACTCGCGACTGCCCGCGTGTATGGACGGAGCGATTGGCCAGCGTTCCTTCACACGCCCCCTCTGTCCTGCCCGTCCTCCGCAGCAGCTGCGGAGGGTGGACCGGACATCTCCCCCCGCAAGGGGGAAGATCAGCTGTCACATCGGCTTTCGCCAATCTCCAACCCATTGAGTGCTGGCACGGCTTCATTTGCCCTGTATGCTCCCCCGCATCATAATGGGGAGCACTCATGAAACGCGCGCTGACAGCACTCATCCTGGCACTGCTCACCCCACTGCCGGCCCATGCCGCATCCTGCTCCTGGTCGGCCAAGATGGAGGAGGACGAGGGCGGCAGCGTGATGACGGCTTCGGTCTGCGGCGGGCCGAAGGGGGATGCGCATCTGATGCTGGCCTGCTTCGGCAAGCCGGTGCTGAGCTATGATCTCGGCGCCGCGGGCGGGCAGCTGGAGCCCGGCATCAGCGGCTCCTTCACCTTCAAGGCCGGCGACAAGAGCCTGACGAAAAAGCTCGAGCTCGAGGCGATGTACAACTACTTCACCGCCGAGCTCTCAGGCCCCACCGACCCTTTGCTGGCGCTGCTGCGCGGCAAGGGCGAGGTGACTGTTTCCGCGGACAAATATGGCGAGGCGAGCTTTCCGCTGAAAGGCGCTGGTGCTGCGATCGGCAAGGTGCTGGCCGCGTGCGGCAAGGGTTCGGGTGGTGAAGCGGATTGAGGTTGGCAATCTCCGCCCTTGTGGGGGCGATTGGCCGCCACTACCGCTTTCGCCAATCTGCTAGGTTCGGAAACTCACCTGCTCTCACCGCCTCCGCCCTCCGGCCTCAGGAACTGCCGCAGCAAATCCACCGGCAGCGGGAACACCACCGTGGAGGAGCGCTCGCCGGCGATATCGTGCAGGGCCTCGAAATAGCGCAGTTGCATGGCCTGCGGCTCCTCGGCCAGCATCTTGCCGGCCTCAACCAGCTTTGCGGCGGCCTGCTGCTCGCCATCGGCGTTGATGACCTTGGCGCGCCGCAGCCGCTCCGCCTCGGCCTGCTTGGCGATGGCGCGGACCATGCTCTCGTTCAAGTCGACATGCTTGATCTCGACATTGGAGACCTTGATGCCCCAGGCATCGGTGCGCTGGTCGAGAATCTCCTGGATGTCGCTATTGAGCCTGTCGCGCTCGGCCAGCATCTCGTCGAGCTCGTGCTTGCCGAGCACCGAGCGCAGCGTGGTCTGCGCCAGCTGGTTGGTGGCGGCGAGGAAATCCTCGACCTGGATGATCGCCCGCTCGGCGTCGACGATGCGGAAATAGAGCACGGCGTTGACCTTCACCGACACGTTGTCGCGCGAGATGACATCCTGCGGCGGCACGTCCTGCACCACCACGCGCAGGTCCACCCGCACCATCTGCTGGATGAACGGAACGAGCAGGATGAGGCCAGGCCCCTTGACCCCGGTGAAGCGGCCGAGCGTGAAAACCACGCCGCGCTGATATTCCCTCAGGACGCGGATTGCCGCCGACAGGAACATGAGCACCAGCAGCGCGAGGATCAGATAGGCGACATAACCGATTGTCATTGTTTTGCTCCGTCGTTTCCTGAGTTGCGCCGTCGCAGCGTCAGCACGAGGTCGCTGACGGCGGCCACCTCGACGCTGTCTCCGGGCGCCATCGGCCCGTCGGCCTTCGCCCGCCAGCGTTCGCCGAGCGCCAGCACATGGCCCTCGCCGCCTTCCCAGTCGAGTATCTGCACGGGGAGGCCGCGCATGGCATCGCTGCCGACGCGCGGCGGATTGCGCCGCGCTGCCCACAGGTAGCTGCCGGCCAGCAGCGCGAGCCCCAGCGTCAGCGCGACGGCGGGTCCGATGATCGCCCAGGATATGGCGAAGCCCGGCCCCTCGACCTCGAGCAGCATGGCTGCGCCAAGCAGGAAGGCGGCCGCGCCGCCGAGCCCCAGCACGACCGTCGGATTGAAGGCCTCGACGATGAGGAAGGCGATGCCGAGCAGCATCAGGGCGAGCCCGGTATAGTTGATCGGCAGCAAATCGAGCGCATACAGGGCGAGCACCAGGCACATGGCGCCGATAACGCCCGGCGCCACCGCGCCGGGGCTCGTGACCTCGAACACGATGCCATAGAAGCCGATCAGCATCAGGAGGACGGCGACGTTCGGATCGGTGATGACGGAGAGAAGCCGGATGAACCAGCCGGGATCCAGCATCTCGACGGCCAGGCCCTTCGTCGCCAGCACCTGCTTCTTGCCGGCCACGTCGACGGTGCGGCCATCGGCCAGTTGCAGGAGTTCGGCCGTGTCACGGGCGACGAAGTCGATGACATGTTGCTGCAGCGCGGCACTTGCCGAGAGGCTCGCCGCCTCGCGCACGGCCTTCTCGCCCCAGTCGCCATTGCGTCCGCGCAGCTCGGCGAGCGAGCGGATGAGCGCCACTGCGTCATTGGTCACCTTCGCCATCATCGGGTCCGCGGATGGCGGCTCGCTGCCCTTGTTGTCCTTCTCGCCGCCGGGAAGCGAGGGCAGCCCGCCGATCTCGACCGGCGTCGCCGCCCCCAGATTGGTCCCGGGCGCCATCGCCGCGACATGGGTGGCGTAGAGGATATAGGTTCCGGCGCTTGCCGCATGGCCGCCGGCCGGCGCGACATAGCCGATGACGGGAACTGAGGAGGCCAGGATGTCGGCGATCATCTCGCGCATCGATGTGACCAGGCCGCCCGGCGTGTCGAGTTGGAGGATGAGGACCTCGGCGTTCCGCTCGGCCGCGGCCTTGAGCGCCTCCTTCAGTTGGCGCGCGCTCGCTGGTCCGATGGCGCCGTCGATCGCGATGCTGAAAGCAACCCTCTCCGCCGTCGTTCCGGCCGAGGAGAAGGGGAAAAGGGTCGCGGCCACGAAGGCCGCTGCCAGAAGGGCCACCCGCGCGAGTCTCACGCTCAAAAGCTCCTTGGATTCAATATGGGGTTGTGTTGGAGCGAAGTCCAATGAGGCGGCCGAGGCGCTCCCCCTGCTCCGTTGGCGATTGGCGAAAGCCGGACAGCCTCAACCCGGCCGCGGCGCTGGTTCAAACCGGCGTGCTCAAAAGCGCGCGCAAGGAAGCCAGTCCGTCGGGGGGAAATAGATGTGGGAAAACGCGCCCGGCCCGTGCTTCATCACACACGGGCCGGGCTGCGGAACATCAATAGTCGGAGCCGCCCTCGACGACGACCGGACGATGGTGGTGCCGGTGGATGGAACTCGTGACGACGACAGTGTCCCGATGGTGGTGGCGATGACGCCAGCCGCGCTCGCCATTGTCATAGAAGGCGACCGTGCCGTGATGGCGGTGGTGGAGACGATGGCCCTCGTCATTGATGATGACTGCCGAGCGGTGGTGATAATGATGCCGGTGATGCGTGCTGATGACGATATCGGCCTCGGCCGCGGAAGCGACGGCGGGTGCGGCGACACAGAGCGCCAGGGCAGCAAAAAGCACTGTTTTCATTGCTCTATTCCTAATTCCTGAATCATCCCTTCGCCGGGATAAACCGCTGTTCACCGCTTTGGTTCCGGCCGGGTTGCGCGCCGGCACGGAGCCAGGCGGATCGCGACAAGCGGACGCGTTCAGCTGACAGCGAGACTCAGCTTCCCCGCTGACGCCGAAGCGCGACATATCTGAGGTAGGTCGTGGCCGCGGCATCGCAGGCGCGCCGCCCCGGGCCGTTGGCCTCGATCATCGTCTTGGCAAGCCGTTGCGGCAGGCCGTATTTGCTGGCGAAGAACGCCGTGTCGTATGGCTGGTCTTCGAGGTCGTCCACGGATCTATCAAGGCTCATGTCGGCTCCCCTATCGGCGCGCGCGAAAATTGGCGTGCTAGCCAATGCGAAGCCGCGGGTTTGGTTGCTGCGCTCGGCCCTCTTCGCAGGCCAGCCCGACTTTAGTCCGACAAGGCTTTCAGACCGACGCCCGACCGGTGGAACGAAGGCCTCCCGCCCTCGTTTGCCGGCATGGAATTCGCAAAATGAAATCCGGCAACAGGAGCAACGGACATGGACGACCACCGCAACAGTATTTTGGAGGCACGCTGGCTGCTTGCCGTGCCGGCCTCGATGCTGCTCACCGTGCTTATAGCCGGCCTGCTGCTTGGGTAGCCGGCGAATGAACCGCTTCCTTTTTCTTGCAGCCGATTTCCTGTCACGTCCGCCAGGCTTCTACGCGCTGCTTGCCGCCATGGCCGCCTGCACACTGCTGGTACCGTTCGGCCTCACCAACGCGGTGACCTATGCCTTGTCGGTGGCGGCCATCATCATCACCGGGGTGGTCCTCATCCAGGGCTACCGGGACACGGCTGCCATCCACGCAAAGCTCGACGAGATCGTCATTGCCCTGCGCCAGACGCGCAACGACGTGGTCGGGCTCGAGCATGCGGAACCGCACGAGATCAAGTCGAAACTGACGGAACTGGAAATGGAGGCAGAGCGCCTGGCGGCCGGGGAAACCTTGAAGGGCGCAATAAGTGAGGCCGGTGCCGCAGTGGGTGGGGGTTCGCTGGGGTAGCTGAGGCACCGGCCGAAGGCGGAATGGGTAACCGCCGCCAGACAAGAGTAAGGTTTGCGGGCGGCGGCGAAATTACGCGATCGCGGAAGTGCTACGCGGCGCGCTTTGCCGGCAGGCTGGGGATGGCCAACAGAACTGCCAGCACCACCAATCCCGCGGCCACCGCGAAGGTCAATCCCATGCCGCCGGCGACCGCTGCCGGCGCTGCGGCCGCGACATCCTTCGTGCCCACGGCGAAGGCGAACACCGCGCCCATCACCGCCGTGCCGGTGACGAGGCCGAGATTGCGCGAGAGGCTGAGCATGCCCGACACCACGCCGCGCTCGTTACTGTCGACATCGGCCATGA
Source organism: Mesorhizobium sp. Arg314 (assembly GCF_053714275.1). Taxonomy (NCBI): domain Bacteria; kingdom Pseudomonadati; phylum Pseudomonadota; class Alphaproteobacteria; order Hyphomicrobiales; family Phyllobacteriaceae; genus Mesorhizobium; species Mesorhizobium sp. Arg314. Next base: position 290,367 of record NZ_JBSKBP010000003.1, on the reverse strand, counting down.
CGGCCGTGTTGTTGGCCGCCTGGAAGAGCTGGTAGCCCGGTGTAAGCACTATGACCGCCGCCGCGTAGCCGGCGACGCCGAAGAGGCCCGGCAGCACGGCGAGCGCCGCGCAGCCGGCGACCATCAGCACAAGGCCGGTAATGACCATCGCCGCCGCGCCGAGGCGGTCGACGACGCGCCCGGCAATGACGCCGCAAAACGCTGAGACCACGGGTCCGATCGACAGCACCGCCCCGGTCGCCGCTTCGCTTAAGCCCAGCGCGCGCGACAGGAAGAACGGGCCGACGACCAGGGTCGCCATCATCACGGTCGAGACCAGCGCGTTCATGGCGAGGCTCGGCGCCAGCACTGGGTCGCGCAACAGGTCGAGCTTGACCAGAGGCGATGCCACCCTGGCCTCGGCGGCAACGAACAGCGCCGCGCCGGCCAGGGCCATGCCGAGCAGCGCCACGTTCCCGCCGCCGAAATGGCCGCGCCCCATGGTCATGGCCAGCGCATAGGCGGCAAGCGTGGCGGCAAGCAGCAGCGTGCCCGGCGTGTCGAAGCGGGTCTTTGCGCTCGCTGCCTGACGGACGATGCCCGCCGCTTCGCTGGCGGGCATCGCCGTTGGCAGGAAGCGCCAGGCGGCAAGCACCGCGACGACGCCGAGCGCGGCGCTGACGAGGAAGATCGAGCGCCAGCCGAGAGCGGCGATCAGCACGCCGCCGAGCGAGGGTCCGAGCGCCGTGCCGATCGCCGACATGGTGCCGAGCAGGCCCATGGCGCTGCCGGTGCGCTCTTTCGGCACCGTCTCGCCGACGAAGGCTATCGTCAGCGCCATCATCACCGCGGCGCCCAGGCCTTGCACGGCCCGCGCGGCGATCAGCAGCGCCAGCGACGGCGCGAGCGCGGCGGCAAACGAGGCGGCGCTGAACAGCGCGAGGCCGGCGATCAGCAGCAGCCGGCGGCCGACGAGATCGCCGAGACGGCCGACGCTGACGATCAGCGCGGTGATGGCGAGCAGATAGGCGAGCACCACCCATTGCACCGCCGGAAAGGACGCGGCGAAGGCCAGGCTCAGCGTCGGCAGCGCGACATTGGCAATGCTGGTGCTGAGCGAGGAGATGAGCATGGCTAAGGACAGGCTGGCCAGCGCGCCCGTTGTCGAATGGCGCGCGGGCACAGCGCGGGTTTCGGCAGGGTCGGCCATGATTTCCTCTCCGTCGGTTGAACCTGCCGGGGAAGATAAGCCCGCGAATGACATGGCGGAACACGCAGCATTTGCATTTGAACAGTGCATGAAACGCCATATCGCTTCGACGTATCCGTGCTATGGTCGCGCCATGTCGCGACCCGATCTCAACCTGCTCGTCACGCTGGACGTGCTGCTTGCCGAAGGCAGCGTCGCCAAGGCCGCGCGGCGGCTGAAGCTCAGCCCCTCGGCGATGAGCCGGGCGCTGGCAAGGCTTCGCGAGACGACCGGCGATCCGCTTCTGGTGCGCGCCGGGCGCGGCCTGGTGCCAACGCCGCGCGCCGTCGCACTCGGCGCGCAGGTCGGCCGGCTGGTGAAGGAGGCGGAAGCGGTGCTGCGGCCCGCCGAGCGGCTCGACCTCACGCGGCTTAACCGCAGCTTCACCTTGCGCAACAGTGACGGCTTCGTCGAGAATTTCGGCCCGGCGCTGCTGGCCCGCGTGTCGCAAGAAGCGCAAGGCGTGCAACTGTGCTTCGTGCCCAAGCCCGACAAGGACAGCGGCCCGATGCGCGAGGGCACGGTCGATCTGGAGACCGGAGTGGTCGGCGGCTCGACCGGGCCAGAGGTGCGCGCGCAGGCGCTGTTCCGCGACCGCTTCGTCGGCGTCGTGCGCGCCGGCCATCCTTTGAGCGAAGGTAAGATCACCGCCGCCCGCTTCGCCGCCGGCCGCCATATATTGACCTCGCGCCGCGGCCTCGACCGCGGCCCGGTGGACGACGCGCTGGAGCTCGCCGGCCTGACGCGGACAATCACGACCGTGGTCGGCGGCTTTGCCGAGGCGCTGGCGCTGGCGCGCGGCTCAGACCTCATCGCTACCGTGCCGGAGCGCTATACCGGCACGCTGCGCGAAGGCCTGTTCAGCTTCGCGCTGCCGGTGAAGCTTGCCGCGCTGACGATCTCGCTTTTGTGGCACCCGAGGCTCGATGCCGATCCGGCGCATCGCTGGCTGCGCGGGTTGGTGAAAGAGGTATGTGGCCTTTCCACGCCCCCATGAATGCAGGGCTGTCCGGGGAGAGGAACCCAAGCGCTGACATCCATCACGCCGCTTCCAACCAAGCGCGCGTTGCAGCCGATATTTCTAGAACATTAGCTGTTACTAACATATTGTATCACGCGCGGGTCAAAACCGCGTCCGTCATGGAACCCGCGGCATGGTCGGCACAGTTGCCGGGCGCCTGTGAAACAGCCGGAGGCTCCCTTGAGCGAATTCAGGAAGTTCGCCTGCCCCCGGTGCCTGGGCGCCGGCAAGGTGTTCGAATGCGAAAAGCAGGTGGCGTCGAACGGCACATGCTGTTCCCCGGGGGCGCTGCGCGACAATTGCCCGGGCCAACGGGTTTCCTGCCGGGCCTGCAACGGAACCGGCCTGCGCGGCTACAGCGTACCCTCCGTCTTGCAGGACTGAGCCGCCGCCCGGTTTCTCCCGATCATAGTATCTGCGGCTGGCAAGACCTATCGCGTCGAGGAAATAAACGGCGAGGCAATCGTCGCGGTCCATTCGGCCGAAGCAAAGACGCCTTTCGAGGCGGCTGAGAAGGCGCTTGGCCTGAAAGTGACTTTGCGCGCCGGCGCCGTCCGGTGGGTCCGCGTCGTCGACCTGACCGAGCGGCCGAGGCCGGTCAGGCTGCGGCCCGTGACGTTCGAATTCAAGGCGATCGGGCAATGGAAATAGAGCGATCCGTTTTGCTTTGAACGCCGCGCACTTTTCCTGGAATTTGCTTCAAGTGCTGGCGCCGCCCATCAGCGCGGCGACCAGGGTCGCCAAGAAGACAAGCAGCCCCAATGCGACCCGATCCAGCCACGACCGCCGTCTGGCAAGAACCTCGAACAACCCATTGGTCATCGCAACTTCCCCCGTTGGCTATGGGCATTGTACCACGTCTTTCATGAGCAGATCATGAAACGTCTCACAGAGGCATCCGATGCCCCTGAAGATCGCAGCCCGGTGTCAATGCTGCACTGCCGAAATGCACCCAAAAAAAGTCGGGGGTTGAGGCGAGGTATCGGCCGGCGAAAAATCAGCTTATTCAAGCGGATAGGCATATATGCCCGATGAAGCCTCCGGCTTACCGGAAAAGCCCGGAATTCCGCCATTTCGCAGCCCTTCGCCGCAGCGCCGGCATGGCTGCAAAGGCTGCTCCAGGCACGAAAAGGCGGCTATCAAGGCGCTTCCGGGCTGACCGCCGGCGGCGTTGACAGGGCACCCTGCCAATGGCACTCCGCAACCACTGGTCACGCCATGACCGTTGCTGTTGGGGACGGACGGGGTTTCAGCAGCTTGGCGGCGGCGCCGGACGGGCGGGCACCTGCGCGGTGTACCGCCCGCTCCTGGCCGGCCCACCTTCCAGCTTTAAGACAGCTTGCATTAAAACCGACCGAGCCGACGGCGCGTTCCTGAAAATCTCAGAACGTGAAGCCGGAGGACGGCACGGCGGCGGTCACCGCCGAAAGCCTGTCACGCCTGGCAAGGGCTGGTTTGCAATATGGCTTCTTCATCGGCTGTCTCGGCCCGGTCGACGATGAAATCAGGACAGCTAGATATGGCCGGCGCCCGCCGCGTCAAGCGCGCAGACAAATTTGGCGCGCAGACAAATTTGGCGCGCAGACAAATTTGGCGAGGAGGCCAATTGGCGGCCAAGAAAGGACCGTCCGGCGCTCCGATGGGCGCGCCAGCCAATTTTGTCCGTGCGCCTATGTTACCTGGGGATCGAGCCGTTCGCGACGACGCTCGACAGCTTCTGGCGCTTCGACAGCACCGGCTTCTCGTAAGCCTTCTTCATAGGGAACCCCATTGCCCAGTTTTCGCGCTCGCAACACGCAACGCGAACGGATTCCCGTCAAAGAACATTTGCGTGATCGACGCGCAATGCGGGCTGACCGCAACCGAAAGCACGTCGGCTGTGGGTACACGGCAACATCCGGCGCCGCCCCCCCGAGACAACTCACGATGGTCTCGGGCTTATCCAGCGTGCTGCAGCCAATGCCGGTCGAACACATCCAGGATGGCGCGGAATTCCGACGGCGGAATCTGGATGGCGCCGTCGTCGCTGTAGGCGTCGAGGAATTCGTCGAGCTGAAGGTCGACCGCTTCGGGATGTTCCAGGCCGATGCCGAGGCCCGCCAGATCGGCGGCGATCGAACTGCCGGCCGGCAGGTATCCGCCCCATGTCCCGCCGCCGGAAGCCGCATCGCGTAGCCGCACCAGCAGGATCCGGGTCAGCGAGGGCTGCGCTTCGGGGCCGATGACGGCGGAGCCGCACATAAAACCGCCGAGCACGCTGACCGGCTGCGTCTGCGGGAACAGGCAAAGGAAGAACTGCGTGTCGCCGCCGACATCCTTGAGATGCAGATAGAGACCGCGCTTTGCCGGCATCACCGGACCGACGAGCTGCAAGTGCCCGGTCGGCAAGGTCTCGCTATAGGTAGCCGTCAGCCCATGCACGCCCGGCCCCGCCTCGATCGACAGGCGGCCCTTGATCAGTTGGCCGCGATAATAAGGCGACCAGGCGCGCGAATAGCATGCATAGGTCCCGGCAAGCCCGGAGCCGGCGCGGCGCTCGTCATGCGCGGCGGCGTCGAACTGCACGCCGGCGCGGCGCTCCAGCTCGGCGCCGTCGATGCCGTGGCGGGCCGCGATCGCTGCGGTGAAGGCCGGCAGCTCGCTCTCGGCGATCCAGGCTCCGGGTTGTTCCAGGTCGAGCACCCTCGCCCAGTCGTCATAGACGCTCATCTGGCGCGGCCGCGCGCGGCCCTGCAGCCATTTGTCGGCGCGGCCGAGATCGAACGCGGTGTTCGGATTGACGGCGCGGAACGCCGCCGCCAGGTCCTTGCGGGTCACCGTTCCCAGCAGGGCCGAAGTCAGCCTTAGTTTCTGCGCGATGTGCTGCGCCATGCCGCAGGTCCCTCGATGCTTTTCACCGCCAGGGCATTTTGGCGTTCCGGTGGGAATCGCCGAGCTGTCCTGACGATTTCGTTTAGCACGCCTCCATGGCGATCACGTTTATTTTCCACCTCCTAATATTCCAGGAAATCCAAAGAATTCCATAGCGTTCCGCGCACGCTGTCTTTGCGGCCGAACTGCCAGCGTTAGGGTCGCCTCGGGGTGGGTGCAGGGGAGCAGTCATGAAAGTCGTTCTATCCGCGCTTGTCGTGGCGCTTGCGCTGTCGCAAGCCGCCGAAGCCAAAACGAAAATCCTGGTGAGCGAGACAAAGGCCAGCGCCCAGAAGACCCGGCCGCCGCTCGATCAGACGGCCACCGGCGGCATTGTGCCTTTGGCCGGCCAGATGGCGAAGGGCGCCGCACCGGGCCAGGCCTATCCGCCGCCGCTGGACCTGCATTTCTAGGCAAGTCCGGGTCCAGGCAAGTCCGGGTCTAGGCAAGTCCGGGAAAAGCGCTCGGCGACTTCGCCGTAGCCTTTCGTCCGCGGAAACAAAAGCAAGCCGTTTCCGGAAGACCGCGTGGCGATCTCCTGTTCGGGAGCGGCGAGGGAAAAACAATCGGCCGAGCAAAGGCCGAACCAGATAGCCACCCGGCCAGCCTGAGGGCTGGGGGCTTGGCGTCGCCGGCGGGGGGGCCGGCGCCCACCCGCGCGGATCGCAAAGCCGCGGCCCGCGCGGGTCAGGTTTTTGGGCCCTTTTTGGCCAAGCCATTCTTCTTCAGGTTCAAGTTTCTTCGGGCCCTCAAGTCATCCTTGACGAGTGGACGGCGAACCGGAAAGCTCGGCCACGGCGCTGCAATGGCGCTTCAAGACGAACTCCCAAGGAGGCCATGCCATGCCGGGTGCCGACGAAAAGCTTGCCGCGCTCGGCATCGTGCTGCCACCGCCCTTGAAACTCCCGCCGGGCATGGTGCTGCCCTTTCCCTGGGTCAACATACGCGGCGACCGCGCCTATATCTCGGGTCACGGGCCGCAGGAGCCGGGCGGCTCGCTTGCCGGTCCGTTCGGCGCGGTCGGCGAGAGCGTGTCGCTGGACGAGGCGCGGGCGTCGGCCCGCAAGGTCGGGCTGTCGATGCTCGGCAGCCTGAAACGCGAGCTCGGCAGCCTCGACCGGATCACCGGCTGGTGCCGCGTGCACGGCATGGTCAATTCGGCATTGCGCTTCACCGAGACGCCGGCGGTGATGAACGGTTTTTCGGAGCTTATCCTCGAGGTCTTCGGGCCGGAGATCGGTCGCCACGCCCGCACGGCAATCGGCGTCGCCGCGCTGCCGCTGAATTTCCCGGTCGAGATCGAGGCCGAGGTGACGATAGCGGGCTGAGCGCCCCATTGTGATGCAATGATCGCTAACCATGCCGTTCTGCTCCGCTTGTGGCTCCCAAGTCCGTGCCTACATGTTCGGCGAAGAGGATTGGCATGCGGCTCCGTTTACGGCGGTTTATCCGGCCACGTCTGCAACGCGGCGATGCCAGTGGCATCGCGCTGGCGGTTGCCTTTATGCTGGTCTTCCTGGCTTTCACCGGCTGGTACGGCCGCTTCATCGGATCGCATCTCGCTGACGGCGATCCTTCCTGCGGCTTCGGCCCAAGGGGCACGGTCTGCTCGTTGACGAGTTCCCCGCCCGGCCAGACAAGGCATTGATCCGGCCTTGGAGATCCGTCGGCGCGCTCGACGGCCAATCTCGCCGTTGCGGGAAGATCGGCAGTTCCAGCGTGGCTTGACCAACCCTGGTCGGCGCGATAGGCGAGCGCAGGCCATCCAACCGATGAAAGACCCGCCATGACAGAGGTAAGAGACAGCAACGGCACGCCGCTGAAGGATGGCGACTCCGTGACCCTGATCAAGGACCTCAAGGTCAAGGGCACGTCCGAGACGATCAAGCGCGGCACGCTGGTGAAGAACATCCGCCTCAACGGCAATCCCGGCGAGATCGAATGCAACACCAAGCAGGTCAAGGGCCTGGTGCTGAAGACGGAGTTCCTGAAGAAGGCGTGAATGCGGGCCGGGCCCTGTCTCGTCAATCCTATGGCGAAGCAAGGAGCGAAGCGACGCGCGCAGACCCTCGGATGACGACCGGAGGGGCGTCGGCGTTCCTTCACGCCCCCTCTGCCCTGCCCGTCCTCCGCAAGCAGCTGTGAGAGTGGACCGGGCATCTCTCCCTTGTTGTGTGGGGGAGATCGGCAGTTGCAGCGCCATCGCGCGCCCTCGCCCACCTCCCCTTATGTTGCACTGCGTTAGATTTGTTGCATTGCGATATCGGCGCGTAGGGACGAGGCTTTGCAACAGGCGGGATACGAACGACCATTCACGAGGTTCGTATTCGTGTCAGCATCGACGCAGGATTTCCGGCCCGACATCGAAGGGTTGCGAGCACTGGCCGTGGCGGGCGTCGTGGCCTACCACTTCGGCCTGGCGGCGCTGCCGGGCGGCTTTGCCGGGGTCGACATCTTCTTCGTCATCTCGGGCTATCTGATCACCCGCCATCTCGTCGCCGAGATCTCCGAGACCGGCAGGCTCGACCTCCTGCGTTTCTACGCCCGGCGCGCGCGGCGCCTGCTGCCGGCGGCACTTTTCGTCATCGCCGCGACACTTGCCGCCGGCGCCGTCATCCTGTCGCCGGAAGAGCAGGCGCTCTATTCCAAGGGCGCGATGTTCGCCTCGGCCTATATGATCAATCTGTGGCTGATCCGCTGGTCGTTCGACTATTTCGCCAATGACGCTACCAGCAACCCGTTCATCCATTACTGGTCTCTGTCGGTCGAGGAGCAATTCTATCTCGCCTGGCCGGCGCTCTTGATGCTGGCCGCCTGGTTGAAACCCGGCAAGCGCGCCATCGTCGTTGCGATCGGTGTTGTCGGCCTTGTCTCTTTCGTCCTCTGTGCCTGGCTGACGAGCGTGTCGCAGCCCTGGGCCTTCTACTTTTCGCCGCTGCGCGCATGGGAATTTGCCGCCGGCGGCCTCGCATCGATGGCGCCGGCACGGCTGTTGCAGGAGCGCCCGCTGCTGGGGCGGGCGCTAAGCCTGGCCGGCCTGACCATGATCGGGGTCGCTTATCTCACCTTTCACCAGGACGCTCCCTTCCCCGGCTTTCTGGCGCTTCTGCCGGTGGCCGGCACAGTCCTTCTGCTCAAGGCGGGAGCGGCCGGCGCCAGGGACGGCTCGCGCAATTCCAAATGGAATTGCGTGAATGCCGCCCTGGCGTTGCCGCCTTTGCAATGGATCGGCAAGCTCTCCTATTCGCTCTATCTCTGGCATTGGCCGGTCATCGTCTATGCCGGCATGCTGGCGCCGGAGCTGACGGCGGCGGAGCGGCTGCTCTGCCTTGCGCTGACGCTGGCGCTATCGACCCTCAGCTACCACCTGATCGAGAACCCGATCCGTCGCAACGGCTGGCTGATGGCCAACGCGGCGCGGGCGCTGGTGCCGGCCCTCCTCCTGACCGGCACCGGCGTCGCAGCCGCCTATGGCAACGCCAGGCTTGCCGTGCGCGACCTCGATCCGGAGCAGCGCATCATCGCCGCGAGCGCGGCCGAGCCTTCCACGGCCCGCGCCAAAGCGGGCTGCGTGCTGGACTACGAGACGGTGACGCCAAAACCCTGCGTGTTCGGCGATGGCCAGCGCGTCATCGCCTTGTTCGGCGACTCCCACGCCGACCACTGGTCGACGCCGCTGATCGAGGCGGGCCGCAAAAAAGGCTACCGGGTGGCAACCTGGCTGAAGAACTCCTGCCGCGCCTCGCGCATCAGCGTCTGGTCGGCCGAGCTCAAGCGCGCCTACGCAGAATGCGACCGCTGGCGCGAGCAAGCGATCGACGAGATCATCGAGGCGAGGCCGGCGCTGGTGGTCATCTCGGAGCTGGCGGTGACCAGCGGCCGCAAGATGGCGGGTCGCGGCGGCGCCACGGACAGCCAGGACGCCGACTGGCGGGCCGGCCTGCGCTCCACGCTCACCAGCCTCAGCAAGGCGGGCCTCAAGGTCGCCTTCATCCGCGACGTGCCGTTCAACAACGCGAATGTCGACACCTGCGTGGCGCGGGCGCTTTGGCGGGACGAAACGCCCTCGCGCTGCGACCAGACGCGCGCCTATGCCGCCAACGACCGGATGGCGGCGGTGGAGCGAGAGATCGTCAACAGCGTCCCCAATGCGAGCTATGTCGACCTCACCGACCGCTTCTGCAGCGCCACCATCTGCCACGTCTTCATCGACGGCAAGCTCGCGTTCCGCGACCAGCATCATATGGCCACGCCCTTCGCGAAATCGCTGGAGCCGGAGGTGGAGAAGAGGGTGATTTCGAAGGTGGGGAGATAAGTGGCGGCGCCCCTATCTCTCCCCTTGTGGGAGAGAAAGCGATTTCAACATCTTAGCGAAGCTAAGTGTTAGAAATCGCAAGTGAGGGGAAAAGCGCCAGCTGTGAAGAACGCCTGCGCCCTAGGAAATCCCCTCTCTGGCATTTTCCAAGCACTTTGCTCGTGGACGAGCCCACTCGCAAATGCAGGAAAATGCTTTCTCCCCCACAAGGGGGGAGATTGAGCCGCCCCCTTACCCCACCACAACGACAAAATGCTTGGTCACCGGCTCGAGGATCTTCCACGTCCCTTTGAAATCGGCCTCGACCACGAAGGCGTCGCCGGGGCCGACCTCGACCGGCTCGCCGCCGTCGGGCGTGATGACGATGCGGCCGGCGATCATGTGGACGAATTCATAGTCGGTGTAGGTGGCGTGGTAGGTGCCGGGCGAGGCGCGCCATGTGCCGGACATCACCTTGCCGTCCTCGGTGGTGTGCTGGACGGCGGTCTGCATGGTCGGCCTGCCCTCGACGACGACCCAGCCCGGCAGGTCGCCGGCCTCGGCATGCTCGACGGCGCCGAATTTGAGGATGGTGGGTCTGGTCATCGAAGGCTCCTGCGGTTCGCCGGGATTGGCTCGCGACGGCATAGCTGATGAGCGCATGCGTTGCACGCGGCGATGCGACAATGAGAGGCGATGTGGCGACGGGTTGCGATGCTTAGGGCGTTGGCCGGGCGGCGGAAGGTCCCCCGGGTTTCCGCCGCGTTTCATCTCGAATCAAAAAGCCCGCCGGATGGCGGGCTTTCAGGTTTCTGGCCAAATCAGACTGGAATGGAAGATGACGGCCTTGCAGTGATGACACTCAGCTTTTCGCGCTTGGCCAGAACAGGCTTCTCATAGATTTTCTTCAAGGTGTCCTCCTCAAGGCTTCGTCGGTCCGCATGTGCAACCTTATAGCTGCCGGCAGCAATGGGCTGTAGCGCATTAGCAACACTTAATGGACGATCCGTCCCACGGAGCCAGCCCTTTGTCGGCCTTGAAGGTGACGAAGCCGCCGGCATAGGGCATCGTTGTCTCGTTTCGGGACCAAATGCTGGCATCAGTCTTGCACCGAAGAGATTGCCGGTGTCCTCCCGCCGGTCCTGATCGGGGGATCAGGTTTTAGATCTCGCCGGGCCTTGTGGGCTTTGGGCATCAGGGTTAGGCCCGGCGAGTTTTTCATCCTTCACTGTCATGCCGACCGGCGGGCGCCACGCCTCACTCCGCCGCCTGCAATTGCTTCCTGCGCGCCGGCTGGCGTCGGCGGCGGGCGGGCTTCAGCATGATGGCCGCCTTGTGGGAAAGCGCGCCGGTCACCGCGTCGACCATGCCGAAGGCGACGAAGTCGGCGTTGAGGGTTGCGGCCAGCTCGGCTGCCGCCTTGTCGTCGGGATTGCCGACCTCCGACCAAAAGACGATGCCGACGCGCAGCTTCGCCTTGATGCGCTTCAGCCGCCGCACCATGAAGCGCGCGTGCTGCGTGGACTGGCGGTTGAGGAAGCCGATGACGACGGCGTCGGTGGCCTCCAGGTCGAGACGGCGGATCGCCAAGGGTTCGAGGTCCGTGAAGCTCGCCTTCGACACCGAGGCGCCCTGCACTTCCAGCACCTGCGCCAGCATGGCGGCGGAGGCGTCGTCGAGTTCGCCGCGCCCGCCAGCACAGAGCACGGTGACGCCCGATCCGTCGGGCAGGTCGATCTCATCCCCGTCGGCGCCCTCCTCGGCAGGCTTGTCATCACCTACCTTCTTCTCCGGGGCCTTCTTCTCTGGGGCCTTCTTCTCTCGCGCCTCCTTGTCGGCTGCCTTCTCGTCCGCCTCGGCGACCTGCTCGGCCTCTTCCTCCTCGGCCTCCTGCTGGGCGCTATCGTCGAGATTGGCCACCAGCGTCATGGCGCTGTCGGCGACCTGCCTGCGCTGCTCGTCATCCATGACGCCGCGCCCACGGTCCTGCTCGCCCAGCAAGAGTGCCGGGATGGCGACCTGGGCGTAGAACTGGAACAGGTATTTTTCCTCCAGCATCTCCTCGGCATGGTCGGTCGCCTCGTCCGGATCGCCGGCAAGCAGCCGCTGGTAGAGCCTGGCATGCGGCTCCAGCACCGGCTCGTTGCCGAACAGCACGTCGAGGAACTCGAACTGCGGCACATGCCGACCGAGCACCACCAGGCACACAGTGAGCGGCGTCGACAGCACCAGGCCGATCGGCCCCCACAGCCAGGTCCAGAAGATCGCCGCCACGATGATGGCCAAAGGCGACAGGCCGGTGTGCGAGCCATAAAGCCACGGCTCGATCACATTGCCGGTGACGAGCTCCACGACGATGAAAAGCGCGGCGGTCCACAACAGCAGCGACCAGCCGGGCGCCACCGCCAGCGCCAGGAACAGCGGCAGCAGCGCGCCGACGATCGGCCCGATATAGGGGACGAAGCGCAGCGCCAGCGCCAGCAGGCCCCAAAGCAGCGCGTTGGGGATGCCAAGCACCCAGAGCCCGATGGTGATGGGGATGGCATAGATGGTGTTGACCACCAGTTGCATCAGCAGATACTGGCCGACGCGCTTGCCGGCATCCTGCAGCGCCTGCGTGGTGCGATGGAGGTCGCCATAGCCGACCAGCCTGATGAAGCGGTCGCGCAGGTCCTCCCGCTCCATCAGCATGAAGATGACTACGATGATGACGAGGCCGGCGGAGCCGAGCGGGCTGATCAGCGGCCCGATCAGGTTCTGAAGCACCTCCAGCGGCTTTTCATGCGAGACGACCTCGACCGGGATCGGCTCGCGCTTCGGCGCCTGGGCGGCCGAAGGCAGCTGCGGCTCCTGGCGGTCGATCTCCTGGCCGACACGCTCGATGACGCCGCTCAGCCGCGAGATGATGCCGCCGCCGAGGCCGTTTTCCTTGAGCGCGCGGACCTTGGTCAGGATGTTGATCTGGTAGACGGGAATGTTCTGCGCGAGGTCGCTGACCTGGGTGGCGACGACGAAGGAGAACAGCGAAAGCGCGGCGAAGGCGCCGGCGACGCTGGCGATGACTGCCGCGATGCGCGGGACGCCGGCGCGCTTCAACCAGGACACGACAGGCGCGATGGCGAAGGTCAACAGCAGCGCCACGGCGATCGGCAAAAACACCTCGCGCCCGAAATAGAGCGCGGCGACCGTGGTGACCACGCTCGCCACCGTCGGCAGCGCCGTGCGCGGATGGCCCCTGGAAGCGGCGAGCAGGCTCGCCAGCCTCGGCTCCGACGCACCCACCCCATTACCACGATTGGCCGCCACCTCGAGCCTCCAGCTTGCCTGACCGATGATCGGTAATATTTCGCCGGCGTGCAACGCGGCCAGGGCCGGACGGTTGCACATTTTCTAATAAATGGCCCAAGGGCTTTCTCGTCGTGGCGCGCGGCGGCTCCTCGCCGGCAGACTTCCAGCGATTTCCCGGCAACGTTTTGTCGGGAACATCGCCCGTCCCGAAAGCGTTTACCCGCCGAAGGGGCATCCATTGTGAAGAGGAGGCAGCGATGAAAAAGCTTCTGCTTGCTTCGATGATCGCCATCGCCTCGGCGTTCGCGATCGCGCCGGCCAGCGCCGGCGGCGTGCAGCTCGGTATCGGCATCGGCCCGGGCTATGATGACGGCTATAACAACGATTATGGCGGCTATTACCCGCACCGCTATTACCGTCATGTCTATAATGACGACTACTACAACAATGGCGGCTATGTGGTTCGCTATCATCACCGCCACCATTGCCGCACCGAACTGGTGAGCCACTGGCGCCACCACCACCGCGTGGTGGAGGAAGTGCGAGTGTGCGGTAACGGCTACAACAACTACAACAACTACTAAGCCTACATTGTCGCGCGGGGTGGTTTTGCCTCCCCGCGCGATCGCCCACCAGGCGCCTGGACCGCTCCCGGCGCATGCAAAGCCCTGAAATCTTGCTGATTCTGCACGTCGGCGCGACCTTTCGCCGGCTTGAGCGTTATCATGGGTGAACCTTCAGGAGGAGGTTGCCATGAAAAAGCTACTACTTGCTTCGGCGATCGCCGTTGCCACGGCGGCAGCCACGATCGCGCCGGCGGATGCGCGCGTGTTGTTCGGCATCGGCATGAGCCCGTTCGGCGGTTATTACGACGACTACGGGCCCTCGCCTTTCTACCGCCCGTACTATGGCGGCTACCGCGGCTATTACGATGACGACTACCCCGGCTATGTCGTGCGCTATCCGCATTACCGGCATTACAGATATCATAGATATTACTACGTCTATCACCACCGGTACCACCATAGGCACTACTACTACAGGCACCACCACAGGCACCACCACGGGTACTACTACAGGTACTAGGTGGCTGGCATTATTGACGAGGCCGTCGGCTGGCCGATCTCCTCCACAGGGGGAGATCGGCAGTTGCGCCGCCTTGCAAATCCCCACCAAAATGCCATCTAACTCACCGGCATCCACGGAGAAAATACGTGACGCAGCGAAGCGGCAGCGCCGACCTGCCGCTGCATGGCGGGCGGGTCCCGAAATGGCTGGGCGAGCGCATGACCAGGCTCGGCGCGGTGCTGTGCGAGGCGATCATCCACCATTACGGTCGCGACGAGCTTTTGCGCCGCCTCGCGCATCCCTTCTGGTTCCAGTCCTTCGGCGCCGTGATGGGCATGGACTGGCATTCGTCGGGCATCACCACCTCGGTCATCGGCGCGCTGAAGCGCGGCCTGAACCCGATGGCGAGCGAGTTCGGCATCCATGTCTGCGGCGGGCGCGGCGCGCATTCGCGCAAGACGCCGGGCGAGCTCATCGCCATCGGCGAGCGCGTCGGCCTGAACGGCGAGGCTCTCGCCACCGCCAGCCGCCTCGTCGCCAAGGTGGATAGCGCGGCGGTGCAGGACGGCTACGACCTCTATCTGCACGGCTTCATCGTCAGCGATGACGGGCGCTGGGTGGTGGTGCAGCAAGGCATGAACGGCGACGCCCGCCAGGCGCGCCGCTACCACTGGCTGTCGGAGGGGCTCAAAAGCTTCGTCGACCAGCCGCATGCGGCGATCGAAGGCGAAGCCCAGAGCGAGATCGTCAACCTCACCGACCATCGCGCCGAAAAAGCGCGCGGCGGCCAGATCGAGCTGCTCAAGACCATGAGCCCGCAAAAGATCCTGACCGAGCTTGCCGCGCTCGAACCACCGCCTGAACGAGCTAAGCCGGAAATGGAGCCAGCCGCGCAGCCGCTCTTACCCAACCTCGTCATGCCCGCGCATCACGACGTGCGCGAAAGCGACATCGTCATGCGCCGCCTGCACGGCAACATCGCCTCGGCGATCGAAAGCGGCCCGAAGGATTTTCCGGAGCTGCTCCTGGTGCCCGGCGTCGGCCCGCGCACGGTGCGCGCGCTCGCCATGGTTTCGGAAGTGGTGCACGGCGCCCCCTACCGCTTCTCCGACCCGGCGCGCTTCTCGCTCGCCCATGGCGGCAAGGACCGCCACCCCTTCCCCGTGCCGCTGAAGGTCTATGACGAGACGATCGCGGTGCTGAAATCGGCGGTGGGCAAGGCAAGGCTCGGACGAGACGAGGAGTTGCAGGCGCTGCGAAGGCTGGACGGGGAGTCGCGCCGGATGGAGCGGTGTGTCACGGGGCCGAGCCTGAAGGAGATTGTAGCCGGCGAGATGGACCAGTCGCATTTGCTGGGCGGGCGGAGTGTGTTTGGGTGGGAGGGGGTGCCGGAGACTGAGCCGAAGCCGCTGAGGAAAGATGCTTGAGGCGCCGCGTTGAAACGCGCTGACAAAGACTGTCGGTCGGCGCCGCCCCTCATTGCCCTGCCGGGCATTTCTCCCCGTATAGTGACGGGGAGAAAGGGCTTTCATCGCCGCTTTCGCCAATCTTCAGCGTCGAGAATGAACGCCGGCGTCGTGGCCAGCCCTCTTCTCCCCGTTCACGGGGAGAAGGTGCCGGCAGGCGGATGAGGGGCAGCGCCGGCGTCTGCGATTGGGGACAGTCGCCCCGGGTTCAGCGATCCCCGCAGTTCTGCTGCCGGACCCAACGCAGAATAACCCCAGCAGCAACCACAAGCGCAATCAAGCCAACCGACAAGAATATCCAAAAGCGGACCTGCAGTGACGCGAACTCCGGCTGCCACGCCGGGAACTGAGACAGCCAGGCAAGTGTGACTGCCTGCCCGAAGGAAAGCGGCGCGATGCTGGCCGATACCAGAACAATGGCGAGATAGGTCAAAGACCGTTTCGTCATGGCGCCCTCCGTCCCATCATTTCTTCCGCTCCAGCAGGTTGCTTAATCTTCAATCCGGCTATCAGACAGAACACCAGGGCGGTCAGGCCAGCCACTACAGCGAACGCCACCGCAACGATCAGTCTTCCTGACGGAGGGGTTTCAAGGTCTGAGGAATTGACAAACCACGAGAAGAGAAATCCTGCCGCGGCCCCGATCACCAAGGCCCATGCTAAGCAATTCCAGCCTGTCAACCTCCCTGTGAAGTAGAGGATGCCGACGATCAACGCGCCAAGGCCGATGCTTATCGGATAGCTCAGCACCATCAACGCAAGGACGATGTCAAAATGCTTTTCCATATGTCCAGCGCCAGAGTATGGATAACCAGAACCAAGAAGCATGCCGAAACAGTAGATCAACGGTCCGGTCGCCGGCGCCAGTGCAATAGCCGACAAGAGTCGCCAGAGTTTCCAACCTTCCGCCAATTCAGTCGCAATCACGCTCGCCCATTCCCTTGGAACACTACCCGGCACATTTTAGAGGTAATTATCATTTACAGGAACTTTGCGCCAACTTGGGTGCAGCGATCTCATCTCATGGTTATTCCGCGATCAACCAGCACTTTCTAATATTCACCCCACCTTCCGCCCCATCATCCCATAGTGCACCGCCAGCAAATCCAGCCCGACCTTCAGCAACTTTACCACCACGTCGCGCCCATCGCCGCTGTGTTCGGCGAGCGCCTTCACCGACTGGCCTTCGAGACAGATCTTGCGCACCACCTCCGCCACTTCCCAATGGGCGAGCGCAGTTGCGGCATGGGCATGCGTCCGACCGGCTGACAGCACGAGGTCCGGGACGCCGCCGCCCATGCGGCTGGCGTCGACGCGCTCGCTCCAGGATTGCGGCTGCAGGCCTTGGCGCTCTGCGCGCTCGAAATCGTCGCGAAAGCGCTGGCCGGCCTCGCGCTGCTGGCGGGTGAGCGAGGTGATGCCGGTGAGCGGATCGACATTGCGCAGGCGCACGACGCCGCCGGTGGAGGTGTAGCCGCCATTCGACACCTCGTAGACGCGCCGCGCTTCCGCCGTGCCGGCGGTGAGGCGCTGGCGGCCGAAGGCGTCGGCCTTCAGCGCGAAATCATGGCCGACCTCGCGGCGGATGCGCACCTGCTCGGCCTCGCCCTTGGGGAGCTTTGGAGGTTGCGGTTTCTTGGCTGCTTTGCGGGGCATGGGGCGGGGTTCCTTTGTGGGTGTCGGAAATTGGAGAGGTTGGCGGGACAGCACCCCCATCTCCCCCGCAAAGGGGGGAGATTGGCAGCTTTGGCGCAGGCGCTTTTCTTGCAACACTGGCGATTTGCGAAAGCCGAGGCGACGTCCGATCTCCCCCCTTGCGGGGGAGATGTCCGGCAGGGCAGAGGGGGGTGTGAAGGAACGCCAGCCTCGCCAATCCTTTGTAGGCACGACAACGCTACGACTAGATAGATTGAGGATAGGCAAGACAGAGGGTCGGCGGGACAGCACCCCCCTCTGTCCTGCCGGACATCTCCCCCGCAAGGGGGGAGATTGGCCATTCCACTACCCTCACATCCCCCTCCCGCGATGCCCATGGAACCGCGCATGGTGATGCGCGCAGTAGCTGCGCGTGCCTGTCGTGCGCAGGCCGCAGCAGAGCATGTCCGGGCCGGGGCGCGCGCCGGGCGGGTCGTGTTCAGGCTCTTCGCGCAAACCGAGGTCGAGCGGGGCGCGGCAGCGGCCGAACAGGCAGTCGAGGAAGCGCATCGCCGCGACATGCGGCTGGCGGCCGGGCGCGACAGGAGGCGGCGGCGCCGGGAGTTTGTAGCGCCGGGCTTCGGATTTTTCGCGCTCGCCGGGAGCGAGCCAGGCCGGGGGCAAAGTGCGCGCGGGTTTGCGCGGCTTGGGTTTTTTGGGCTTGGGGCTAGTGGGGACGCGGTCTGTTTGCGTGACGACCCCATGGACGGGTACGCTGGCGGGACAGCACCCCCCTCTGCCCTCCCGGGCATCTCCCCCGCAAGGGGGGAGATTGGCAGCTCCGGCGCGGGGGCCCTCCACCAACTCGGCACATCTGGCAAGCGCGGCCGGCTCGGAGAGCGTCGTCGCTCCAGCCGCCACCCTGCCCCGCCTGCCTGGGCGGTCCGGCCGCGCATGTTTCCTTGGCCGGCCGCCGGCGCGGCCGCCTTTGGGGTTGGCGAAGCCGATGGCGCTTAGGCCGGCGTTGCGGTGGACGATGCCGATGATGGCGTTGCGCGAGACCGGGCAGCCGCGCAGCGCGCTGAAGCGGCCAGCGATGCGCGAGGCCGAAAGCCCCTCCTTCAGCAAGGCGGCGATCTCGTCGATTTCCTTTTCGGTGTAGGCGGCTGCCATCTTCTCATTCCGTTGATTGCTAAGGCTTGGGCTTGTGAAAGGGCTCGGCGTTGCGAAGGGTTGGGCTCGGGCGGGCCAAGCGCCAGGGTTCGGCCGCGAGGCCGCAGGTCAGGTGAGCGAAAGGGTTGGGTTCAGGCCGCGCCTAGCAGTCGAAGGAGTGCGGCTTCGGCGGCGGCCCGCGTCAGGCCCGACACCGCCCGGCCGGTTACCCGGTCGAACAGGATGACGGTGCCGTCCTCGGTGCGGATGCAGCTTGTGCCCGAATTGGGGGCCGGAGCCGGGGGAGGAGCGGCTCCGGCCGTTCCGGTGAACCGGGGTGCGGGCGGTTCGACCGGATCCGGGGCAAGCGCCCCGGAATGCGCCCGGACCGGGGAGGAGGACGGTCCGGACGATTGGAATTCCAAAGGTGACGGGAGCGCGTTCATGCCGCCTCCCCTTGCATGGCGGCAGCGGCACGACGGCCGGCCAGCCATTCGTAGCTGATGCCGGCAATGCCCAGCCGGCGGCTTGCTGCCACCACATGCGGCCAGTGCTGCGGCGCGATGCGGCCGCGACGGCGCATCTGGCGCGCGGCTTCGTAGCCGCAGCCGACATCGGCGGCGAAAGCGCCGATGCTGTGCCAGCGATCGATAAGCCCCGAAATATTCGTGGGCAGCTCCGAGATATTCGCGGGCCGTGCCGTCATGCCGATGGTGGGCGCCGGAATCATGGGCAGTGCGGAAATGCTTGCGGGATGCTCATTCATGCGCTAAGCGTACGTTATGTACGAATGGCGTGCAAGCGAAATCGTACACTTTGGACGATAAATTTCAGGCATTTTGTACGATGATGGATTCCCGGCACAGATTGCAGCAGGCGCGCGCCCAGGCCGGCTATGCCTCGCCCAGCGATGCGGCGCGCGCCTTGCGCGACATCAACAAGAACACGCTGATCAGCCACGAGAACGGCAACCGGCCATTGTCTCGGAAAGCTGCGGAGAAATATGGCCGGCTGTTCGGCGTCGACCCCGGCTGGCTGCTGTTTGACGCGGATGGCGCCGAGGCGGCTCCGGTCAATCTCATGCCCTCGCCCGTCACCGTCGACGTGCCGATCGTGTCGTGGATCAGCGCCGGCGAGCTCGGCGGCCAGGACAGCGTGGTCAACCTTTCCGATTATCCGACGATCCCCACCGCCGACCTCGAGGAAGGCGAATGGATCGCGCTGCGCGTCGACGGCCCGTCGATGAACAAGATCTCGCCGCCGGATTCGATCATCTTCGTCAACCTGCGCGACAAGCGGCTGGTGACCAATGGCTGCTACGTCATTTCAGACGAGACGGGACGGGCCACCTACAAGCGCTGGCGCCCGAACGACAATCCGCCATTCCAGCCGGCGTCGTATCTGGATATCCCGCCGCCGGAGCTGGAGGGCGCGATCACGATCATCGGGCGGGTGAAAAGGTCGATGATCGATATGTGAGGTGGCGTCGACTGGCGACGGCACTCATGCGACCGCTCTCCCAGTCGCGGCCGGTCTCGGACTGGACGACGGCGTGGACGGCCTTCAAGTCCGGCGGTTATAAGATTTTCACAATTTTCTTATAACGATCTTGCAATCGAAGCTGACGACGCGCAATTATAAGAAAGCTGCAGGAATCTTATAACGCTTCGCGCGAGCCGGGAGCGGCCATGAAGACCATCGATCTCGCCTATCGCACCCTCTACGCCGAGCTGGTGCAGCGCAGCCTGGACGCCTCCTTCGAGACGGATTTCTCGACAGCGGGCAATTTCGTGCGCGTGCCGGTGAAGGGCCGGGACTACTGGTACTTCGAGGAAACCAGCCCCAAGAAGACCAGGCGCTATGTCGGTCCGGCCGAGGATCCTGAGATCGCCATGCGGGTCGCGGCCTTCAAGGAGATCAAGGACGATCTCAGGAGCCGCCGCAAGCTGGTCTCCACGCTTGTCCGCGATGCTGGCCTGACCGCATCCGAACCTTTCACCGGCGATGTCATCGAGGCGCTGGAAAAGGCCGGGCTCTTCCGGCTGCGCGCCGTGCTTGTCGGCACCGTCGCCTTCCAGACCTATGCTGGATATCTGGGTGTGCGCCTTCCAGGCGCCGCGCTACAGACGGGCGATGCCGACTTCGCGCAGTTCCATTCCGTTTCGGCCGAAGTGGAGGACAGCATGCCGCCGGTCATCGGCGTGTTGAAGGCGGTCGACCCGACGTTTCGCGAGATCCCGCACCGGACGGATGCCGGCCGCACGACGCAATACGAGAACGCCTCGCGCTACCGGATCGAATTCCTCACCCAGAACCGGGGCAGCGACGAGCATGCCGACCATGCGAGCCCGATGCCTTCGCTCGGCGGCGCTTCGGCGCAGCCGCTGCGCTTCCTCGATTTCCTGATCCGCGATCCGGTGAGGACGGTGCTGCTCCATCGCTCCGGCGTGCCGGTGCTTGTCCCCTCGCCCGAACGCTTCGCCGTCCACAAGCTGATCGTGGCGGCTCGCCGCGAGCGAAGCGCCGCTGCGAAGCGCGAGAAGGACCTCCATCAGGCCGGCCTGCTGGTCGAAGCGCTGGATACAACGCGCAGACAGGATGACCTTGCACTGGCTCTCGCGGAAGCGTGGGAGCGCGGTGATGCCTGGCGGGAAGCATTGCGGAAGGGATTGAACCTGCTCAAGCCGGACAGGCATGAAATGGTTCAGTCGGTTTTAGGGCGGGCGCTTGACGAAATCGGCGCGCAGCTCGAAGGCTTTGCGATGCGCCCCGCCTGATCCTCGCCTCAAGGCGCGACGTATCGTTCAAATTGTACGAATCCCGCTTGATCGTTTTTCGTACATAAAGTACGATACTTCCCTTCCTTCGAGGGATTTGCATGAACACCGCGAACCACGCCGCTTTTGCCGACCTGTCCCGCCCTTTGCTGTCGCCACTGGCGCCCCACGAGCGCGAACGCCTCGCCGGCGCCTGGCGCATGGCCAGCCAGGACATCGCCGACGACATCCGCTTCATCCGGCAATATCTGAAAGTGATCGCCGAAAAGGACGAGCGTCTTTCGACCGGCACGCTGGTGCATGGCCGGGCCTATGTCGAGGCCTGCGCCACCTGGCTGCCGGAAACGGTGGCGCGGTATTTGCGCAATCTCAGGCTGATCAGCGAATGCGAGAGCGCGATGATTGTGGCAGGCGTGCGGTTTGCCAGGTCGAGCGATGCGTGGTGAGGAGCATTCTCCCCTCTCCCGCTGTGGAGAAGGGAAGAACTCAGGCCGCCCGAAAAGCGAACAATCATGCCGCTGCAACCCTTGGCTCTGCGCCTCGACAAATGCATCGTTTCACACAATCGCCAATTGGTGGACGCGGGTGAGCGGCCGGGCGTTAATTCCTCTCAGGCGAAGGAGGGCATGGCCGCGTACCAGGGAGGAACACGTTTGATGCAACCGCAAATCGACATCGGCGCACTACCCGAGGATCAGCCCTACGAGGTCACCTCATTTGCCAGAAAGCACGGCCTGACGGTTCCGGTCGCGGACGCGGTCCTTTTCGCCAAGGGTCCGTCGCCGTCGCGGGCCGCCTGCGATACCGCCGCGCTTGCCCTCCTCTGCGCGGTCGCGCAATACGCCAGGAAGCAAGGAGGGCGCTAGCGGTTCGGCGACGCGGCTGTCGGGATGACACAGGGATAACCCGGGATAGTCAGTAAACTCCCGCCGGCGCCAAGCTTATCCATTCAATATCTCCAATATTGGAAACCGCTACTTCTGCACACGACTAAGGACTGGTGGCGACCAGAATCATCGAAGGCGCGCGACACCGCCGCACCCTCACCTTCCCGCAGATCAAATGGAGGCCTGGCGGCCAACCGGCCGCCGAAATGGTTCAGCCCTTGGCTTTGGGCTTGGTCACCTTGGCCTTGGCGGGCTTGTCCGCTTTGGCCGGCTTTTCGGCCTTTGCCGCTTTCGGTTTTTCCACCTTGGCGGCGGCCGCCTTCTTCGGACTCTTCGCCTTCGGCTTGCCCGCGGCGTCGACCTCGGCTGTCGCCTGGTCCCAATGCTCCATATGAGCGCCTTCCGGCCGGCCGGCTTGCTCCCAGATC
Source organism: Mesorhizobium sp. Arg314 (assembly GCF_053714275.1). Lineage (NCBI taxonomy): Bacteria > Pseudomonadati > Pseudomonadota > Alphaproteobacteria > Hyphomicrobiales > Phyllobacteriaceae > Mesorhizobium > Mesorhizobium sp. Arg314. The sequence goes on along the minus strand of NZ_JBSKBP010000003.1, from coordinate 268,213 downwards.
TCGTGCGCGCGCTGGCGAATGCGTTCGTGCCTGTCGTCCGTCACTGTCGCCTCCTAAGGTTGGGACGGTTCCCCGGCGCGAACATTAGCCGAATTTTCGGGCGGCGTCTTGGGTGTAGACACGGCGCGCGAACGCATCCTGCGGCAAGGTGGTTGATCGCTTATTTGTGATCAGGGAGCACCGTGATGCCGAGATATGCGGCCTTCTTGGCAATCAATGCCGCCAGATCGGCGTCGGAACGATCGGTTCCGGTCCGCTCGCGCAGCAGCGCGATCAACTGGCCCACCGACAGCAGCCCATCGCCGCGCTCGGCCAGCAACCTGTCGACCTGGCGGACGACATCGGGTGATTCGACATGTGGATGATGCATGGCAACGATTCCTCCAACCGCGTTTCGTTGCCTCCCAAACCGCTGCTCAGCTTAAACGATATGCCTGAAGACCAGAAGAGCCCGATCCTCCCACCGATGCGACGGGGAGAGAATCGGGCCCTTCAGCCCGCCAGGTGCTACTGGATCACCTGGATGACGCGGCGCGTGCCAGGATCGATCAGCACCGTGTGGTCGTTGACGACCGCGTAGCGATACTTCACGTCCGGAACCTGCTGCAGCTCGACGGTGTCAGGCACGGTCGAGCCGACGCCGAGCTCAAGGCCGAGCACGTTGACCGAGGCGATCGGATGCTTGTGGACATATTCCTTGACCACGGTCTGCTGCTCGGGGGTGACGATCACCTCGTCCGCGGCCGCGATGCCGATGCCGGCCATCAGAGCCAGGCCGGCGACAGCTGGAATGAAGGTGGTTTTCATCATTTCTCTCCTGTTGCGTTAGCGAGCTCCACCCTGCCTCCGCCAAGGCGGAAACATCGGCAGGTCGAACATTAGAGCTCCCGGGGCAAACGCCGTCGGCAGGGCGTTGTTCCGTCAGCGACGACTAATTGATTTGGCGGAACCTTCGCATCGGCTCCGCATTGGAAGACTTTGAATCCTCAAGGCTTTGAATCCAAAGGGCGCCGCCGTCATGCAAGAAGGTTCCATCAGAAGCGACATCGAACTTCGAGCCCCTGTAGCCATCGCCGTCGGCGCCGGCTTCAAGCGCGAGATCGCCTCGCTCACCGAGATGCAGAATTTTCTCAAGGAATGGCCGACGGTCAAGCGGGGCGAGAGCTACACCGCGGCGATGCGGGCCTGCGAGGCGGCGTGGGCCGCAGAGATCGAGCTCGACAAGGCGCGGCAGGCGTTCCTGGTCTTCGCCAGGAAAGTGGGGATCGAGTGGACCGGCGCCGATCCGGTGGCGGTCCTGCGCGAAGCGAAGATCAGGCGCAACCGGGCACGCGAAAGCCAAGCGCAGCACGGAGCGCAGCACTGACTAGTGCCGCGCGCATCGGCCTTGCCTATAAGTTTTAGAATTTAGCCGGCGGATCGCGGCAGCAACCGGGTGCCCTGGCGTCCGTTCGCCTGGGGACCGTCGCCCTGCGGGCCGTCGACTGGTATCGATTGGTGATCTTCGGCTGAGGGCCGCTGTCAGTTCGGCGTCGATTCGCCCAGCGCCTCGGTAACGAAGGACGCGGCGATCAGATCGTCCGCGTCTATACGTAGGGAGCCCTCGGCGCCCCCCATGATGGCAGCGACCTTCTGGAAGGTCTTCATCTCATGCTCGGTGATCCGGGCGTTCCGCATCCTGGCTTTCAGATCGGCGACCCGCATTCCGAGCGAACGGGATGTTCCGATTTCTCGTTTCGACATGTCGGTTAGACTCCTCCCCCACCCGTGCCTGTTTCGCCGCCGCCCGATTCCCGCATCCTGCGCATGCTTGTGTTCTCTATGAGGCAAATGCGAACACAGCAGCGGCAACGCGACCCCGGAGCGAAGGTTCCATTAGCATATGGTAACGAATTGCTACTGGTTAGCGGCCCGCCGCCGTACCGGCAGCAGGCCGTCACTCAGGGCGAGTGGATTTTACTGGATGACCTTGACGATCTTGCGCGTGCCGGGATCGACAATGACCGTTTGTTTGTCGACGACAACATAACGGTATTTGACGTTCGGCACCTCGCGCAGCTCGACGGTATCGGGAAGGACACTGCCGATGCTGAGCTTGACGCCGGGAACCTCGACCGAGGCCAGCGGCTGCTTGTGCACATATTCGCGGATGACGGTTTCCTGCTCAGGCTGAATGATGACGTCCTCAGCGGCGGCGACGCCGATACCGGTTAGAAGCAGCAGGCCCGCGGCAGCGGTTGTGAGATGCATTTTCATCGATCTTCTCCTTCGTATGGGTAGACTGCCTCTCACGCTGCGCCTGCGATGTCACAGCCGGTAGGCATTGGCGTAACGCCACCCGGCAGGCCTTGTTCCTGCAAAAATTTGCCGGCGCCGTTTTTTTGCAAAACGTCACCAGCGCTCGCGAAACAATTTCGGAACAATGCTTTCAGGGCCGGGTTTTCTCAGCGAAGGGACCGAACTTTCCGAGGAGAAATCCGATGAAACACCTGCTTATGACGAGCATGATCGCGCTCGGCGTCGGTTGCGGCGCCGCGATGGCGCAGACCGAATCCGTGCAGCCCAGCGGCGACACCAACTGTGCCGCTGGCCAGGCCGATTGCCAGAAGGGCGGCAAGGCCGGCGGGCAGGCGCAGGGCGAGGCGAAGTCGAAGACCGAGCTGAAGGCCCAGGGCAAGGCCGGCGCCAACACACAGGAGCAGGCTCAGGGCAAGGCCAAGATGAAGACCGACGAGCAGGCCCAGGGCCAGGCTGGCGCCAATACCGACCAGAACGCCCAGGACAACACGCAGCTGAAGAAGAAGCAGCAGGCCCAGGGCAAGGCCGGCGTCAACGACAATACGCAGCTGAAGAAAAAGCAGCAGGCGCAGGGCAAGACTGGCACGAACACCGAGCAGAACGCCCAGGGCGGCAATACCAAGATGAAGACCGAGCAGAACGCCCAGGGCAACACCAACGTCGGGACCGACCAGAACAAGACCGCCTCGATCAACAACGTCACGGTGGAGCAGAGAACGCAGGTCACGCAGATCATCCACGAGACCAAGGTCGAGCCGGTCCGCGATGTCAGCTTCGACATCTCGGTCGGCATCGAGGTGCCGCGCCACAAGGTGCGTCTGCATCGCCTGCCGGCCCGCATCGTCAAGATCGTGCCTGCCTATGAAGCCTACGAGTATTTCGTGCTGGCCGACGGACGCATCGTCATCGTCGACCCCGACACTTACAGGATCGTGCTGATCCTGACCTGATGCGGACGGCATGACGAGAAAGGCCCGCCGACCGGCGGGCCTTTTTTTGCGAGGCATGGACCCGCGCGCGCATGCACCGCGCTCCATTAGGCATTCCTTGAATGCTAGTCCACATGGAACGATATGGCGGAATTCTCAGTTCTGACAACGGAAGTCCTGCGTCCGTGGTCCTATTGGGGCCGGACGAAAGGGCGACGGGGCCGCTCGCAAATTGTTCAAGCTTGCGGTCCACCCGGAAAAGGTGCATGGGTCATGACGGGTAGAGGTATGGGCGAGATCGTCGACGATCGGACATGGTCGCGGCGCTCGGTTGGGCAAATGTATTTTCCGCAGTTTTTTGTGGGAATGGTGGCAACGCTTCTGGTGATCCTGGGCTGGACCTACACTTCCACGGGATCGATCTGGATGGCGATCAGCTGGTCGTTTCTGGCGGCCGTGGTGCTGCAGGCCGGCTACTTCGTGGCCGTGCTCTGGCTCGTGCACGGCGAAAGCCGCGTGATCGACGAAAGCAAGGCAGACACCAATTCGGCGCCGGCCGAAATGCCCGGTCCGTTCGAGCGCGACGGCATCGTCCACGCTCTCATCTCGTTGCTGTTCCCGAGGCTGCTGCCTTAACCGCGCCGGCGGCATCAAGCCCGCAATGATCCTTTCTCCCGACGCTGAATAGCCCGGCACCTCGCATTGCTGGAATGCAGAAGGCGGGCTGCGCCTCGGTTTGGTTCCCGAGGCGCAATCAGTTTGCATCGCCGCCAGTTGGGCCGCCCTTAAACCAAGTTAATGCGGCGCAACGCAAGTGGCCCGGCTTGCGGTGTCCTTGGTCGGGGCGTCGGCGCGAAGCCCCCGCTTTGCCTGGCAGTCTAGCGCGCCGTGGCAGCCGTGGGCGAGCGCACCGGCTGGGCGGGCGAGAACACCACAAAGGCAAAGACCAGCACGCCCGCGGCGACGATCAGCGAACCAATGCCGAGGATCGGCTCGACGGCGTCCATTCCATAGGCGTATTTCAGGTAAAGCGGCGGCAGCATCACCACCAGGCCAAGCGTGTAGAGGCCGTAGTGGATCATGGCGAGACGCTTCTCGGCCTTGGCCGGGTTGAGCGCGTAGTAGCCGCCGAAGATGGCGCTGGTGACCCAGCCCAGAAGGTTGAAATGCGCATGCGCAGGGAAAGCGCCATGATCGCCCGAAATGCCCATCTTGATGCCTATGGCGATGCCCAGAAGGAAAAAGATGATGGCCGTCTTGAAGAAGAGCTCCGACACCCGTGGCATTTTGTTGTCCTCCCAATGCCTCTGTAAACCCGACTCAAGTCTACACCTTGCAAATCTTATTAGCTATGACGCACTTAGGTCGGCGCAGCCTTCGGGCGAAAGCCTCGCGCGGTTGGTTCCGCCCGCCGGGAGGTTTTTCTAACCCTGAATGGAGGGGTTGCCGCGAAGCGAACGGCTTTTCGCATGACTGGCGTCAAAGCCGGCCTCGCGCCTTGCATACGTGCAACATTTGGGCAATGCTTGGATTCGGGGGGAGTGGTTTCCGTAATTTCGGAAGCACGATTAAATGTTCATTGACTACTACGAAACTCTGGAAATAAGCCCGAACGCCAATTCTGAAACAATCGAGCGGATTTTCCGCTACTTTGCCATGCGCTACCATCCCGACAATCGGGAAACCGGCAATGAAGCGCGTTTCAGCGAGATCGTCGAAGCCCACAATACGCTGCGGGATCCGGTCAAGCGGGCCCAGTACGACATCCTCTACCGCGAGCATCTGGGCCTTCGCCACGAACTTACGCAGGAAGCGCGCGACGGTGGCGGCGTTGAAAGGGACTCCGTCATCCAGGCCAATTTACTGTCGCTTCTCTATGTGAGGCGCCGGCGGGACGTCAACAGTCCGGGCATCGGTGACGAAGAACTCGAGCGCCTGTCGGGCTGCCCTCGCGAGCACCTGGAGTTTCACCTGTGGTACCTCAAGGCGAAGGGCTTCATCGGCAGGACCGAGAACGGGACGTTCGCCATCACGGTGGAAGGCATCGATCACGCCGGCGCCAAACACGGCCGCGATCGCCCCAACGCCACCCGCCTGCTCGATCACGCCGATTAGAGCAATTCCAGCAAAGGTGCGAAGGCTCGGCGGCCTCGCCGCAGCCTTCCGTCCGGAATTGCGTCAAACAAAGAGAGGGGGCGGTTCGCCGTTTCCGTGAAACGGTGAAACGCTTCAAAGTCTTTGATGCATGTCGTTGTCACAAAACCGCTGCACACTTCTGGGCGACATGCATTAGGCCGGCCTGTTTCGTCCCGACCATCAAGGCCCGCCTACTGGCCTGAACCAGTGGCGGGCTCGATGAAGGAACAGCTACATCCCGGGGGGAATCGACTGTCGTCTCCTGAACTCCCCATTTCTGGGCTCGATTCCGCCGGATATGGCGGAACCCGAACCATGCGCCGTGGAGGGCAAGAACGGAGAGCGCGTCCATGACATAGGTGCTGTGCGTCGCCGAAGACAAGGCGACTGAGGTCTGACGCGCCGCCGAAATTGGCCCGGCTTGCCGCGGCGAGCCTATCGCAAAAGAAAACGCCGCCGGCCTTGGCCGGCGGCGCTTTGGTTCGCCCTCTGGTCGGTTCGACCGGCCTTATGGAGTTGTCGTGGCAGCGGCTGCGGCGTCGATCTTGGCCGCCAGCGTATCCTTGGCCCAGGCGGTGACGTCGGCGTCGACCGGCTTGTTGGCCATGTCGCCAAGAGCTGCATCCAACGAGGCATCGGTGGGGGCAGGCGCGTTGTCAACCGCGGTCTGGGCATCGGTGATCGCCTGGTTGTCGGCGGTGATTGCCGTGTTCTGGGCATCGATCTGCCCCTGAACGCCGGCGATCTGCGCATCGAGAGCCGCCTGCTGTGCGGTCGTAAAGCCGGTCGTGTTGGTCGCATTGAGGTCGGCGAGTTGCTGAGTGAGATCGGCGAGCTTGCTCTGGTCGGCGGCCAGTTGAGCGTTTGCCGCGTCGAGCTTGGCCTGCGCGTTCTGGGCTGCCGCGGCTTGCGTCACGTAAGCCTGGATGCCGGCGAACTTCTTGCTCTTGGAATTCATGTAGGCGTTGATGTTGCGTTGCAGCGAGTTCAGCCGGCCGAGCTTGGCGTGGATGTTCTTTTCCTTGGGCGTGGCGGCGGTGGTCGTGTCGTCGGTCGAGCTGTCGTCGGTTGCCTTGTTTTGACCCGAGGCCGAAGCCGACTTGCCATGCGAGGCGCCGCTGTTGCCCTTGCCACCGGCATTGCCGCCGCCATTGCCGTTGCCGCCGCCATGGCTGCCGCCATTGCCGTGGCCGCCGCCATTGCCGCCGGCAAGCGCTGGAGCCGACGCTAGAGCCAGAATGGCAAGGGATGTTAGAAGTGTCTTTCGCAATGTCATTGTGCTTCTCCGCAGATGAATCGTCGTCATGGCCCAACCGCTAGGCAGCCTCTTATGAGAATTTCCTAATGGCGTCGGATAAACTTTAAGCAATTGCGGTCGCGAAATGAGAGCAGGACAACCGCCGTCCAGTGATTTTCGCAAAACACCTCGTTAACACATTGAAATTTAAAGGAAATACAAAGGGCCGAACGCTTTTGGGCCATTTGGAACAAAGAGGGCCCTTGTCTCGCCAGACCATGGTCCCAAAGACATTCTTGCTTCGGGAAAACCACATAAACTCGCAACGTCTGCCCGATGCAAAAGCCAAGTCCGGTCGAGCGGAATGCGCTTGGTTCGGCGTGACTAAATGGAAGAAGACGCTTCCTGATCCGCCGGTGCCACGGTGTCCGGCTGCTGATCTACGCCTGAACCCGTCGAAGGCGAAGATGCCGACTAGGAGCATGATGAGGAAAGATGCGATCGATAGTCGCCGATTCAGGTCCAACTATTACTGAGGGCAAGCTCCTTTCACGCTGTTGGCCAGCGGCACGTTCACCGTGGTCGCGTAGCTGATCGGGTAATCGCTGAAATAGGGGAAGCTGATGACGAAGGCATAGCTGGCGTTGACATGTGCCATACAGAAGCCGCCACTCGCGGGATCGGTGGCGATCGTGACGTTCACATTCTGCAGACCGAGCGCCTGCAGTTTTTGCGTTGCGATCGCCTGGATGTCAGTCTGGGTCAGCGTGTTGTTGAGCTGCAAGGAGCGCGAGGACGCCTCCAGCGCATAGCGCACGCTGGATATGTTGTTCATCGACCAGCCGAAGGCGAAGATGCCGAACAGGAGCATGATGAGCAAGGGCGCGACAAGCGCGAACTCGATTCCGGCGCCACCCGATTCATGGCCGGCAAATGCCAGAAGTCTTTGGTTAGCGGACACGGACCACCTGCAGATGGCCGATGGCGGTGTTGTCCGGAAAGGGGCCGAAGGAGAAGGGCGGAATCCAGGTGCCCGATGCCTGGATCTGAACGAAGACCGAGGGCACTTTCTGTCCGCTGCAGATGGTGGTCGAGGTGACCACGGTCGTTCCGCACTGGTAGATGCGGGTTATCGCGACGGCGGCGTCGCCCGGTTTGTGCTCCCAGCCCGCCAGCGCCACGGCCTGGGTGGCGTTGTCGTCGGTAGCGCCGGCCATCACAAAGTTCGCCGCCGTCTTCACGCCTGCCCGCATCGCCAGCGAGCTGGTGACATAGGACCAGCCGTCCACGACGCCGAGAAGAGTGGCGCACAGCACCGGCATCACCATCGCGAGCTCCACCGCGGCGATGCCGGCGCGGTCCCTACCGAAACGGATTGCCGGTAGCCGCATGGCCGCTACTCGACGACCGCAACCGACTGGGCGGCCGGGATGTCCTTCATCCCAAGGCTCGAGCAGTCCTGGTTGATGGTCGAATTGCCCGACCACTGGATGGTGTCGGCAACGACCTGGGTGCAGCCGTTCTGGCCCGAGAAATTGCCGAGATAGTTGACCTGCTGCCTGGGGAAATAGATGGCGCCTGTCAAAAGCGAGGTCGCGGTGCCGTTGAAGGTGCTCTGCGCCGCCGTTCCCGTCCTGTCGCCGTACAACAGCACCCCGGAATAGGTGCCCGAGGTCGGCGCGCTGAGGTTCACGGTGGCGTTGCCGTTCATGCTCACTGTCGAGCTGCCTGCCATGAAGATGGTCACCCCGGTGCAGGGTGTGGCGCAGGTTATTACCGCGCCGGCGTTGATCTTCAAATTGCCCTGGACGACATAAACGCCGGAAGAGAGCGCGACATTGCCGTTGAGGTTCATGCCGCTGCAGTAGGTCCCGGGCTGGATCGTTTGCGTCGTCTTGTTGCCGTTGATCTTCTGGCACGGGGTGGTGGCCGCGGGCGCCGGCAGGCTGGAGAAAGGGTCGGACGCAGGCAAGGCCTGGGTGATCGGCGACTGGCAAACCGTGGTTACCGGATTGTTCAGTGAAACGCCGCCGACCGTGATCAGGCAGTCGGCCTGGAGACCCGCCGACCCCTGCACCTTGATGGCATCCGCGGCGCTCGAGTTCGCCATGACCGAGCAGCCCGAGAGCTTGACGCTGGTGCTGCCGGAGAAAAGCGCCGCCTGCGAGGCCGTCGGATTGAGCGCCAGCACGCAGGCCTTGGAGGCGTCCGTGATCAGCGCCACCGCTCTCGCCTGCTCCGGCACCTTGGTCTGCGTGAAGATGGAGGTGAAGATCCGGTCGAGGTTCTGGTTGAGAATGACCTCGACCGCCTTCTTGGCCGTGTTCGGCCCCGACGCCGGCGGCGTGTTGACGACGATGGTGCCGCTGCCCGACCCGTTCGAGGCGGCCGATGACGTGGCGGCCGCCGTGATCGTCGCGATGTCGGATCCCTGGATCTTTTCCAGCGCGCCGGCATAGGCAGCGGCATCCGCTGCCGCCTGCAGCCTCAGACTGGAATAATACCAATAGGACGTCTCGACACCGAGCCCCGCGCCGCCCACGACGACCGGCAAGGTAAGCGCGAATATGGTTGCGACATTGCCGCCCTTGCCTTTGCAAAAGCGTCGAGCGACGAGCCGAGAAAAAAGATGTCTGAAGAAACGACCTGAATAGGCCATGGCCGAGCGCACCCAAGATATCCCAGCCATTACGTCATCATTGCCGTATGAAGGAATGCCTAATTATTTCGCTCGACTTGCGCCGGTAGGACTGCAGCGGGCCGCTGTCCCCATCTTGCGCCGCGCACTCTAGGACTTAAGGCCCATAAAACTTAGGACTTAAGACTTAAGTACCGGGAAAAGCTAATATTTTAGCGCGTTCTGCATTTTATCTTTTTTGGAAATCCTCCGTAGAGACGGCGCGCATATCACTCTCTGATATACGACGAGGGCGGGCTCCATGTTCGGACGGTTTTGGGCTTCGAGGCGCGGCAACTTCGCGGTCGCGACCGCGGTCGCCATGGTGCCGGTGATGCTTGGCCTGGCAGCTTCCATCGACCTGATCGGCACCAGCGACGACGCCGCGCAGTTGCAGAACTCGCTCGACGCGGCCGGCCTTGCGATCGGCACGAAATACCAGCCGAGCATGTCGGCGAGCGACGTGCAGCAACTCGGCCAGACCTTCTTCGCGGCCAATATGAGCGCCGCCGACGCGCAGGAATTATCAGGCAGCCTCGCCGCCTTCCAGGCCGGCGCGAGCGGCGCTCCGAGCGCCTACTTCATTTCGCTGTCGTCGAGCATCAGCCGGCCGGCCTTCCTCAGCAGCATGCCGGCCTGGCAGGCGACGCGCTCCGCCTCGGTCAAGATCAAGCCCGGCGCGCAGGCCTGCGTGCTCGCGCTCAATCAGCACGCCGGCGGCGCGGTCAACCTGCAGGGCTCGACCAATGTGGCGATGAGCGCCTGCGTCATCGCCGCCAATTCGGACGCCGCCGACGCCGTCAACCGGGGCGGTTCGGCGATCGTCAGCGCCGGCTGCGTCTCGACGGTCGGCGGCACGCAAGGGCTGACGCCGCCCAGCGCCACCCTCTCCTGCGGCGCGCCGCACGAGAACGAGTATGCCTCGTTCGATCCGCTGGCCGACGTCGTTCCTCCCGCCTACACGCTCTGCCTGCCGGTGCCCAACGGCAAGACGGTGACGCTCTCGCCGGGCACCTATTGCGACAAGACCTTGTCGGGAAAGATCACCCTCAATCCGGGCACCTACATCCTGCGCAACGTCACCATAAAGCCGGGCGGCAACGGCAGCCTGAGCGGCCAGGGCGTGACGATCTTCCTGATGGAGAACTCGCAACTCTACATCAACGCCAACGAGCAGGTGAACCTCTCGCCGCCGACCGGCGGCCCATACGCCGGCATCACCATCTACCAGGCGCACGGCAACACACAGGCGCTGACGCTGAACGGCGGATCCGGATCGCTGGTGAGCGGTTTCATCTACGCCCCTGACGCCGCCATCACCTACACCGGAAATTCGGACATGAACGCCCAGGGCAGTTGCCTGCGGCTGGTCGGCGACACTGTCGCAATGACGGGGAACTCCGCGGTGAAGTCGGACTGTACGGCCGAACTCGGAAACCGGGACATGTATGCGGGACGGATGATCACCCTGGCGAGGTGAGAAATCACAACTCGTCCACGATATCCGCGCCGGCTTGCTCGTCGAAGAGCACCGCGCAGCCCCGATCGAGCGCAACCAGGGTCAAGGCGTTTGCCGCGTCCTCGTCCGACGAGATGAAATCTCCGGTCAGCACGCGCAGTTCCTCGACAGCCTTCGACATCGGCACGAGGCGCCCGGCAGAACGGTCGCTCGCGCATGCGTCGATGACGCACAGAAGATCGATGAGTTCAAAATGATCCATGGCGGCCTCCGCCGGCGTCATCCCTTCGCTCAATCAACGGCGTGAGGCGCGGACTGGTTCCCGCGCCCGACTTCACCCGGGCGGCCTGGCGGGCGCGAGCCTGAGATCGAAGCGGGCCGGCAGGCATGGCTCGAGGCAGGCCTTGCGCACCGATCCGGTCGCGATCGGATCGATGCGCAGAACGATCACCATCCTGGCCTCGCGCTCGGGCCAGAGCGGCCTGCCGAAGACGAAGAAGACGCCGCCGACAAGGCCTGCCAGAAGCAGCGTGGCAAACAGGTTCGCGATCATCTTGCCGGGTTGCACGGCCAGCAGCTCCAGGAGCGGTTCCAGGGAAAGGAGTGCCCGCCATATCGCAGGAATGGCGGGCACGCCGTGGTCAACCGCCGATGAAGGGACTTTGTCCGGCGGCTTGCTAGCCAATGAATTGATGCCGCTGTTGTTGCCTGGAAATCGACGCCTCGGGCCTCTGCGTTCGACGGGTGAGACTTCAGTCCGAACAAGGCCCGGGACCGTCGTCCGAGGCCCGGAACAAACGCTTTCGGCCGCCGTTGCCCGGAATCGAAATCATCGAAATCGGCGAACCGCTCTATCTCTTTGTTTTGACGCAATTCCGAACGGAAAACCGCTACGCACTTTTCCTGGAATGGCTCTAGTATTGCCCGCCCCCGCCAGACCACCTTCAGACCGGGCCGCGACACCCGGCAAACCCTCGGGACCGCCCTGTTGATATTAGCAATTCCTCATAACAAGGCGTATGAATACGGTCGCGGTCGCCGACGATCGCAACGTCAGGCTCCGCTTCACTCATGGGAGGGAAACCATGGCCGAAGTCGCAACGAACGTGACAAAATTCGAATCCAAATCGCACGACAATCCCGACGAGGTCCGCGCGCCCGCCAAGACGCGTGTGGAAATCGTCCGGCTGCCGGGCTATACGCTCGGGCGGATGAACATGCAGCCGGGCTGGAAATGGTCCGAATGCGTGAAGCCGGTGGTCAAGACCGACAGCTGCCAGGTCTCGCATGTCGGCTATGTCGTGTCCGGATCGATCACCGTGCGGCTGAACGACGGCACGCAAAAGACCTTCGAGGCCGGCACTTCCTACACCATCCCGCCCGGCCATGACGCCTGGGTGGAAGGCAACCAGCCGTTCCAGTGCATCGAGGTGCTGAGCGCCGAACAATACGCCAAGCCGGCATAGCGCAAACGTCGCCCCTGGAGTTGAGACGTCGCAACCGATCAGAGGGGTTGTCTTGTAAAGCCTGCGGCACCCCCTAAGCGAAGAACGGGTCGCCACGCGGCGCCCCTTTGTCGCCTGCGGCAACCTCTCCCCGGGGGAGATTATGCGCGCTACCTGTGCACTATCTGCGGGTGTATCTTCTGGTTGTGGAAACTTTGCACGTTGAAGCGTGGCGGCTTGACACAGAACTTCTTTTGTTCTCTTTATGTTCTGTCAATTCCCCTTACAATAGATGCAGCTAATGCTGCAATGCCATACAAATGGCCATGGGAGCGCGCGATGGCCGCCACCAACACCGCAGCGGCCGCCACCATCCTGCATGCCGATCTCGACGCCTTCTATGCCTCGGTCGAGCAATTGCTCGATCCGTCGCTGCGCGGCAAGCCGATCGCCGTCGGCGGCGGCGTGGTGCTGGCCGCCTCCTATGAAGCCAAGGTCTTTGGCGTGCGCGGCGGCATGCCCGGCCGCAGGGCGCGCGAGCTCTGCCCGCAGCTCATCTTCGTCGGCGGCCATTTTTCCGAGTACCAGCGCCTCGGCGACGCCGCGATCAAGGTGCTCGACGATTTCACGCCGGTGGTCGAGCGCATCTCGATCGACGAGGCCTTCGCCGACGTCGCCGGCTGCACGCATCTGTTTGGCCCTCCGCAAGAGATCGCGCGGAAAATCCGCCAGCGCGTGAAGGCCGAGCTCGGTCTGCCGATCTCGATCGGCGTGGCGCAGACGAAGCATCTGGCCAAGATCGCCTCGCAGGTGGCCAAGCCCGACGGTCTGGTGATGGTCGAGCCCGGCACCGAGCTCGCCTTCCTGCACGACCTGCCCGTCACGTTGATGTGGGGCGTCGGCCCGGCCACCAAGGCCAGGCTGGCCGAGATCGGTGTCGAGACCATCGGGCAGCTGGCGCGCACGCATAGCGGCGCGCTGGAGCGGCTGATCGGCCATGCCGCCGGCCAGAAGCTTGCCGCGCTTGCCTGGAACCGCGACCCGCGCCGGCTGGAGACGCATCGCCGCGCCCATTCCGCCGGCGCGCAATCGGCGCTGGGCAGGAAGCCCGCGGTGCCGCGCATCTTCGTGCCGACGCTGCTGCATCTGGCCGACCGCGTGGCGAGCCGCCTGCGCGCCAAGGATCGGCCCGGGCGCACGGTGACGGTGCGCGTGCGCTTCGCCGATCTGCGCGCCGTCACTCGCTCGGTGACGCTGGAGCAGCCGATCCAGGCGACCGCGATGCTGGCCGAGATCGCCGAGGAGCTGGTGCGCGGCGTGCTTGTCGCCCATCCGGGCGAACGGGACATCTCGCTGCTCGCCATCTCCGTCTCGCATCTGGAGGAACATGCCGAGCTGCAGCTCGAACTGCCGCTCGGCCTCGCCGATGAGAAGCTCAAGCCCGGCAGCCTCAAGGGGCAGGCCCGCTTCGGCGCCGACCGCGCCATCGACAAGATCCGCCAGCGTTTCGGCAAGGAGGCGGTCGGCTATGGCACCGTGGCGCTGGAGGGCACACGCTCGGTGCCGGATGGGTTCCGGGAACTGGCCGAGAAGGAACTGTGAGGGGCGGAGCCCTTAATCTCCCCCCTTGCGGGGGAGATGGCCGGCAGGCCAGAGGGGGGTGCTGTCCCGCCAGCATCTCAACATACAGTGGCGGAACGTTGCGGTTGGGATGTATCACGAAAAAGGTGGTGTTCCTTCACACCCCCCTCTGTCCTGCCCGACATCTCCCCCGCAAGGGGGGAGATCAGCAGCTTCGCCGCTTTCGCCATCAACAGCACACCTCCCGACATTCCGCGATTCCGCAGCTTGCCAGAACGGCCGCGCTGGGCTGGATTGTGCGCTGAAACCAGCCCGCCCCAGCCGAACGATCGGAGTCATTCATGGCCAGTGAAACGGCAGCGCCGGATAGCGGGGCACAGCCAGCTGGCATGGACGGCACCGACGGCAAGGCCGAGCGCTACGATCTCGGCCTCTGCCTGTCGGGCGGGGGCTACCGCGCTATGCTGTTCCACGCCGGCGCTCTGTGCCGCCTCAACGAGGCTGGGCTGCTCCAGAAACTCGACATGGTGAGCTCGGTCTCGGGCGGCTCGATCGCGGCCGGGCTCTTGGCGGTGCTTTGGCCGCGCTTCAAATTTGTCGACGGCGTCGCCACCAACTTCGATATCTATCTCGACAGGATCCTGGAATTCTCGCAGGTCTTCCTCGACGCGCCGTCGATCTTTAAGGGCCTGTTCAACCCGTTATCGAGCGCGGCGCGCGAAGTCGCCGCCTGCTACGAGCGGCACCTGTTCAACGGCTCGAGGCCGATGCTGAAAAGCCTGCCGGAAAAGCCCTGGTTCGTGTTCTGCTCCAGCAATCTCGGCACCGGCTCGCTGTTTCGGCTGTCGCGGCGCTATATCGCCGACTACCGCATCGGCGTCGCATACCAAGCCGACCTGCCGGTCGCGACCGCGGTGGCCGCCTCCTCGGCCTTCCCGCCTTTCCTGTCGCCACTGCGGCTCGACCTCACGCCCTTCGCGCGGAACAACGACAAGCTCGACCCGAGCGTCGGTCCGCCGGTGCCGCCGCGCCGCGCCGTGCTCACCGATGGCGGCGTCTATGACAATCACGGCATCGAGCCGGCGCTGAAACGCTGCCGCTGGCTGCTGGTCAGCGATGCCGGCGCGCCTTGGCAGGCTTCGAACGCGGGCTACCGGAACTGGTTCTCGCAGCTGAAACGCGTGCTCGACACCACCGACAACCAGGTGCGCTCGCTGCGGCGCCGGGATCTGGTGGCGCGTTTCCAGGCGGCCAAGGACGCCGACGACAGCGGCCTGCCCAACGACGCGACGCGGCCCGACTACGCGTCGACGCGGGGCGTCTTCTGGTCGATCGCCAGCAAGCCGGACGCGAGCGAGCCGAATTTCGTGCAGACCGCCGCCACCCAGCCGGCGGATATCGGCACCTCGCTGCATTTCCTGGGGCGCGAAGAGACGGTGGATCTGGTGAACTGGGGCTACTCAGCCACCGACCAGGCGCTGCGCGGCTGGTTCGAGCCGGCGGTGGCCGCCGGCAAGGGCGTGCCGCTGAAAGCGGGCGATGTGAAGCCCGGCCGCTGCGCGAAGATATCGAAGATGGTGATGAGTATGTTCAAGGTTTGAGCGAGGCGCGCGAACCGCCAATCTCCCCCCTTGCGGGGGAGATGTCCGGCAGGACAGAGGGGGGTGTGACGGAACGCGGCGCGGGCAATGCTTGGATGCCAGCCTACCGGTAGTTGGAGGCATGGATAAATGCCAATATGTCGGCGGGACAGCACCCCCCTCTGGTCTGCCGACCATCTCCCCCGCAAGGGGGGAGATCGGCAGTTCCGCGGCTTTCGCCAATCACCAGCCCTCGTTGGCGCAATCCAAACCCGTTCGTGCCCTGCCCGGTCCATGCTAACAGAGGCGCTTTCAACAATTCCAGCGAGTGGACAGCGACATGGCAGGTGAAAAAGTAGCTCTGGTGACGGCGGGCGGCAGCGGCATGGGGGCCGCGGCGGCGAAGCGGCTGGCGGCGGACGGGTTCAAGGTCGGCGTGCTGTCCTCCTCCGGCAAGGGCGAGGCGCTGGGCAAGGAACTCGGCGGCTTCGGAGTCACCGGCTCCAACCAGTCGAACGACGATCTGAAGCGCCTCACCGACGGCGCGATTGCGCGCTGGGGGCGCATTGACGTGCTGGTCAACAGTGCCGGCCACGGGCCGCGCGCGCAGATTATCGAGATCAGCGACGAGGACTGGCACAAGGGCATCGACACCTATTTCCTCAACGCCGTGCGCCCGACCCGGCTGGTGACGCCGGTTATGCAAAGCCAAAGATCGGGCGTCATCATCAACATCTCGACCGCCTGGGCGTTCGAGCCGAGCGCGATGTTCCCGACCTCGGCCGTGGCGCGCGCCGGGCTTGCCGCCTACACCAAGATCTTCGCCGACACCTATGCCGCCGACAACATCCGCATGAACAATGTGCTGCCCGGCTGGATCGACAGCCTGCCGGCGACCGAAGAGCGGCGCGGCAGCGTCCCGATGAAGCGCTACGGCACGTCGGAAGAGATCGCCGCGACAATCTCGTTCCTCGCCTCGGAAGGGGCCGCCTACATCACCGGGCAGAACATCCGCGTCGACGGCGGCATCACAAGGGCGGTGTGAGATAAGGAAGCGCCGCCTCGGATCATCCGGGTCTGCGCGAATTGAGCACCCAAAGAACCCACAGAAAGGCAATCGAAGCCACCAGGACAATCGAATTGCCGACCACGATGTTCCAAAATCGTGTCGGATCGTCCGCCAGGGCGACCCAATGCAACTTGCCGCGGACTTCGCCTGTCTCGATGCCGCAGGCGATGTTGTAGATCGCGATGGCGGCGAGCGCCGCCATCAGGACAAAGAGGTCGTTGTTCTTGTTGCGATCCATGGCAGCGGCTTGTAACAGCGCTTGGTGAAATTTTACTTACCTTGGGTAAGGCGGCGCCGGCAACGATCGCCGCTCGCTAGACCGCCGCTCGCGAAAATGTCAGCTGAGTTCCTGGGCGAGTCCGAAGAGGAGCCCTTCGGGTCCACGGATGTAGCAGAGCCGATAGGCATCCTTGTACTGGACGACTTCGCCGACGAGCTCGGCGCCGTGCTTGCGGAGCCTTGCGAGCGTCTCGTCGACGTCGTCTACGGTGAACATGACGCGGAGGTAGCCGAGCGCGTTGACCGGAGCGTCGCGGTGATCCGCAACGACCGCCGGGCTGAGGAAGGTGGAGAGCTCGAGTCGGCTGTGGCCGTCCGGTGTGCGCATCATGGCGACCTCGACGTGCTGATCGCCCAGGCCAGTGACACGTCCGGCCCATTCGCCTTCGATCGTCGCCCGCCCTTCGAGCTCGAGGCCGAGTTCGCGAAAGAAATCAACCGCCCGGCCGAGGTCCTCGACGACGATACCCACGTTGTCCATCCGCTTGAGCGCCATACTTCCAATCTCCAATGTTCGTTCCAGCGACAAGGTGTCGAGGTAGCCTCGACACCTGCAGCCATCCGGCCCCGATTTGGCGGCCGGATAAGCCGGCCGCCGCGCTTGTAGACCTACTGGTTGATCTCCGGCTCGACGAGCTTCGCCAGGTTGCGCAGCGATTCCTGCCAGCCGAGATAGCAGGCTTCGGCGGGGATGGCGTCAGGGATGCCGGCCTGGGTGATGTTGATCTCGGTGCCGACCGAAACCTTCTTCAGCGTTACCGTCACTTCGATCTGGCCCGGCAGGTTGGGGTCGTCGAAGCGGTCGGTGTAGCGCAGGCTTTCATTGGGAACGAGCTCGACATACTCGCCGCCGAAGGCGTGGCTGTCGCCGGTGGTGAAGTTGCGGAAGGACATCTTGAAGGTGCCGCCGACCTTCGCTTCCAGATGGTCGACCGTGCAGGTGAAGCCGTTCGGGGGCAGCCACTTCACCAGCGCATCGGCCTCGGTGAACGCGCGGTAGACCTTCTCCGGCTTGGTCGCCAGGACGCGATGCAGGTGGATAGTGCTCGGCATGTCTCGATTTCCTCTCTGGTTTCGTTGATCGATGCCCCAAGGACGGGCGGGCTACGGCCGATCCGACAAAGGCTGTCAAATTTTTTGCCCGGCGGGCAAGCTTGCACCGAAACTGGTGAGCATCCCGCGCAAGTCGCCGATGGTGACATTGGGAGGTTCGCCACTTTTGCAACGGGCTATCGAGAACTGGAGTGCGCCGACACCTTAGGAGCCGGCCAATGTAGGCGGCCACTTGTCATCCAAGTCGTCGGTTATGTCTTCCCGTCCTTGAGGAAGCTCGAATAGCAACCCGTGAAATTCAACGCGCATCACGTGCTTCCCACCAGAGGCGGATAAAGCGAAATAGCATTCCGGCTCGAATGTCCACCGTCGCGCTTGTGGCGACTCGGCTCCTCGCTCATGGCACGCCGCCGCGCGGGTCAAATTGCAGCCCACTCGCAGCATCTTGTCCAATATTTCAGCATGATCTTTGCGATATTGAGTAAAATTGAGTAGTTCAGGGTGTAATTATCGCGCCTAGATTGTATTAGAAACCCCTTATTATGTTTATTTCTAAACATTAATCGATGAGCGGTAATTTTTTATCTGTACTGTGACGCGAATCCTTGGAACCATAGGCCGGCTTGCAGGTTGGCCTGAAAGCCTGGCGCCACCAAGGAAGGAGTGTCCGATGAGCTTCGTCGTCAACGCGATAGGCGTTCCTCTTTACTATAGCGGCGCTTCCAACCATTGGCTTTCGGCGTCCTCGCCCGGGACGTTCAACGGCACTTCAGGCAACGACTCCATCTGGGCCACCAGCGGCGTCAACGTCACCATGTATGGCGGCGCCGGCGACGACATCTATTACCTCTATTCGGCGGGCAACAAGGTGGTCGAGAACCCTGGCGAGGGTATCGACACGATCAACACATGGATGAGCTATACGCTGCCGAGCAATGTCGAAAACCTGGTCGTCACCAACGCCCACAACTATGCCTTCGGCAATACGCTGGACAACATCATCACCGCCACGGCGGGCGGCCAGACCCTGGACGGTGGCGCGGGCAACGATGTGCTGATCGATGGCGGCGGCGGTGCCGACACTTTCATCATCGCGAAGGGCAACGGCAGCGACTCGATCGTCAATTTCGCCTCGAACGATGCCGTGCGGCTCGATGGCTACGGATTCACGTCGTTCGCCGCCGTCCACGACGCCATGATCCAGGCGGGACCGAATGTGGTGCTGAACCTCGGATCGAGCGAAATCCTCGAATTCAAGAACACCACGATCGACAGATTGCAGCCCAACAATTTCCAGCTGCCGATCGACAAGTCCGGCATGACGCTGTCGTTCAGCGACGAGTTCAACACGCTGAACCTTCACAGCAGCCAGGGCGGCACCTGGGACACCAACTTCTGGTGGGGCGCGCCGAACGGCAGCACGCTCACCCGCAATGGCGAGCTGCAGTGGTACATCGATGCCAATTACGGCCCGACCAGCTCGGTGCATCCGTTCAGCGTCCAGAACGGGGTCCTCAGCATCACCGCGGCGCAGGCGCCGGCCGAGATAAAGCCGCTGATCAACAATTACGAATACACCTCCGGCATCCTGACCACGCATGACTCGTTCTCGCAGACCTATGGCTATTTCGAAATGAAGGCCGACCTGCCCGAACACGCCGGCGCCTGGCCGGCCTTCTGGCTGCTGCCGGAGGACGGCTCGTGGCCGCCGGAGCTCGACGTCATGGAAATGTACGGACAGAAGCCGAATTCGCTGTTGGTGACCGCGCACACCAACCAGACGGGCCAGCACACGACGGTGGGATCCACGGTGAACGTCATGGACACCGCCGGCTTCCACACGTATGGCCTCCTGTGGACGCCGGACAAGCTGGTCTGGACCTATGACGGCGTGCAGGTCGCGGAAGCGGCGACGCCGTCCGACATGAACAAGCCGATGTACATGCTGGTCGACCTTGCGGTCGGCGGCCAGGCCGGCGCGCCGCCGGACCATCTCGCCACACCGGCCGAGATGAAGATCGACTATATCCACGCCTACACGCTGAACGAAGTGCAGCAAAGCCATTTGAACGTCACGGGCGAGCACACAGCCTAGGCGGCCGGGGCGATGTCGCGAGAGCGTGCTCCGACCAGTCCGCGGCCCGTTTCCCTGCGCAGGGTGTTCGGCCGCGCCTTCGCCGATGTCAGCCTGTTCTCGCTGCTCATCAACCTGTTGCTGCTGGTGATCCCGCTTTACCTGCTCCAAGTCTATGACCGGGTGCTCCCCTCCTCCAGCGTCGAGACGCTGGTCTATCTGTCGGTCATCGCGATCGCGGCGCTTGGCTTCCTCGGCTTCCTTGACGCCATCCGCGCCGTCTACACCCAGCGCATCGCGGCTACGGTCAACGACAGGTTGGGCGCGAGGGTTTTCGCGGCTTCGCTCGGCGACAGGAATGCGCCGTCGCCACTCACCGACCTCGCCTCGGTCTGCGCCTTCATCCGTTCGCGCGGCGTTTCGGTGCTGTTCGACCTGCCCTTCGCACCGGTCTTCCTTGGCCTGCTCTACCTGATCCATCCGGTGCTGTTCTGGGTGACGCTCGGCGGCGTGGTGCTGCTCGTCGTGCTGGTCGTGGCCAACCAGCTTGCCATCGGCAGGAACGATGCGCGCTCGGCTGAGCGTTCGGCTTTGGCCAGCCGGGCCGAGCAGGCCTTTGCCCGTAATGCCGAGACGCTGCGCGCCATGGGCATGGTGGAAAACGCCGCGCGCGTATGGGGCCGGCATGTGGCAGAAGCGCTTGTCCTGCATGATCGTTCGGCCAGCGCCAACGCGATCTTCAGCGGCGTTTCCAGGGCGCTGCGCATGATGCTGCAATTGGCGATCCTCGGCGCCGGCGCCTGGCTGGTGCTCAAGGGCCAGATGACGGCCGGCATGATCTTCGCCTCCTCGCTGGTGTCGTCGCGCGCGTTGCAGCCGCTCGACCAGCTGATCGGTTCCTGGCGGCAGATCGTCGAGGCCAGGCGCGCATGGACGCGGCTGGGAACCGCGCTGTCGGCGCAGCCGGGAGAGGCGCGCAAGCTTACCCTGCCCGACCCGGCCGGCGCGATTGCGGCGCAGGATCTTTTCTTCGTCGCGGCGAACGCCGCCTTCGGCGCCGAGCCGATCCTGAAGCGGCTGAGTTTCGCAATCGGCGCCGGCGAAGCGGTGGCGATCGTCGGTCCGAGCGGCGCCGGCAAATCGACGTTGGCGCGGCTGCTTGTCGGGGCAGCGCAGCCGAGCGGCGGTTCGGTCAGGATCGACGGCGCCGAGCTCAGGACCTGGGACGAAACCCAGCTCGGCCGGCATGTCGGCTATCTGGCGCAGGAGGTGGAGCTTTTCCCCGGCTCGGTCAGTGAAAATATCGCCCGCTTCGATGCGCATGCCGACGATTCGGCAATCGTGGGGGCGGCAAGGCGCGCCGAGGCGCATGAGCTGATCCTGGCGCTGCGCGACGGCTACCAGACCGCGATCACCGGCACGCTGTCGGGCGGCGAGCGGCAGCGGATCGGACTGGCGCGCGCCTTCTACGGCAATCCGCGCATCCTGGTTCTGGACGAGCCCAGCACGCATCTCGACGGCGCCGGCGAAGCGGCGCTCGAAGCGGTGCTCGCGGCCGCACGCGCCGCGGGCGTAACGACGATCGTGATAACGCATCGCCCTTCGCTTGCCGCCGCCTGCGACCGCGTGATGGTTTTGCGCGGCGGCGTCATCGAAGCGTTCGGGCCGAGCGCCGAGGTGTTGCGGCAGTCAACTGTCGATAAGGGCAAAGGCGCGCAGCGCAACACCGTGGTGACGGGATCGTTCGCGCCGATCATCCGCGCCTCGCAGACCATCCGGCACGGGTCCTAGACGATGACACAGAGCCTCACCTTCGAAGGCCGGCCCCGCACCGACTTCCGGCGCACCGCCTTCGCCGGCTACGCGGCGATCGCACTTCTGGTCGGCGGCTTCGGCTATTGGGCGGCCAAAGCGCCGCTGGCCGGCGCGGTGATCACGCAAGGCACGATCGCGGCGACCGGCGGCAACATCCTCATCCAGCATCGCGAGGGCGGCATCATCAGGCAGTTGCTGGTGCATGAAGGCGACCGCGTGCGCGAAGGCCAGGAGGTCATCCTGCTCGACCGCACCGCCCCGGAGGCCGATCTCAACCGGCTGACCCGGCAGTGGATCGCGCTGAAGGCCAGTGCCGCGCGGCTGGAGGCCGAGCGCGACGGGCTGGGCAGGCTGGCGCCGATCGCCGAGCCCGCCCCCGCGCCGTTCCAGCAGGAGTTCGAAAACCTGATCCGCGAACAGCAGAAGGAATTCGACGCCAGGCTTGCGCGCTTCCGCACGGAGCAGTCGATCCTGGCGCAGCGCGTCGCCATGCATCGCGAGTCGGTCAAAGGCTTGAACGCGCAAAAGGCGGCAATCGAGCAGCAGGCCGAGGTGGTGAAGAAGGAGCTCGGCATCAAGACCGACCTGCTCGACAAGGGCCTCACCAACCGCACCGAATATTCGCAGCTGCTGCGCTCGGAGGCCGACCTCGTCGGCCAGGCCGGCGCGCTGGAGGCAGACCTCGACTCGGCCAACACGCAGATCGTTGAGGCCGAGGCGCAGACCGAACGCGCCACCACGCAGCGCGTCGAGGAAGCGCTGACCAAGCTCGACGATGTGCGCACCAACCTCGCCGATATCGAGGAGCAGATGCGCGCGGCGCAAGCGGTGCTTACGCGCACGACGATCACCGCGCCGGCGGCGGGCATCGTCGTGTCTTCGACCTACAATTCGCAAGGCAGCGTGGTCGCGCCCGGCGAAAAGATCATGGAAATCCTGCCCACGTCATCGGGCCTGGTGGTGGACGCCAGGCTCCGGCCGAAGGACATCGACCAGGTGCATGTCGGGCAGCCGGCAAAGCTCAGGCTCTCCGCGCTCAACACGCGCCTGACGCCGGAAGTCCCGGCCACGGTGAGCGAGATCTCCGCCGACCGGCTGATCGACGAGGCCACCCACGAACCCTATTTCCGCGCCAGGCTGAAGATCGCCGAGGCCCTGCCCCCCGGCGTGAAGGCCGAACAGCTTTATCCCGGCACCCCGGTCGACACCTTCATCAGCACCGGCAACCGGACTTTCTTCGAATATCTGGTACGCCCGATGATGGACTCGTTCGCGCGGGCGTTCAGGGAGCGGTAGGGGGTGCGCGGCCCGCGAAATCCACTTATGCGCCAATTCACATAAATCCGCTTTATGGTCCAATTCCGATAAGTTTCCTTATGCGCTAAATCCGATATTGCAATTTTATCGGAATTAGACCATAATATGAGCATGATAGAGTTCGCACGAAATCCCATGCAAATCGGCAATATCATCCAGCGCGAGCGTAAGCGGCGCGGCTGGAATCAAACACAACTTGGCGAGAGAGCGGGGCTGCGCCAAGAGACCATTTCACTTATCGAAACGGGCAACCCGGCGACAAAAATCGAAACCATCTTGGCATTGCTGACCGCCTTCGATCTGGAGTTGCGCATCGCTCCCCGTTCTGCGGCAAGAATTTCTGATATCGAAGACCTGTTCTAATGCCACGCCGCCGTCGCCACGAGCCGCTGCGTGTTCTCTTGAACAACCGTCCGGTTGGCTACCTGACGATGGAGCCGAGCGGGGCAATAGGGTTCAGGTACGACGACAATTGGCTGAGTTGGGAACCCGCGATTCCCGTCTCGCTTTCCTTGCCCTTGCGCGAAACCGCCTATCGCGGCGAAGCGGTTACGGCTGTCTTTGAAAACCTTCTTCCCGACTCCGAGGCGTTGCGCCGCCGCGTTGCGGAGAAGGTTGGTGCTGGTGGAACCGACGCCTACAATCTGCTCGCTGCGATCGGACGGGATTGCGTCGGCGCGCTGCAGTTTCTCGCCGGCGACGACGAGAACGATACGACCGGCGCTTTCGAGGGCGAAACCGTCGATGACGATGATATCGAAAAGCTGCTTCGCAACCTTGCGCAAGCACCGCTCGGGCTCGATCGCGATGACGATTTTCGGATATCGGTAGCAGGCGCGCAAGAAAAGACGGCACTGCTTCGGCATCAGGGCACGTGGCTCAAGCCGCACGGCACAACGCCGACGACGCATCTGCTCAAGCCACAGATCGGCAAATTGCCGGATGGCATCGATATGTCGAATAGCGTCGAGAACGAATTCTATTGCCTGAAGCTGTTCGAAGCCTTCGGCCTGCCCGTCAACGCGGCTCACATCGAAATCTTTGGGATCACCAAAGCGCTGGTGGTCGAACGTTTCGACCGCCGCTGGACATCGGACGGCCGGTTGTTACGCATCCCGCAAGAGGATTGTTGCCAAGCACTCTCGGTGCCGCCGTCGCGCAAGTACCAAAGCGAAGGCGGCCCTGGTATCGAAGCGCTCCTGAATCTTCTCAGGGCCAGCGATACGCCGGCAGCCGATCAAGCAGCCGTCTTAAAGGCGCAAATCCTTTTCTGGCTAATCGGCGCAACCGATGGGCACGCCAAGAACTTCAGCATCTTCCTGGGGTCGGGCGGACGGTTTCATCTTACCCCTTTCTACGACATTCTGACGGCACAACCCGGCCTCGCCGCAGGACAGATCCGACGCAGGCAGATGAAGCTCGCAATGTCGGTCGGCCGGGGCAGCCACTATCGGATCGACGAGATTCAACCGCGCCATTTTGTCCAGACCGGAGAAGCGGCCAAGCTCTCGAAGCTCATCGTGGCCGGCGCAATCGAGGACATCAGGGCCATGGCCGAGGCTGCGATCACCAAGCTCGAGGCGTCGCTACCGAAAGGATTTCCGGAATCGATTCATGCTTCAGTGAAAGACGCACTTTTTTCGCGGCTTCGCCTCTTCGACAGCTAGGCCGCCCCTCTGGCTGAATCGAATTTAGGCCACCGCCCTCGCAATTGTCGGGCGGCCAGCAGCGCATCGCGCTGGCGCGCGCCTTGTCTTGGAGCCGCAGGTGCTTTTTGCTCGACGAGCCGACCTGCCGCTCGACCCGGAAGCAATCGTTCGCGCGCCAGCGCAATCGGCGAGGCCGGGTGCGAGGCGACCACGGCCGTCGCCGGCCGCTATCCTTTCACGGCGGCTGCAGCCACGCGGTTCGGGTGCCTCAGATTGGTCGGCGTGATGCCGGTGTGCTGGCGGAAGACACGGCTGAAATGGCCGGCGTTTTCGAAGCCGCAGCGATAGGCGATGTCGCCTATCTGCAGGTCGCTGCCTTCCAGCAGCGACTTGGCGTAGTGCACGCGCAGCGACAGATAGGCGGCCATCGGGCTGGTACCCAGTTCGGTGGCGAAAAGACGCTCGAGCTGGCGGCGCGAGCAATTCAGCCGGCTGGCGATCTCGGTGACCGAGACCTTCTCCTGCAGATTGCTTTCCATCAGAAGCAGCGCCCGCTTCACCGCGCGGCTCGCGGCTTCGGGAAACAGGTCGCCGACCGGCTGCACGTCCCTGATGTTGCGGATGCGATCGAGCACCAGGATCTTGGCAGCCTTTTCTGCCGCCTTCTGGCCGATGAACTGCGACACGAAATAGCCGGCGAGATCGGCGGCGCCGGTGCCGCCGGCGCAGGTGGCGCGGCTGCGGTCGACCGAATAGAGGCTGTCGGCATGGGCGTTCACATCGGGGAATTCGGCGCGAAAATCCTTGATGTGGAACCAGCTGACGGCGGCGCTGTAGCCGTCGAGCAGGCCGTAGCGCGCGAGCACGAAGCTGCCGGTGCAGAGCGCGGTGAGCGGCACGCCCTTGTCGGCCGCGCGCAGCAGGAACGCCTCTTTTTCCGAACTCAGCTTGCGGTTGGTGTCGAGCAGGCCGCCGACCACGACGACATTGTCGAAATCCTCCGGATTGCCGATCGCCCTGGTCGGCAGCAATTCGACGCCGCAGCTCGCCCGGATCGGCAGGCCGCGCTCGCCGACGATCTGCCAGTCGAACTCGACCCGGCGACTGCGGTCGCCCTCATCGCCCGCCAGCCGCAGCGTGTCGATGAACAGCGACAGCGGCGACAGCGTGAAATCGCGCACAAGGAGAAATGCGAACTTCCTGGCCATTCTTCTTGAGCCGCCCTCTTACGCACATTTTGCCAGGAGCCATCCTGGAGCACCGGCCGCGACATTATCAAACGGGCGCCGGGACTTTCTTGAATAGCGCTTCGGGCCGATGCATGATTTCCTACGCGCGCTTTCGGCGGCCGTCGGGCGTCGCAATCCGGCACAGCGCCGTCGTCGCCGGGCTGCGGACGCCGGAGCGGGCGGCAGATTGGCCAGGCGCCGCTTGGAGCACGGCGGGCAGGCATGGTATCGCAATGCCGGGAGGCGGCGATGCGTGTGATTTTTCGATGTGATCCGATGCTGGCGGAACATTTGCCGCGCCCGGTGCCGGCGCGCGGCGCGCTGCCGGACTGGCTGCGCGCGATGCCCGCCACCGCCTATTCGGCGATCCACGGCCGCGACATTCGCACGCTGAAGCAATGCCCGCCGGTGGTCGACGCGATGACCTACGGCTTCATGATCCTGCTGCCTTGCGACGTCATCGTCGACCGGGGCAAATTTTCCTGGGACTGGAATATCCCGGAACCCGCCACCGGGAACCACCCGCGCGCGCCGCTGAGCTTCCACACGCCGGGGCAGCTTGCCGGCAGCCCGTTCGCCAGGCCCGGCCAGGCCGCGCTCAAATTCAACAGCTTCTGGACCATCGAGGTCGAGGATGGCTGGTCGCTCTATGCGACGCACCCGGTCAATCGCGAGGACCTTCCCTTCAGGCTGGTGACGGGCCTAGTGGATTCGGACCGGTTCAGCGATGGCGGCATCAATTTCCCGGCGATCTGGAAGGAGCCCGAATTCTCGGGCGTGCTCGGCAAGGGAACTCCGGTCGCGCAATGCTTCGCGGTTCCGCGGGCGGCGCCGCAACTGGAATACGAAGTGTTCGACGAAAACCGGCAGGCCGCCTATGCGCAAACGGTCGCGAATGTCCTGTCAACGCCGGGCGTCTACCGCAAGCGGTTCCGCGCCAGGCGCGGGCGCTCCGCCGGCTAGAGCGGTTCAGCCTTTGAATCGCCGAACCGCTCTATCTCTTTGTTTTTACGCAATTCCGGACGGAAAACCGCTGCGCACTTTTCCTGGAATTGCTCTAGTGAGCGACGCAGCCCTTCCTCATCGAGCCAGAGCCGGCCGCTTGGCGCGGAGGTGAGCGCCATGGCGATGACGCCGAAGGTGGATGGGTCGAGGCGATAGGCTTGCGAATAGGCCGCCATCGCCCCGTCGAGGTCGCCCGTCTCCTGCAGGACGACGCCCAGATTGACCGCCGCTTCCGCGGCTTCCGGGCTCATCTCCAGCACATGCCGATAGGCCTCGGCGGCGGCTTCGAACTTGCGCATGTCCTGGCGCACCAGCCCGAGGTCGAACCATTGCGCCGGATGCCCGCCGCCGGCGACGGCGCGTTCGAGAAAACCTTCCGCCTCGGCGGGCGCGCCGCGTTGCCACGCCAGGCGTCCGAGGCGCGCTATCGCCTCCACGGATTTCGGATCGCTTTGCAGGACCTGTGCCCAGGACGCGCGCGCGGCCGAAGCATCGCCCGCCTGATCGAAGGTGCGTGCCCGCTCGAGAAGGATTTCCGCCTGGGACGACCGCCTCGCGGCGTGATCCAGGAACCGCAACGCCGCTTCGAACCGGCCTTCGGCCCGCGCAATCCTGCCTGCCAGGATCAAGGCGGGAACATTGTCCGGACGTGTGGCGAGGCTCGCCTCGATGCGAGCCCGGGCCGCCGGCAGGTCCGCTTTGGCGAACAATACGGCCGCCAGAAGATGGCAAAGCGCGGGATCGCCCGGGTGCCGCTTCAGGCCAAGCTCGCACAGATCCATCGCCTGAGCGTGGTCGCCGGAATTGAAGGCGGCCACCGCGCGGCGGACCAGATCCTCGCTACCAACCTGACCGGTGCTGGTCACTGAATTCGAAGCTCCCTCTGAGGTGGCGCGGACGGCCGGCTCAACGCAAACGAGTGGTCCCGGCACCCAGGCTCGGAAAATTGGGCCAGGAATTAGGGCCAACCTGCCTGACTTGGATGGTGCAATGCACGAACGGGATGGTCATTATAAACAGACACTTTATAACGGGCGATCCGATTATGACCACCAAGGGGAGACGATGCGTTACATACGTCCGCTTTCAATCGAAGATGCCGTTGGCGAGCTCGCCAGGGCGGTAGGCCCGGCCGCGATCCTGGCCGGGGGCAGCGACCTCCTGGTGAGGATGAAGGGCGGCTTCATCGAGCCCGAGTTGATCGTCGACATCAAGGCGATCGGCAGCTTGAGCGACATCACCGAAACGGCTGACGGCTTCAAGATCGGCGCCGCCGTGCCCTGCGCGGTGCTGGGCGAGGACAAGGCGCTTCGCAAGGCATGGCCGGGCGTGGTCGAGGCGGCCAACCTGATCGGCTCCAAGCAGGTGCAGGGACGCTGCACCATCACCGGCAATCTCTGCAACGCCTCGCCCGCCGCCGACAGCGTGCCGGCACTGGTGGCGGCCGGCGCCAGGGCGATTGTCGCCGGGCCTTCGGGCAAGCGCACCATTGCCGTGGAAG
This sequence comes from Mesorhizobium sp. Arg314, assembly GCF_053714275.1. NCBI lineage: Bacteria > Pseudomonadati > Pseudomonadota > Alphaproteobacteria > Hyphomicrobiales > Phyllobacteriaceae > Mesorhizobium > Mesorhizobium sp. Arg314. The sequence goes on along the minus strand of NZ_JBSKBP010000003.1, from coordinate 239,880 downwards.
CCGTGCCGACCGGACCGGGCCGCACGTCTCTCGCCAAGGGCGAGATCATCGAGGCAATCCTGCTCGACAAGCGGCCAGAGCACGCGGGCGACGCCTATCTGCGCTTCATTCCGCGCACCGAGATGGACATCGCGGTGGTGAGCGCCGGCGTCAACCTGACGCTGGACGACAAGGGCGCGATCAAGACCGCGCGCGTGACGCTCGGCGCCGCGGCGCCGACCGTGCTCCTGGTCGAGGAGGCTGGGCAAGTGCTGATCGGCTCGAAGCTCGACGAGGCGACGCTGGAGCGGCTGGCCAAGATCTGCGCCGGCGCCTGCCGTCCGATCGACGACAAGCGCGGCACCATCGAATTCAGACGGAAAGTCGCGGGCGTGCTGGCGAGACGCGCCGCCGCTACCGCCTACAAGCGTGCGGGAGGCAAATAATGGCTGGTGTAGCTGTATCAACCACGATCAACGGCGACGCCGTCGAATATCTGTGCCAGCCCGACGAGACGCTGCTGGAAGTGCTGCGCGACCGGCTGGGGCTGACCGGCGCCAAGGAAGGCTGCGGCACCGGCGACTGCGGCGCCTGCAGCGTCATCGTCGACGGAAGGCTGGTCTGCTCCTGCCTGGTGCTGGGCGCGGAAGCCGAAGGCCGCAAGGTCGAGACCATCGAAGGCATGGCGCATGGCGACCAGCTGCATCCGCTGCAGCAGAAGTTTCTGGAGCATGCGGCCCTGCAATGCGGCATCTGCACGCCCGGCTTCCTGATTGCGGCGAAGGACCTGCTGGCCAAGAACCCCTCGCCCACCGAGGAGGAAATCCGCTTCGGCCTGGCGGGGAACCTGTGCCGCTGCACCGGCTATGACAAGATCGTGCGCGCCGTCCAGGACGCGGCCGAAGTGATGAAGGGAGCCTGAAGATGAATTTCGATCCGCGCTACTCGGGACGCAATTTCTCCTCCGTCGGCACGCGCCCGATCCGCCCCGACGGCGTCGACAAGGTGACCGGACGTGCCCGCTATGGCGCCGACTTCAACATGGCCGGACAGTTGGTCGGCCGGATCCTGCGCAGCCCGCACGCGCATGCGGTGATCAGGAAGATCGACACCTCGAAGGCGGAAAAGCTCGCCGGCGTGAAGGCGGTGATCACGGCGAAGGACCTGCCCGACCTCACCGATGGCGATGCCGCCATGTACGACATCCTCGACAACTCGATGGCGCGCAAGAAGGCGCTCTATGACGGCCATGCGGTGGCCGCGGTGGCGGCGATCGACGCGCGCACCGCCCGCCAGGCGCTGAAGCTGATCGAGGTCGACTACGAGGTGCTGCCGCATGTCACCGATGTCGATGAGGCAGCGCAGCATCACGCGCCGCTGATCAACGACGCCATATTCACCGAGGGCCTCGAGGAAAGGCCGGTAAAACCCTCCAACGTGACCAAGCGCACGCAGTTCGGCCATGGCGACGTGCACAAGGGTTTTGCCCAGGCCGATTTCATCGTCGAGCGCTCGTTCAAGACCGAGCAGACGCATCAGGGCTATATCGAGCCGCATGCCTGCGTGGCGAGCGTCAACGCGGACGGCACGGCGGATCTGTGGGTGTGCACGCAAGGCCACTTCGTCTACCGCCAGCATTGCGCCCAGCTGCTTGGGCTGGAAGCCTCGAAGCTGCGCGTCACCTCGTCGGAAATCGGCGGCGGCTTCGGCGGCAAGACCCATGTCTGGGCCGAGCCGGTGGCGCTGGCCCTGTCGCGCAAGGCCGGCCGCCCGGTGAAGCTGGTGATGACCCGCGACGAGGTGTTCCGCGCCTCAGGCCCGACCAGCGCCACCTCGATCGACGTCAAGATCGGCGCCCGCAAGGACGGCACCATCACCGCCGCGGAAGCGACGCTGCGCTATAGCTGCGGCCCCTATGCCGGCTCCTGGGCCGAGATCGGCGCGATGACGGCGTTTGCCTGCTACAAGCTCGAAAACGTCAAGACGGTCGGCTACGAAGTGCTGGTCAACCGGCCCAAGACTGCGGCCTATCGCGCGCCCTCGGCGCCGATGGCGGCCTTCGCGGTGGAAAGCTCGATCGACGAGCTCGCCCGCGAGCTCGGCATGGACGCGGTGGACTTCCGCATCAAGAACGCCGCGCAGGAAGGCACCCGCGCCTCCTACGGCCCGGTCTACGGCCCGATCGGCATCGGGCCGACGCTGGAGGCGGTGAAGAAGCATCCGCACATGAAGGCGCCGCTCAAGGCGAACCAGGGACGCGGCATGGCCTGCGGCTTCTGGTTCAATTTCGGCGGCCAGACCTGCACGGACCTCAACATCGGCATGGACGGCTCAGTGTCGCTGGCCGTCGGCACGGTCGACGTCGGCGGCTCGCGCGCGTCGCTGTCGCTGGTGGCGGCGGAGGAGCTCGGCATCGACTATTCCCAGGTCAAGGCGATCGTCGCCGACACGTCTTCGCTGGGTTACAACGACATGACCGACGGCAGCCGCGGCACCTTCTCCTCCTCGATGGCGACGATCTCGGCCGCGCGCAATGCTATTCTGATCCTGCGCGATCGCGCCGCGCAGATGTGGGACATCCCGGTCGAGGACGTACACTGGGAAAAGGGCCATGCCATCGCCAAGGGCGAGAAATACGGCAACCTCTCGCCGCTGTCGCTCAAGGACATCGCAGCCAAATCGGGCACGACCGGCGGGCCGATCGCCGGCCATAGCGAGCTCGTCGCCGACGGCGCCGGCGTCTCCTTCGCCACCCATATCTGCGACATCGAGGTCGACCCCGAGACGGGCTTCACCAAGGTGATCCGCTACACGGTGGTGCAGGATGCCGGCAAGGCGGTGCACCCGACCTATGTCGAGGGCCAGTACCAGGGGGGTGCTGCGCAAGGCATCGGCTGGGCGCTCAACGAGGAATACATCTACGGCAAGGACGGGCGGCTGCAGAATGCGGGCTTCCTCGACTACCGCATCCCGGTATGCTCCGACCTGCCGATGATCGACACGCAGATCCTGGAAATCCCCAACCCCAACCACCCCTATGGCGTGCGCGGCGTTGGCGAAACCTCGATCGTGCCGCCGCTGGCGGCGATCGCAAACGCGGTGTCGAATGCGGTCGGCGTGCGTATGACCCACATCCCGATGTCGCCGCCGCGCATTCTCGCGGCGCTCGACGCGGAGCGGGAAGGCTGAACCGAGGCTAGCGGCGATGGTCGAAGTCACCCTCTGGGGCTCGCTCAGCGCCGTCGCCGGAGGCAAAGCCAAGCACGACATCGAGGCCAAGGACATCAGGGAGCTGTTCCGCAAGCTTGCGGAACAGTATCCCGGCATCGAGCCATGGATTGATCGCGGGATTGCGGTAGCGATCGATGGGACGATCTATCGCGATACGTGGAGTAAGGAGCTGCCAAAGGACGCGGAGATTTTTCTGCTGCCGCGGTTGGCTGGGGGGTAGGCAGGGATGTGCGGTCTTACCTAGGAAATATGGAGGCACCATTTTCACCCCCACCAGTGCGGACTTCAATAACGATTGTTCCTAAACTTCGCGATCTCTTCACTGATCATGCTTGGCGACAAGGGCGCGAAGTCGAATGCGTCGTAAAGCGGCTTGAGTAATGGAAACATCACTTCTGCGAGGTTATCCTCGATTACTGACGCTCGTGCTTGCCCTTGCATTTTCACCGTATCGACAAAGCACTCGCGATCATAGCTAAGGTAACGCCAATCAAACAAGGCCGACATCCGCCGACCTTTCAAGCCATTGTACTGAATTCGCACCGAAATTTCAGGATCTTGGCCAAACAATTTTGCCAAGCGCGCTACATAGAGAAGTGTCTCACCAATGCGCCAAACCGGGATTGTTAGATCGATAGACGTGCCCGGCTCAGCCTTCTCGGTGAAATCCTCATCGTAAGATCGAACTTCATAAAGAAAGCCATCCGGCCGGGCTCGCCAGAAATCACAGTGCCTGCCATCCCTGCGTTCTTCGCGAGGGTCACCAACCCAAGCCTCAATCGCGTCACCAATTGGAACCGGCCCAATTGGCCTCCGTTCCAGCAACACAAACGGACCCCAGCTTGTCAATCTGATCTCGCCCGCGCTTCGAAGACTGCTTAGCAGAGACCTAAGATCCGGCGCAGCTTCGACACCCAAGATCTGAAACGATTGCTCGTAATGACCAAGGGGGAAGCGCGCTGGATCATCCTTGGACAGCGGTTCTAGACGCGTATTCCAACTGTCACGCGAGACTTCAGTGAACTTAAGCAGTTCGTCAATTTGCGCCTGCGCCAGCGAATCTAAAGAGTGGCCCTGTACGATACCCCTTATCGCTTCGAGCAAGCTGTCTCGATTGGCACGCACACATCTATCGAGCAGTGTTCTCCACTCCTCAGCCGTAAACGGCTCCTCGCTTTTGGGACCCGGTTTCCGGATGTAGACTTTTTGAGCAAGGATTTCTCCATCGGTGCCCTTCACCGCCATTACTGGAACGGTCTGGCCGCCCGGGACAACCACGATCGCATGCTCGTATCCGGATACGGGGTGGTTCAAATAGACAAGGTCACAGTGGATTTGAGGATCTGCATATTTATTTACTGCTGCGTTCACAGCGTCAGCGGTGTACCGTTGAATTTCAGCTGGGCGAGGATAGGAACCAATTGGAGCGTTGTTGGCTTCGCGCATACCCATGACAATGCTGCCGCCGCCGTTATTCGCTAGTGCAATAGCGGCCTTGGCAAGCGGTGCCCGCCCCGCTGGAACGTTGAGATCGAGCCATGACTTGAATTCTGTCGCGAGTGTCTCACTCTGAAGTTGAAATAGTTGCTTAAGATCTTCTACCGTTGCCACTGTGAGCGCCCTAGACGGATACCGTGAACTCAAGATTTATCAGTCGTATCGTGGTTAGTATACCTATCTAGACCCGAAGCTTGACTCGCCGCCACGAAAGGCGCTCGCGGCTTTCCGCACAAAACAATTGGGGCGATCCGCAGCGCGCTGAGCGCTCCAAAACCGGATGGTCGTTCGTGCCTTTACGTGGTTCAGCATCAGCCAGGGGACGAGCGTCGCAAAAATGCCGGGTGGCGAACGAGACCTGTCCATGGCCTGCTCACGCGGGCCGACCGGCTCGTCGCGCCAATTGGCCAGGCGCACGCGCAAGCGACCCGGCGGGAACCAAACCTGCCGCTGGGGCTTACTGATCGCCCTCAACCCGCAGCGAGATCATCATGCCGGCCCCCAGGAAACGCAGAAAGCACTCCGGCAGCGATCTTTTGCTGGCGCCGGCGGTCGTCGGCATGCGGCTGCCGTTGATGGCGCTCGATGCGGTGAGCGGCGCGCCCAATGGGCGGGAGGCGATGATGGCGCTGCAGGAAAAGGCGCTTGCGACGGCCGAAGGGGTTTTCGCCGTACAGTCGGCGACGCTCAAGGCCGCGCTCAGCTTCTGGCCGGATGTTCTTGCCGGCAAAAGCCCGTCGCTGTTGGACGGCAGGGCGGCAAGCGATGCCACGGCAGCGGCGCTGAAGCCTGTGGCCAAGCGCGTCCGGCACAATTACGATCGGCTGTCGGGAAAGCGCTGACTGGGGCGCTGCGCGCCACAGTATCGTGCCGGGGGCCAGGTGGCGACCTGACGTCGAAGCGCGCTGTCGAGGTGCCTATCGTTCCCGGCCGGGCTTGTCTTCGCCCGGGCGTTCTTCTTGCGCGGCCGGCGCAGATTTTCGAAGCCCATATAGTGGTCGGTATCGGACGTGTTCCAAGTGCCGGCCAGGTAGATCACCACGATGACCACGGCGAAGAGCAGAAGCACATAGAGTGTTCATATCGCTCAAGGAGCGCGCCGGCGACGGCCGGCCACACTTCGGAAGCTGTTAGACGATCGCCACGGGTGGCCGCATTGTCGCTCCAGCGTCGGGTCGATATTCACCTCCAGCGCCTCTTCCGCCTCATCGTCCTCGCCATGCACTGCCATCGCCCGGCCAATCCGGTTCGGGTCACCAGGTGGCCGCGCTTGGGGTGGTGTTGGAGGTGGATGAGCATGCTCAGGCCGCCGTCGTTCAGGCAGCGTCGGCGTGTTGGGCGCGCAATCGCATCGGGCGGCGCTGGCCCCCACTCCGCCTCGGCTTCGCCGAGCCACCTCTCCCCCATTTCATGGCGGGAGAGGAAATGCCAATCTCCGAGGTCGCGACCTGACAGGCTGCGTTCGGCGGCCGGCTTCAAGCGGCCGGCTTCAAAGCACCGACTGAATATCGCGGCCTGGTCTTCGCGGTTTGATCTTTGCGAGGCGCTCTCTTGCTTCGGCGACGCACCGTTGCGCGGATCGTATCCGGCAGCAGAGCGCGAGGTTGATGCTGACGCCGTTGTCTGCTTCGAGCATTTGTTCGGCACGTTCCAGCGCGCATTCGGCCCGGTTCAAACGCTGCCGGGCATTGGCCAGTTCTAGGTCCAGAAGTTCAAGCATTGTTCCGCATTCGTCGTTGCGGTCCCTTCGTTTGGGAAACCGTCGCCGATGGCATTTGTTCCTGGATTCATAGCCGGGCTGGTCTGCGCCAAGGCCTTCAAGCGATTGCTAATGGAACATTTCGGCATGGAAGGAGTTCGATAGGCAGACGGCGTTCTGACCACGCCGCGTCGGGATGAGTCTGCCATCTCCGACCAGCGGGGGTTCCGGAGAAGGCGGCATTCTTGCAGGTCCCGATAGAGAGCCCGTTTCCGGTCAGGGAACGGGCTCTTTCATGCATTTTGGCATGACACTTTGGCTGGCGGGTGGCCGACGCCACTCCTGTTGGGAGATTGCCTGAACAGGCGCCGGCCGAGGCGGTCCATTAGGACCGCCGTATATTCAAATACGCTAATGTACACCAAAAGGATATGGGTGCGATCGCGTAGGCCCTGATGCGCGAGCGGCTACTCGTCCTTGTAGGACTTGGCGGCGTCGTCGATCTTGCGCCAGTCATTTCCGTAGCGACGCACAAGTTCCCGCGCCTGGTTCGGTGACACGTCTTGCGTTTCGACCACGTGTTTAACCTCCGCATCCTCACCCTTCAGGGGGCGAGTTCGCGGCTTTCGCGGTTTTGTGGCTGGTGCCCGATCTCGACTCGCCATGAAACAGAAACCTTCGACTTCGGATAAAACCGGCGAGCATTGGAAAGGTTTCATACAAGCCCCCGCCGGAGCTACGCCTCCAGCGTCGGCTCGGTATTCACCTCCAGGGCGTCTTCCGCCTCATCCTCCTCGCCAAGCACCTCGCCATGCACGCCGAGCGCGCGGCCGATCCAGATCGGATCGATCAGGTGGTCGCGCTTGGGGTTGGTGGTGTTGGGGTGGATGAGGATGCTCAAGCCGCCATGGTTGAGCATCAGCCAGGGAACCAGCGTGGCGAAAATTTCGGTGGCGAAGGAGACCTGATACATGGCCTGCTCATGCGGGCCGACCGGCTCGTCGCGCCAGTTGCCGAGCCGCACGCGGAAACGTTCCGCTATGCGCTGGCGCAGCCATTCGGCGTGCCGCCGCTCGGCCTCTCCATCATAGTAGACATGGGCGTGATAGCTGGCGATCTCCGCGAGCCGCCTTGGCTGCGCTGAACTGGCTTTTTCGTTCACCTCGATGCTCCCCTTCGATGATCATGGTGCCCGGCGGAATTCTAGCCGAAGCGCCGTCGCCTTGTCTGCAGCCGGCGCGCCGGCGCCGGTCAGAACCGCCTTCGGCTCAGAGGCCGCTTCAGGGCGATGCGGGCGAAATTGTCGAACGTGCGCGGCACCGGCGCCTCCTCGATCGCCTCGATGGCCCCCATCTGCGCGGCTTCCCGACGGAAGCGCCTTAGCCAATCCTCGGTGAGGTCATCACGCTGAACCTTGAATTCAGTCACCGGCACGCTTGCCGGAGCCGGAACATCGAGCAATTCGGCGACGGCTTCGAGATAGGGCCGCGGGTCCGCCAGCAGATCCTCGTAGACGAAATGCCGGTAGGGCAAATCCGAAAGGTCGAGATAGGCGCGCCAGAACGCGTAGCTCTGCTCGATCTGGAAGAAAGCCCGGCTGATGCCGGCAAAGCTGTAGGGAACAGGAGACCCGGCGCCGTTGATCCAGCTTGCCCACGAATTCGAAACGCTGGCGCGGTAGAAGGAAATGGCCTGCCGGAGCCGATCGCGGCGTTCAAGCGTTATGAAGCCCAGATCGTGCTTCCTGCGGATTTCCAACAGGAAATCCTTGCCGCATTTGCCCTTCGACCAGGCGAGATGACGCGGAAACACCTTGACGGCGAAGCGGCCGTTTTCGGTCGAGGCCTTGCGGATGACCGCTTCCTCAAGCGCCTCGTAGCCGCGCGGCTCGGGGCCCAGATGCAACGGTTTGAGCCATTCTCCCGAACGGCCCATGATGCCTGTCGCGTTGGTAAGGCTTCCCAGCCAGCTCGAACCGCTTCGTCCCTCGGTTAAGACCGCGACCCCCTTCACCCATGCTCCCCCTTTTGCCTGCTTCCACTAAAGCGGCAAAAACGCCCGGGCTCAACGCTTCATTCCGGCCGCCTCGCCCGCATGAAATGGGGGAGAGGTGGCGCGGCGAAGCCGAGACGGAGCGGGCGAGCACCCTCCGCGGTTGCCTCAGGGCGAGGAATGTCCCACCACCCTACCCTTTGCCGCCGTTCGGCCCACTCCCCCACAGCGCCCGCTGCAGCAAGCCCCGCTTCCGCCTCGGCACCAGCTCCACATCGCTGACCAGCTTCGCCCCGCCCGCGCGCCGTTCCAGCGTGATTTTTCGCGTATGAAAAGCCTCCAGCTCGGCGCGGTGGGCGACGCTGATGATGGTGACTTTCGGCAGCTCCTTGATCACCGTCTTCATCATCTTGTCCTGGCTCTTCTCGTCCAGCGCCGAGGTGGCTTCGTCGAGCACGACGATATCGGGCGCATGCAGCAAGAGCCGCGCGAAGGCGAGGCGCTGCTTTTCGCCGCCCGACAGCGTCTGGTCCCAGGGCGCCACCTCCTCCAGCCGGCCCTTCAGATAGCCGAGGCCGACCTTGTCCAGCGCGGCAGTGATCTCGGCCTTCTTCCAGTTGTCGGCGGCGGCGGGATAGGCGGTGGCGCGGCGCAGCGTGCCGGACGGGATGTAGGGGCGCTGCGGCAGCATGAACAACCGCTTGCCCGGGTGGAAATCGACGTTGCCGCTGCCCCATGGCCATAGCCCGGCAATCGCTCGCACCAGCGTCGACTTGCCGGAGCCGGATTCGCCCGAGACCAGCACGCGCTCGCCGGGCTCGATCATCACCTCGGTTTCCTTGACCACGCCGGTGCCGTCGTCGAGCGTCACCGAGAGCTCGTCGAGGGAGAGCATCGCGCCGTCATCGGTCTCGCCATGCTGGATGCGGCCCAGCGTGTCGCTCGTCTCGGCGCGCTCAAGCCCGTCGAGCGACATCATCAGCGAGGCGATGCGGTGGGCGGACGCGTTCCAGTCGGCAAGGCGCGGATAATTGTCGACCAGCCAGCCGAACGCGCCCTGCACGATGGCGAAGGCGGAGGCCGCCTGCATCACCTGGCCGAGGCTCATCGAGCCGTCGAGGAATTTCGGCGCGCAAAGCAGGACCGGCACTACCGGCGCGAACAGGCTGGAGCCTTGCGAGACCAGCGCCGTGCGCATGTGCTGGCCGGTGAGCCGCGCCCAGCGGCCGAGCACGCCGGCGAAGGTGCGGTCGATGCCGGCATTCTCCTCCTCCTCGCCGCCGAGCAGCGCAATGCTCTCGCCGTTTTCGCGCACGCGCGTCAGCACATAGCGGAACTCGGCTTCGGCCTGGTTCTTCTCCTCGGAAAGCTGGACGAAGCGGCGGCCGATGGCGAACATCGAGGTGGAGGTTATCGCCGCATAGATGACGGCGGTGACGACGAGGAAGCCGGGCACGGTGATGGTGGAGCCGCCCAGCGTAAAACTCAGCGCGCCGCCGATGGTCCACAGCACGACGATGAAGGTGGAGGCCGACAGGAAGGCGTTGAGGACGCCGGCGACGAAATCGACGGGCGACTCGGTCGCAATGCGCAGATCCTCCGTCAGGCGGGCCTCGGGGTTGGCATGGTCGCCCTTGACGAGGTTGAGCTGGTAGTAGCGGCCGCTGGCCAGCCAGCGCTGGATGACCGCCGTGGTCAGCCAGGAGCGCCAGCGGCGCTGCATGGTCATGCGCAGGTAGACCTGGGTGACGACCAGGCTGATGCTGCCGGCGACCAGCGGTAGGAAGATGGCGCTCAAGACATAGACGGTGTGGGCGTCGCGCTGCTCGATGGCGTCGAAGATCGCGCGGTTCCAGCGGTTGATGCCGTATTGAAAACCGACATTGACGCAGATCAGCAACAAAAGCCCGATCGTCAGCGGCCAGGCGAGCCTGTCGCCACGCAGGCCCCAGTAGCCGCGCCCGCTGATCCAGAAGCGCCGCAGCAGGTATTTCTTGCGCGCCCGCTCGGTCTCCTCCGGCGTCAGCTTCGGCCCGGGCTCGATCGCCTCCGGCGGCGGCGGCGCGGCCTCGCCGACGACTTCGGACTCGGCTTCGACGGTCGGCGCCTTCTCCTCGCGCGGCTTCTCCTCGGCCGCGGGCCGCGCTTTCTCTCGCCGCGCTCCGTCTTCTTGCAGCTTGCCATCTGGCAGCTTGCCGTCTGGCCGCTTGCTGTCTGGCCGCTTGTCTTCCGGCGCCTTGTCCGGGCGCGGCTTGAGGGCGCCACGCGGTTTCAACTGGCGCGGCTTCTTTTGGCTCGACTTCACCGGGCGCGGCTTGCTTGCACCGCGCTGCGTGGCGCTGTCGGCGGGCTTCGGTTTGTGCTTGGCCGGGGGCATCGCGCGACAACGGCCCAAAAATCAAAAGGTTTCATGCGGGCCGCGCTTCGCGGCTGCCCTGCCCTTTTGGCGTGAATTGCCGGCCGGATCACGATGAATGCCGGCGCAGGCCGCCGATCAGGCGGCGTTGCCGCTGCGGGGATTGCGCCGCGGCTCGAAACGGGCTTCGGCGGCGCCGGTCGCGTCGAAGGCCAGCGCGTCGCGCATCGGCAGCGCCGCGGAAAACAGATAGCCTTGCGCGATCATGCAGCCCAGCGAGCGCAGGATCATGCGGTCGGCGTCGGTCTCGACGCCCTCGGCCATCACCTCGATGCCCAGCGTGCGGCCGAGGCCGATGACCGCCTCGACGACGGCCTGATCCTCCAAGGATTTCGCCAGGTCGCGGACGAAATTCTTGTCGATCTTGATCTTGCGGATGCGGCTGTCCTTCAGCGAAACCAGGGTCGAAAAGCCGGTGCCGAAATCGTCCAGAACGATCGATATGCCGGCATCCGCCAGGCGCCCGACCTTTTCGTCGACCCTGTCGCGGTCGACCGGCGCCTCCTCGGTGATCTCGATCTCGAGCATCGCCGCGGGCACATTTTTCGCTTTCAGCCCGTCGAGGATCATGTCGTCGACATTGCCGGCCTCGAGCTCGCGCGGCGAAAGGTTCATCGCCACCCGGACATCCGGGCGGCCCTGTCTCACCAGCTCGCCGACCATGGCGCAGCAATTGAGGAACACCGTCTCGGACAAAAACGAAAGCAGGCCGGTTTCGCGCGCGGCGGTGACGATCTCGGGCGGCGAGATGGCGCCATGGATATCATGGCGCCAGCGCAGCAGCGCCTCGAAGCCGACGACCGCGCTGGTGTCGAGCCGCACCAAAGGCTGGAACCAGGAGCAGAGCGTGCCGGCTTCGATCGCGCCGCGCAGGTCGCGCTCGATGCAGTTCTTGCGCTCCAGCGCGCTGTCGAGTTCGGCGTCGAACAGGCAATATTCGTTCCTGCCGCCGCGCTTGGCCGCGTAGAGCGCGAAATCCGCCTTGAGCAGCATCTCCGTCAGTCGCGGCTTGTCCGACTGATAAATGCCGATCGACGCGCCGACGCGCACCGAGTTCAGCTCCGGATCAGGATTGGCGATGGCCGCGATGATGGCGGATGCAAGCTCGCTCGCCGGCTGCAGGGATTTGACTACAGGGAAAAGCAGCACGAATTCGTCGCCGCCGATGCGCGCGATCGTTGCGCCTTCCGGGGCATGCTCCTCTATCCTGCGCGCCACCTTGACCAGCAGGTCGTCGCCGATGTTGTGGCCGTAGGTGTCGTTGACGGATTTGAAGCCGTCGAGGTCGATCAGCATGGCCACGAACGGGCCGTCGGAAAGCCCGAGCTTGGCGATCGCCTGCTCCAGCCCGTACCGGTTGAGCAAATTCGTCAGCGGGTCGCGCCTGGAGTTGCGCTCCATCTCGGCGGCGAACTCGCGCGCCTCGTATTTGAGGCGGCTCGTCTCGCGGAAGCGGGATTGTCCCAGAAGCGCGCCTCTGATCATGCCGCCGAGGAAGAGCAGGATCGTGAAGGCGAGCACATAATTCTCGACGCCGCCTTTGGCCAGCACGCAGCCGGCGGCGATAAGAAGCGGCAGCGTGATGAAGTTGATCGAAGCCGGCGCGTAGGAGGTGCAGTAGGTGACCGAACCGGCCGAGGCGCCGGCAAGCACGATCAGATAGAGCGGCGCCTGGGCCGTGGTGTATCCGTCGCTCAGCAGCGCCAGGAAAGACCAGGCGACGCCCGATGCCAGCGCCAGCAGGCCATAAAGGGAAAGCCGGCCGCCGGCCGCCTCCGGCCTGTCGCCGGTGACGTCCGACCTGGCCGCGGCCAGCACCACGCGCGCGCCATTTATCACGGCGACCACGGCAAACCACAGCACCGCGGCAAGGCCGCCGCCCGACAAGAGCTGCACGGCCAGGATCAGGGCCGATAGCACCGTGCCGACGGGCATCGAGATGAAGACGCCCTTGCTGAGGTCTGCGAGCTGATCGCGCAGGATACCGGCTTCCACGGCTTCGCTTTGTCCCCCGGAAGAGGGACCTGCAACCAGCCGCTCGTCATGCCTTGTCATGGCCCTACTGGTTAGGCCAGTGGAATGAAAATCGTGTTAAGGATTTCAGCGGTTTACGGTGCATTTCTCGGTCAGGGGCAGCGCTGCGAGGTGCGCCTCGCGGGCGGCGGGAGGCCGGCTCGACGCGGAAGTGAGCTGCTGTCTCACGCAGACGGCAACTGGAGGGTCGTCATGCACCGGAAGCAGATGATGCGAAGTCGAACCCCGCGATCTGCATTGGTCAGTGTTCGGGCAATTCCGCCAGCCTCAGTGCCTGGCTCCCGACTACTGGGCGCCGGGCGTCCATTCGGGCAGCGGCGCCAGGCTGCGATTGAACTGCTTCCACCACATGGCTTCATCTATCTCGCAGCAGGCGCGAAGCATGGCGTGCGCCTTCTCGAAAGCCTGGGTAGCGAGATCGTCGAACGTCATCTGCGCGTCGTAGGGCACCGACACCACCAGCTCCTGACCGGTCTGCGTGCCGCCTTCGTCGACCTGAAGATAAAGCCAAACGACGAAATGCGCGCCTTGGCCGCTCGCGTCCGCATTGCCGATCTTAATGCGGTCGATGCCTGCTGCGGTGACTTTCATGCCGGGACCTCTTCATTGGAATTCACGGTGAACCCCCCAGAAGTCCGCAGCAATCAGGAAGGTTCCGTGACGGTTGTCCCTATGGTGAAGTATTGATGAAGAGCTGGTCAGGCATGGTTGGTGAACCTTTGGCGATCTCCCTGGCTAAGGATTGCCTCAGCGCGTGAAGTCCACATAGCTTCGGCGACGCCCAACGCGGAACTCGATCGGGATCGACGTCGACGCCAACTTGAAACAGGCAAATGAGCATGGAAACTCTTGGCCCGACCGAGCTCAGGCTGATGCAGGGCCTCGCCCAGGAGGTGACCGCGCTGCGGTCGGAGCTGCTTAACGGCGACGCGACCGTCGGCGAGCTGGCCTGGGTCTGGGCCAAGGATTTTGACGCGCTCGGCCGGTTCTGGCGGCACCGGCTGTGGTTCGTGGATGGACGGCTGGCAGCGTGGGGATGGGTTCACCTGCCTCACCGGATCCCGCGCGGCGACGGCACCATGCCCGATGTCGGGACGGCCAATCTGATCTGGCAGACACATCCGGAGCGCGCGGCGCTGCTCGGCGACATCCTCGACTGGTACGACGAGGTGGCCGGGAACGTCGACCGGCTGCTGACGGTGCAATCCGCCGACGTCGAGGCACACCGAACCGTCGCCGCGCACGGCTACGCCTTCGATGCGGAAGCCGGCTCGGATGACGGCTCCTGGGTGCAGTTCAACACAAGGGAGTTGACCGATGTGCCCGATCCGGTGCTGCCCGAGGGGTTTCGGTTTGTCACCGCCGGAAACGTCCCGGTGGAGGATGCGGTCAGGGCGCATCGCGACGCCTGGCATGCGTCGCGCTTCAGCGAGGCGGCGTTCGAGCGCGTGCGGCGGACCTGGCCGTACCGGGCGGATCTGCATGTGCTGGTCGCCGCGCGCGACGGCACGCTTGCCGCGACCGCGATCGTCTGGCTGGACGAGGCGACGCAAACCGCCGAATTCGAGCCCGTCGGCACGCATCGCGATTTCCGCCGGCGCGGATTGGGCACGGCCTTGCAACTGCACGGCATGCAGTTGGCAAAAGCCGCTTGCGCCAGACGCATGCTGGTCGCATGCCGTGGCGCGCGGGCGGACCCGGCCGCCCGGAACATGTATTACGGCGTCGGCTTTCGCCCGATCAGCCGAGATTTGCCGCAGGTTAAGGGTCGCGCGATAAAACTCATTCGGTTCGCCCGCCCAGTATCTGGCGAACGAGGCCGGCTTCCTTGCTCGAAGTCTCGACCATGAAGGATGCGCCGATGGCCCATCGGAATTGATCGGCATGGCACGCCGCGAGAAAAACCCTATCGTGTTTGTGCGACCGGCAAAGCCAAGCGGAGCCCCAATCATGACCCTGACCAACCGCGACCTCATCGAACTCACCGAATGGCGGCGCAAGCTGCACCGGCAGCCGGAGATCTCGAACGAGGAAGAGAAAACGGCGAAGGAAGTCGTCGCCTTCCTCGCCGATACGGGACCGGACAAGGTGCTGACCGGCTTGGGCGGCCATGGCGTGGCGGCGGTCTATGACAGCGGCCGGGCCGGGCCGACGGTGCTGTTCCGCTCCGAGCTCGACGCGCTGCCGATCGAGGAGCTTTCGGGCGTCGAGCATTCCTCTGAGATGCCGGGCAAGTCGCATATGTGCGGCCATGACGGGCACACCGCGATCCTGGCCGCGCTCGGCCGCCAGTTCGGGCGCGACAGGCCGGCGCGCGGCCGCGTCGTTTTGATTTTCCAGCCGGCCGAGGAGACCGGCAATGGCGCGGCCGGCGTCGTCGCCGATCCGCGCTTTTCCGAGATCGCACCGGATTTCGCGTTCTCGCTGCACAATCTGCCGGGCGTGCCGTTCGGCGAGGCGCGGCTCAAGGCCGGCACCGTCAACTGCGCCTCGCGCGGCATGCGCATCATGCTCGAAGGCAAGACCGCGCATTCCTCGATGCCCGAAACCGGCACCTCGCCGATGCCGGCGGTGAGCGAGCTGATGCCGGCCTTGCCCACGCTCGGGCGCGGCACCTTCACTGATGAGGATTTCGGCATGGTGACCGTCACCCATGCCAGGATGGGTGAAGCCGTGTTCGGCATCGCGCCGGGCTATGCGGAGGTGTGGGCGACGCTGCGCACAAGGCGCGACGAGCGCATGGCCGAGCAGGTCGCGGCCGCGGAGGCGCTTGCCGGAAAGATCGCCGCCGCGCACGGTCTTTCGGTGCGCTTCGACTATCACGAGATTTTCGTCGCCAGCGTCAACGCGCCGGACGCGGTCGAGCATCTCAACCGCGCGCTCGACGAGGAAGGTGTTTCGCGCAGCGAGGAAACGCTGCCGATGCGCGCCTCGGAGGATTTCGGCATTTTCGGCCACAGCGCCAAATCGGCGATGTTCTTCCTCGGCGCCGGCGAGCGCACCCCGTCGCTGCACAACCCCGATTATGATTTTCCCGACGACCTGATCCCGATCGGATCGCGGATCTTCATGCGCGCGGCGCGCAATCTGCTGGGCTGATCGAACGCCCAACACCTCATTCAGAAGAGCCGGTGCGCATCGAAACGCTCGCACCAACAGCGATTTGTCGTTATATTGAGTCTATGACAAAGGCACAGATCAAACAGGAACCAACTGGCAAGTGGGCGGTACGCGATTCGCGCAGCGGTCGGTTCGTCGAGGTGCGTGGCGCTGACTCGATGAAGTCATCGCAATTGCCCCTGAAAAAAGGCTTGGACCTTACGAAGCCGATTGCTGAGCAGGCATTCAAAGGCAGCTCAGACAAGACGCGTAAGCCGGCCACCAAGAACTAATTCTTGCCGGGAGCGCTTCTCGACACGCACGCGCTTTACTGGCTGGTCACAGCAGCCGATACGCTTTCGGAAGAGGCTCTCATCGCGATCGCAGAGGGCCAAGCGGCCGGAACGCTTTACGTATCGCCTATCACCGCGTGGGAATTGACGATCGCCTCTCGCAAGCCAGCGCACAAGGATCCGCCCAATCTCGGTGCTGGAACGCCCTCCAAGTGGTTCTCGGCGGTGACGGCCACAGGAGCAAAGATCGTCCCCATCAAACAGCGTATCGCCTGCGAGGCAGCGTCGGTCATAACCGATACCGGCCATAAGGACCCTGGCGATTGCTATTTGATAGCGACGGCGCGCGTGAGAAAGGTCCCGATTATCACACGTGATGCAATCATGCTCGGCCTCGCTTCGCCGAACTATCTGGCCATCATCGTGTGCTGAATTGCGAGACTGCCTCAGCTAGCGCTCTGGGTGATTGCTGGCGGAGACCTCGTGGCGGACCTTGTCGCACGCGCAGCAGCGTTTGTAGATCCTGCTCATCCACTGTTGGCTTCGGGCACCATAGCCGCGCCGCAATGCGGCTGTGAGTAACAAGCAGCGGGATAGGCAGAATATGACCATGGCCCGCCCGACGAAGGTCACCGTAATGCCACCTGACGACGGCTCCGGTCCACCGCACGATTTCTTCGCGCGCGACGCGCTCGCGGTGGCAAGCGACCTGATCGGCGCCACGCTGGCGCTCGCCGGTGTCGGCGGCATCATCGTCGAGACCGAGGCGTACCGGCCCGACGACCCCGCCTCGCATGCCTATCGTGGCCGCACCCCGCGCAACGCGCCGATGTATGGCGCGCCCGGCACCGCCTATGTGTACCGCTCCTACGGCCTGCATTGGTGCCTGAATGCGGTGTGCCTGCCGGGCAGCGCGGTGCTGATCCGGGCGATCCAACCGCAATCCGGCATCGCCGAGATGCGCGGCCGGCGCGGCACCGATGATGACCGGCTGCTCTGCTCGGGTCCCGGCAAGCTCTGCCAGGCGCTGGGCATCGACGGCTCGCACAATTGGCTGGCACTGACCGCGCCGCCCTTCGAGCTTGCCCCATCGCGGGTCGATCCGGCCGCGATCGTCAGCGGGCGCCGGATCGGCCTTGCCAAGGCGGTGGAGTTCGAGTGGCGGTTCGGGCTTGCAGGGTCGCCTTACTTGAGCCGCAGGTTTTGAGAGCGCGAAGGCGATGCCCGCCAGGTGGGGCCAGGCCGGTGTCCGCAATGGGCGGCCCTGGCACTTGCATCTCGAATGTTGCCTTCCTTATCGACTGGCCAACGGCAAGAAATTCCGCGAGTGACCAAAAATAAAACTGGCAGAAGCCTTGTTTAACTCGCAATTCAGGCCTAGATGTAGATTTCGTTGATTTGGCCGATTTGGCTCGAGCGGTGTCAGAGACCCCGCCATTTTACACCGAATTCTCGATTAAAACGTGTTGCGCCTTTCCGGCGCGAGCGTTTTCTTGTCTCGACCTCGGAACAAATCCTTGTTGACCACGGATGTACTGGCAGCAGGTATGTCGTTCCGGGGCTGATACCCTGACAATTCAGCACCCTGCCGGCTTTCGGAAGGACGTGCACACGATAATCGCGCCACGGAGGCTGGAGCGTTATTTCGTTGGCGTTCAGCAGCCAGCAGGCGCCGCTGCCGCCGGCTTGATCGCGAGCCGCCCGATTGGAAGTGTCAAGGCTAATCGATCCGTGCCGATCGACCCGGCTTCCACGAGGTCGCTGTGGAACAGGAGTAAACAATCATGATCACGACACGCTCTGGCAGGCTCAATAGCCGTCATGTCAGCCGCGAGCCCGCAATCCACCGCTATGCACTGGGGCAAAGCGTTCGGCTAAAGGCCAGCTTCAACACGGTTCCGCAGTCCGGCGAGATCTATCAGATCACCGGCCGGCTCCCGGCTCGGGGAGATTCGCTCCAGTATCGCATCCGGAGCGAGACCGAGCGCTACGAGCGCATGGCGACGGAGGACAACATCGAACCCGTGCGCGTGTCGCGGGACGACGAAGACGCAGCTCTTCTCAAAAGGACATTCGGCGATGGCCAAGGGACAAAAGCGTAGCAATCGCGAGATCCGAAAACCGAAACAAGCCAAGGCGCTGCTGAAGGCCGACAGCCCGTTCGGCAACCAGGTAAAGCTTGCGCCGAAAGCCAATGGCTCGCGTGGCGGGAGCCAGACCTGACGAGCGACAGGCGGTGAAGATCGTGATCGAGTTCTACAGCACCCGCACGCAGGATGATGCGCAAGCAATCGCCGCACGCGAGATGCGCGACTCCCCCTATCGCGACAAGGCGATTTGCGTTGCGCGAGCCTATTCGCCGATGCTCGACATTTCGCCGATCGGCGACACCCGCGCAGGCAGGCTTTATCCAGTCCGGCTGGGCACGAACGACAACCCGGCGCGAACGACAATCGCCACGAAGGACACCGCCATGAATGGCCGCAACGATGGCCCCGACGTTGAATTGCCGGCGGCTGTCGTTTGCGGAACCGAGGGCGAAGCATTCGGGCAAGGCCTTTTGGATGAGCTATATGGCCGGCGGGTCGAGCCGGATGGCACCTGGAGCATCTATCATGTCTTCACCGGCGTTCCGGCGGTGGTCCGAGGCCATTGCATGACCGGCATGAGCCGTTCGGATGCCACGCGCCGCATGTTGTCCCTCAATCGTCGCAACGAAGACGCTGGCTGCCGGGCCGTCATCCGGCCGATCGCCGAAAGCTGATGGAGAGTGATCATGCCGCTCGAATTTCCCAACCCAAGTCGAAGCTTCGACGAAGCGCGCAATGCGGTTCGTTTCATCGGTCATGACGGCATGTTCGCGGTGCCATTCTTCATCGAAGCCGATGCATTGGCCCCAAGGGGTCGCCAAGGGCCGGGAATGGCGGAGGCCGCATGCCTGGTGGCCTTCGACGCGGCGCGGCATTCCATCCACACCAGCGCACGAAAGCTCTACTCGGGTGGCCGGCGGACCACCTACACCATAACGGCCGCCGATATGCGGTGACAACGAACCTGCGGACATGCGCGACCGGGTGATCGAACGGGGCGATGCCCCATCGACCCCTCTCGTGTGTCTTGGCGGTGATGTGGCTCGGGTAAGCGACCCGGACAACAGCCGTGGCTTTGAGGCTACCGGCAGCTGAGGAGATGAATTGCGAGTTGACGTGCGGAACAATGACGTGGATCAGGCCCTGCGGGTGCTGAAAAAGAAGCTGCAGCGCGAGGGACTTCTGCGCGAACTAAAGCGGCGTCGAGCATACGAGAAACCCTCGGAACGACGCAACCGGGAAAAGGACGATGCTATCCGAAGGGCGCGTAAGCTCGCCCGCAAGCAGGCCCAACGTGAAGGGCTGCTTCCCGCTCCGAAGAAAAAGCTCCTGCCTGTCGCCCGTCGAAGGGCTAGTCCTGCCGCCGGATCGGCCTGAACCGACTGCACCTTCTCCCATTGAAAAGACACCCGGTGCGGTTCAGCTTCGTCGAAGCTAACCGTCCCACATTCGTTTCGGCGCAACTGCCGACGGAATTGCTCTAATCTCCGGAACGATATCCCCGGCCGGCCGCGATCATCCGGAAGTTTCTGCTTTCGACATCGATAATGGCGCCGCAGCCCTCGCATTCCACCTGCGTGTGCGCGCGCAGCCAACCGATGCTTTTGCGTGTCTCATAGCTGCAGCCGGCGCAAACGACGCCTATCTCGTCGTCTTCAAGCGATCTGTCGGTCTCCACGGATTGCCGCCTAGATCAACCGGTGACGCGCTGCCGTCTCGCGGTCGCGCCGTCGCATTCCACTCGTATCGTTGTCGATCCAGCGCCGCGCCTCCGTTCGCGGTGCGGTTCCTACGGCGCCGTCTTCACTTTTCCATTGAGCGAGGGCGTCCTGGTGCGAGTCCAAGCCTTTCATGTACGCGCCCAGGATCGCGCGCAAATGCGTTTCCGGTTCGCCATCGAAGCGTGCAAGAAGAAAGCGCGCGGCAGCCGTTCGACGGCGGCTGCCATCGATCAAAGCAGGGCGAACCTCGGCGAGAATTTTCTCGCTGGCCTTTTTTTGCTCCGATGTCAGGTGAGCGGAAGACATAGCGTCCTCCTTCTTTATTGGGGCTAGGGCACTTTGGCCGCCCTCGGTCGCTGGCGCCCGTTCCAGAAGCCACCGATAAAGGACCTTACGCCGGTTGCGACTGAATGGCGATGGCCGATCGGGGAAATAGTTGGCGGGCCGGCTCAGGCCGCATCCATGAAGTAAGGCGCTGGGACGACGCGCCACCCGTGGGCCGGTTGGGCCGGAAAACGATTGATGGTTTGATCAATCGAAAGGACAGTCGATCCGGCTGCGGTTCCCAGCGGACGGATCATCCTGTCCCAGCCGCAGGTTCTAAAGCGCGTCGCGCTGAAACGGATTCAGGCGACGCGCTTTAAGTCCTTGTTTTTATGCATATCGTTGCCCCAGAACCGCGTACACTTCTGGGCGACATGTATTAGACTTCCCTGCTGTCGAAAAGGAACATCTGGACGCCGGACTCGTCAGGTGCGTAAAGCCGGCGATCCGCCCCGGCGGCTTTTCCCTCCGGGCTCGCGAAACCCTTCTTCATGGCGTCGAGATCGTCGAAATGCAGCGTCCCGATCAGGTAGACGTCGGACGGTCCGGCCACCACCGTGATGGGCCCCTTGCTGACCTCGTATTTCCTGAGACCCGGAATCTTCTTGGCCAGCGGTATGTGCGTCCCGAAATAGTGCTTGTCGAACGCTTCCGCGTCAGCCGGCTGCTTGTAGATAACGACCATTCCAGCCATTGCGGCTCTCCTTTTTTCGTGGCGGCTAACCCAAGGACGAAACCGCGGGTGGAAACGGAACGAGGCGCTGAAAAGATTCGGGAAATGCAGCTCGAAGGACGGCGGCGGCGGCCGGTCCCTCCATCTGTTTTAGAGACCGTCTCGCTTGTGCGAAGAGGCGTTCCGTGTAGTGTCTGCCCTAAATTCGCGGGGACTCAAACGATGAGAATTGCGCTGATCGTCGCGTTGAGCGCGGCAGTGGCTGGATGCGTGTCCTCGCCGGCCGACTTTGGCGCTTCGCTTTCGCAGCAGGATCCGAAATGGGCCACGCCGGAATGCCAGCAGGCCCGTGCCGCGGCATCAGATTATGCGCAGCGCGAGAAGGAGCACCCCGGTTGGGGCTTCGGTGTCCTGCTTGGGCCCTACAGCATGGGGATGGTGGCGGCGGTCAAGGAACATGAGCAGCAGCAGCGACGGCTTCTGGCCCGCCAGATGCATCTGCAGTGCTCAAGCCAGAAGCTGCCGAAGGGGCTGGATTTCGATCCGGCAATCTACGCGCCGAAGAAGGAGCATTATCCGTAGGCGGCGGGCCGCGTCCCGTTCACTTGCGGCGAAGCAAGAGCGCGATGGCAAAAGCGGGAAGCGACGCCGCCGCCACGACAAAGAAGACGAACTGCAGCCCAGCCGTCGCGGCGACCAGGCCGAGCGCCGGACTGCCGAAGCCGAGCGCCACGTCGAGGAAGACGGTGTAGAGTCCCATGGCAAGGCCGCGGCTGCTTGGCGGAAGATGCCTCACGGCCTCGACTCCGAGTCCGGGATAGACCAGCGAATATCCGAGGCCGGACAGGCCTGCTCCCACCGTGGCAAACGCCGGCCCCGGCGCCAACCAGATCAGCAAAAGGCCCGCCGCCTCGACCGCCACGAAGATCGCGGCGACGCGGGCGCCACCGAGCCTGTCCGGCAGGTGACCGAAGCACAGCCGCGCAGCGATCAGCGATGCCGCGTAGGCCGTGAACGGGAGCCAGACGGGGTGCCAGCCGCGTTCGGCAAAAAGCAGCGCCGCGAACGACAGGATCGCGCCGTAGCCGAGGCTGCTGAGAGCCGCGCCTATACCCGGAAGCCAGACGGCTTGCCGGATACCATCTTTACTATCCAAGCCGGCGTCAGCTCTCGCCGGCGATGGCGGTGATCGTCGAGGCGCTGCGTCATCGGGGCTGAGCTTGCCAAACGGCTCTGCGTCGGCGGCAGGACAGCCTCCCGGAAAATAGATTGCGCTCGAACGCCAAACCAATTAAAGATTACGAACGCAATCTAAATCAGGAGACTGACGATGCGCGTAAGCCGCGTTCAGGCTGAGGAAAATCGCCAGACTGTCATCAATGTGGCAAGCCGCCTTTTCCGCGAACATGGCTTTGACGGCATCGGGCTGAAAGATTTGATGAAGGGCGCGGGACTCACCCAGGGCGCCTTCTACAAGCAGTTTGCATCCAAGGAGGATTTGGCGGCGCAAGCGTCGGAGCGTGCACTGGAGAGCGCGTCCGGCCGATGGTCGGCAGCCATCGCAGCCAGCCCCCAAGACCCACTCGACGCGGTGATCGCGTTCTATCTCAGCATGGGCCATCGCGATGAAAAGATGGACGGCTGTCCAGTCGCCGCGCTCGGGTCGGACGCAGCCAGACAGGGCACTGACATAAAGGCGGCCTTCGAGACCGGCGTGAGGGCGTATCTCGAGATGGTCGGAAACATGATTGCCGGGACGGTTGGCCAAAAAGCCGATGACAAGGCCATGGCGGTTCTTTCGACCATGGTTGGCGCGCTGCTCTTATCGCGCGTCGTCAACGACCCTGAACTCGCGCAAGCCTTCCTGAATGCGGCAGGCCAGCAAGTTCGCGAAACCGTGGCCAGATGAAAGCCTCCGGCGCCGCCATTTCGGCGCTGCGGCGGCGCGGATCGTTAGGCAGTGACCAGGATCGAAAGCAGCGCAAGATCGCCCGCATGGGACCACGAGCGCGTGCCAACAGGAGCATAGATGCGACGTATTGTTATTACGGGCATGGGCGCGGTGACGCCCCTGGCCGCGGATGTCGAAACATCGTGGGCGCGCCTGCTGGCCGGCCGCTCGGGCATCCGCAGGCTTCCAGATGAAATGGTGGAAACTCTGCCGGCGAAGGTCGGCGGAATGGTTCCCTCGCTGGAAGAAGATCCCGAAGCCGGTCTCGATCCGGATGCTTTCATGGCACCGAAGGACCAGCGCAGAATCGACCGCTTCATTCTGTTCGCGCTGGCGGCGGCGGAAGAGGCGCTCGCCCAGGCGCGGTGGAAGCCGGTTTCGGAAAATGACCGGGTCCGCACCGCGACAATCATCGCTTCGGGCGTCGGCGGCTTCCCTGCCATAACCGAGGCGGTGCGAACGGTCGACCAGCGCGGCGTGCGGCGTCTTTCGCCGTTCACGGTGCCGTCCTTCCTGGTGAACCTCGCGGCGGGCCACATCTCGATCCGCTACGGCTTCAAGGGCCACATCGGCGCACCGGTGACGGCATGCGCCGCCGGCATCCAGGCGATCGGCGACGCGGCTCGTATCATCCGCGCCAATGAAGCCGATATCGCCGTGTGCGGCGGCACCGAAGCATGCATGAATGTCGTCAGTCTCGGCGGCTTTGCCGCGGCGCGCTCGCTTTCAACCTCGTTCAATCACCGCCCCGACCAAGCCTCTCGTCCTTTCGACATGGCGCGGGATGGTTTCGTCATGGGCGAAGGCGCCGGCATCCTGGTCATCGAGGAATTGAGCCATGCGCTTGCGCGCGGTGCCAAACCGCTCGCCGAGGTCATCGGCTACGGCACGACGGCGGATGCCCATCACGTCACATCCGGTCCCGAGGACGGCGACGGCGCGCGCCGCGCCATGGAGATCGCGATCGCCCAGGCCGGGATTTCACCGCATGAGATTCGCCATCTCAACGCGCACGCGACCTCCACGCCGGTGGGCGACCTGGGAGAAATCGAAGCGATCAAAAGCGTCTTCGGAACAGATTTCTCGATAGCGGTCAGCGGAACGAAGTCGGCGACCGGGCACCTGCTCGGGGCCGCCGGCGGGCTCGGCGCGATCTTCACGATCCTGGCGCTCAGGGATCAGGTGGCGCCGCCGACACTCAATTTGAGCACCCCCGATCCGGCAGGTGACGGAATAGACTTCGTCGCGAACAAGGCTCGGCCAATGAAAATGGACTACGCGATCAGCAACGGCTTCGGCTTTGGTGGAGTGAATGCCAGTGCGTTGTTCCGGCGTTGGGACGAACACGGCGCAAGCGCTGGGGCGGGCTCATGATCGACGCTCCGCTTCGACCTCCCTGCTTCGCCCAACTCCAGATCCGACCCAGAGAAAGTGACCTCCATGGATAACACCATTCCCGGCGTCGCCCTCGTCACGGGGGCGTCCTCCGGCATCGGGCGCGCAACGGCCAATACGCTGCGGAACGCAGGTTTTCGCGTGTTCGGAACCAGCCGTCGCGCGGTTCCCGAAAAATTCGATGGCGTTACCATGCTGACCTGCGACGTGACCGACGACGCGTCCGTATCGAAGCTGGTAGACGACGTGCTGGCCGAGACCGGGCGCATAGACCTGCTCGTCAACAATGCCGGCATCGGCCTGCTCGGTGGCGCGGAGGAATCTTCGACGGCACAGGCTCAGGCGCTGTTCGATGTGAACGTCTTCGGTGTCATCCGGATGACCAATGCGGTGCTGCCGGCAATGCGGCGTCAACGGAACGGCAGAATCGTGAATCTGAGTTCCGTGCTGGGCCTAATTCCGGCTCCCTATTCCGCCCTCTATTCGTCGACCAAACACGCCATCGAAGGCTATTCCGAATCGCTGGACCATGAACTGCGCTCGTTCGGAATTCGCGTGGTGCTGGTCGAGCCCGCTTACACGCGCACGTCCTTTGAAGAAAATCTCTCCAGGCCCGATCGGTTGCTGGATGTTTACGACGCTGCACGTGCCGGCATGGATGCGGTCCTGCGTAAAGCGATCGAGCAAGGCGATGCTCCCGAGGTCGTAGCCAGAGCGGTCTTGCAAGCAGCGACCGCCTCCGTTCCAAGGAGGCGCTACCAAGCGGGGAAGATCGCTCGCCAGATCGGCTTCCTGCGCCGTTTCGTTCCCGAATCTGCTTTCGACAAGAGCCTGCGCAAGCAGAATGGCTTGCCCGTCTGACATCCGAGCCGATAACAGTCTGTGCTTGCAGGCGCCCAAGGCTTGGCTAGCGTGGGAGCAGCCGGGAGACCTTGAGCCGCGGTGCGAAAAAGCAGCGCAGATAGGGCTGGTTGGTTATGACGTAGTGGTTCTCGCAGATATGGTACCGGCCGTCTGGCGATTCCTGCACGCGGTCTGGCGGGATGTTGAAACCATCGGGCAGATAGACGTAGCCGCCGTCGACCCTGGACTGCACCGAAGACTCCGGTATGGGGCGGCAATCCGTCCCGCCGCAACACTTGAAGTTCGTTACCGGATCGACCTTGTTTTGGTACCAGTCATGGGCATTGGCGCCTGTGGCGGCGGCAAGACACATGGCTGTGACGATGACCCTTCGCATGGCATCCTCGACGAGGCGGAGGTGCTGCTCGTTCGAGTGTCATGTATATTAGCGTTCCGCCGGGAACGCCATTGGCCCGCGAAGCCACGCAAGCGACGCCCGGCCGCCGGCCGGCTGGTGCGGCCCTTCGACCACGCGCTGAAGGCGGTCTCAAGCTTCTATCTGGTCTACCCGCCGGAAGCGATCCGCCAGCGTAAGGTGAAGGCGTTTCGGGACTGGCTGCTTGAGGAAATTGGGCCGCCTGACGGACCAATGCGATGAAGTCACGGGCTGAGTTCAGGCGGCCTTGTTGCGCTGGAATTGCATCCCCACGGCGTTTGACGCGTTTTTGTAGGAACGTGGAGCGATCATCATTGTATGATGCCAGTCACGCACCTTGAGAAGCGTCCATGGCAAAGCGACCAGACAAAAAGGAAAATCGTTCGCGCCGCCGCCCGAAGGCGAAGCCGATAGACGCCAGCGGGTCGAGGGCCGCCGACGCAGATTCGGACAAAGTCATTCCGGTCGTCGGCATCGGCGCCTCGGCCGGTGGCATCGAAGCCCTGAGCAACTTCTTCGATGCGATGCCGGCCGACAGCGGCTGCGCCTTCGTGGTGGTGCTGCATCTCGACCCGAAACGCGAAAGCGAGATGGCCCGCATCCTGAGCGGCCATACCAAAATGCCGGTCGCGCAGGTCGAGGACGGAATGCGGCTCGCGCCCGACCACGTCTTCGTCATCGCCCCCGCAACCGAGATCAAACTGGCAGGGGGCAGGCTGGAAGTTTCGAAACCTTCGGAGCCGCGCGGCCAGCGGCATCCGGTCGATGTCCTGTTTGCCTCGATCGCGACGGAGCAGCGCCAGCGTTCGGTCGCCATCGTGTTCTCGGGCACGGGAAGCAACGGCACAGAGGGCCTGAAGGAGATCAGGGCCGAGGGCGGCATGAGCCTGGTGCAGGCGCCGGAAACGGCCAAGTTCGACGGCATGCCGAGGAGCGCGATCGCCGCCGGTCTCGCCGACCACGTGCTGGCTCCCGAGAGGATGCCCGAAATCCTGCTTGCCTATGTCCATCACGATTACGTTTCCGCCCCTGCCCAGGTCGAGCCCGTCTCCCCGATGGGCGAGGCGACGATCGACCAGCTCCTGGAGGTCGTGCGCGCCCGCAACGGACACGATTTCGGCAGCTACAAGCGCAACACACTCACGCGGCGCATTCATCGCCGCATGGGGCTGAGGAACATCGAAACGCTCGCCGACTACGTGCACGACCTGCACGCCAATCCTGATGAACTGGCCATCCTCGTCACCGACCTGATGATCAGCGTCACCGGTTTCTTCCGTGACGCGGAGGCGTGGCGGGCGCTCGGCGAACTGGTGATCGCGCCCCTCGTCGCCGAGCGCGAAAGCGGCCGACCGGTTCGTATCTGGGTACCCGCCTGCGCCACCGGAGAAGAAGCCTATTCCATTGCCATGCTGGTGACCGAGCACGCCGAAGCCGCGGGGAAGCGTTTCGACGTGAAGGTTTTCGCCACGGATGCGCAGGAAGACAATCTGCGCAAGGCGCGCGACGGCATCTACCCGGCGGCAGCGCTTGCCGGCTTCCCGCCGGAACGGGTCCGCCGCTTCTTCGAGAAGCTCGACGGCTCGTTCCAGGTCAGCAAGGAGCTTCGCGACATGGTGGTGTTCGCGACACAGAATCTGTTGCGCGACCCGCCGTTCTCGCGGCTCGACATCGTCTCATGCCGTAATTTCCTGATCTATCTCGAGGCGGAAGCGCAGCAGCGCATCATCGCCCAATGCCATTTCGCCCTGCGTTCGGACGGACACCTGTTTCTCGGCAATGCCGAGACGATCGGACGGCATGACGACCTGTTCGAAACGGTCTCGAAGAAATGGCGGATATACCGCCGGACCGGGCCGACAAGGCACGACCTCGTCGATTATCAGCCGCTGCGCGGTTCGACCGCGGCAGGACCAGCGGAAGGGCAGTCGAGCGCGCCACAGGAAGCAGGTTGCACACCTGTCGCCGACGTCGCCCGCCGCGCATTGCTGGAGCGCTACGCGCCGGCTTCCGCGCTCATCGACCAGAAGGGACGCGTCGTCTATTTCCATGGAACGACCCGCGACTATCTGGAACAGCCGTCGGGCGAGCCCACCAGGGACCTGCTGGCGATGGCCCGCGATGGGTTGGCCTTGACACTTCGCGGCGCGCTACGCGACGCCTCGAGGGGCGACAAGAGCGTCACGGTCCATGGCCGCATGCACCGCAGCGGATCGTCGCGAGACGTCACCATGACGGTGGTGCCGCTGCCCCCTTCGCCGCAAGGCAGCAAATTCACGCTCGTGAGCTTCACACCAGGGCCGCCGGCAGCCGAATCCAGGCCGCCCCCTGCCCGCGAGGATGCAAGGGATACGAATGCCGGCGAGCAGGCGCTGCAGGAAGAGCTCACTTCGATGCGCGCCGAGTTGCGCAACACGATCGAGCATCTGGAAACCGCCAACGAGGAGCTGAAGGCGTCGAACGAGGAAGCGACCTCGATGAACGAGGAACTGCAGTCCACCAATGAGGAACTGGAGACCTCCAAGGAGGAACTGCAGTCCTTCAACGAGGAACTGAACACCGTCAACAGCCAGCTCCAGCACAAGATCGCCGAACTGGAATGGAGCACCAACGACCTGAACAACCTGCTGGCGGGGTCGGAAACGGCGACGCTGTTCCTGGACGACAAGCTGGCGATCAAGTGGTTCGCGCCGGCGACGAAGGAACTGTTCGATCTGGTGACGTCGGACATCGGCCGGCCGATCGCCCATTTCGCGCGCAAATTCTCCGACGAGAATCTTTTGTCGGACGCCGAAACGGTGTTGAAGAGGCTGACCACCATCGAGGTCGAGGTCCCGGGCGATGCGGGACAGTGGTTCCTGCGGCGCATGCTGCCCTACCGCACGCGCGACAATCGCATTGCCGGCGTCGTCGTCACTTTCGACGACGTCACCGAACGCAAAGCGGCCGCGCTGGCGGTCAATGATGCGAGGATCTATGCCGAAGCCATCGTCGGGACCGTGCGGCAGCCCTTGCTCGTCCTCGACGCCAGGCTGCGCGTCCAGTCGGCCAATCGGGCCTTCTATGAGCTATTCAGGGTGGCGGCGAAGGAAACCGTGGGCAGCCTGCTGTACGATCTCGGCAACGGGCAGTGGGACATTCCCGCCCTGCGCACGCTTCTCGCGGAAGTCCTGTCGAAGAACCGGGAAGTCACCGACTACGAGGTGGAACACGGTGTTCGCGACACAGGACGGCGCTGCATGCTGCTCGATGCCCGCAGGCTCGCTCAGGGAGGTGGCCGCGACGATCTGATCCTGCTCGCCATCGAGGATATCACCGAGCGCAAGCATGCCGAGGGCGTGGCAAAACGGCTGGCCGCGATCGTTGAATCCTCAGACGATGCGATCATGAGCAAGACCCTCGACGGCATCATAACCAGCTGGAACGAAGGTGCGCGGCGACTGTTCGGCTATGAGACCGAAGAGATCGTCGGCAAGTCCGTCATGACCTTGGTGCCACCAGATCGCCACGAGGAGGAGGTGCATATTCTGAACCGTATCCAGAGCGAGCATATCCAGCATTACGAAACGCGACGCCAGCGCAAGGACGGGAGCATCGTCTGGGTTTCGTTGACCGTATCCCCGATCAGGGACGAGGCGGGCAACGCCGTCGGCGCATCCACGATCGCGCGCGACATGACCGAGCGCCGCCGCGCCGACCAGCACAGGAAAACCCTGATGGCCGAGCTCAACCACCGCGTCAAGAATACGATGGCGGTTGTCCAGTCCATCGCCTCCCAGACGCTCAGCCACGCATCCTCGCTGGACGAAGCACGGGGTGCATTCAGTTCGCGGCTGCTCAACCTTGCAAATGCCCACGACGTGTTGACGCGCGAAAGCTGGCAGAGCGCCAATCTTGGCGACATCATTTCCGACACGGTCAAGCCGCACGGGGGCGGACAAAACCGCTTCCGGATCGAAGGTCCCGATGTCAGGCTCACGCCAAGCGCGTCGCTGGCAATTTCGATGGCCTTGCACGAACTCAGCACCAATGCCGCCAAGTATGGCTCGCTGTCGTCCAAAGGCGGCCATGTCGTGATCGTCTGGCGGATCGAAGGTGCCGACGGCAACCGCCGGCTTGTCCTGCACTGGGAAGAGGCCGGTGGCCCCCAGGTTGCCAAACCGAAACGCAAGGGCTTCGGCTCGCGCCTGATCGAGCGGGCGCTGGCATCGGAACTTGGCGGCGATGTGCGCGTTGACTACGCGTCCACCGGCCTTGTGTGCACGATCGTGGCACCCCTGCCTGCCGGGCAACGATTGCTTGGAGAGCGGGGTGAGGAACAAGGAGGCAAGGCGGGTCCTGATCGTCGAGGATGAGGTCCTCGTCGCCATGCTTCTGGAAGACCTGCTGTCTGAAATGGGGCATCAAGTAATCGGGACTTTTGCCCAGGTGGACGAAGCCATGCAGTTCGCCAACGAAGCGGATGTGGACTTCGCCGTTCTCGACATAAACCTGGCTGGCTCAACGTCCTTCCCGGTGGCCGAAATTCTGCGCCGGCGCGGCATCCCTTTCCTCTTCGCCACCGGCTACGGTTCCCCCGGCCTGACCGGCGGGTTCGAAAACGAGCTGACGCTGCAGAAGCCGTACGAGCCCCGGGAGTTGAAGCGGGCGATAGCAGAAGCATCCGCGCGGGTCAGCGGTTGATCGACGGGTGGCGGTCCAGGCCGAAAATTCGCGCCGCGCGCATGGCCCCTCAGACCGCTGGGCAGATAGCGCCAGTGCGGAGCGGTAAAGCAAATCAAGGCGACGATGAAACTTTCGACGGCCCTTCTAATTCAGTTGGAAGGAGGATCCTTGAAATGACTGAACCCGGTGAAGGCAGTTCCCATGACCGCATTGACGACAAACAGCTCGTCATTTTGCTGAGAGAGAAAACAGGCATCTCGGACGCTCAAGCCAGGAGGTTGATAAAGGCGATAGGCCGCGACCGACCTTCGCTTTTGCGAGAAGCCCGCATGATACGCGCGCGCGTTCAGACTTTCGGTTCAAGCCGTTTGTGACCGGCTGCTCGCGCCGGATGATCTGTCGTCATAGCCCGTCGACTTGCGCAGGCATGCCGATTGCGGGATATTCCGCGACCATGACCGCCGAGTATCTGAATCATAAATTGGAATGCCCGTTTTGCGGCGTTATCCGTTTGCAGATTCCGGCCGATGCTCAACCAGCAACCCCAATCCATTGCGCCGAATGCGGAAAATATCTCGGCACCTGGGATGAGCTTCAGACTGATTTCGAGCAGCAAGGCGGCACCGACGGGATATTCCGTTTGGACCGGGGACGTATCCTGAAGCTCGATTCCAGCAAATGACGAGCCGCCCTCGATTTCGCGCGCGAGGAGAACGGCAGGCGTTCGAACTTGGCCGGCAGTCTTGACGGTCAAAACCCAAAAAACCATATCACAGCCAGGCGTGGACCGACGTCGGTCTTAGCCCATCCGAAGCTCAAATTGTTCGTTCGACTTGGAGGATCTTATGAACGATCGCATGTTTGATAGCCCCGTTTTCGTGAAGAGCGGGAACAGCCTCATCCAGGAAATCGCGTGCGTCGAAGACGCCCTGGAATTTCTCTACGAATGGCCCAAGAACAGACGCGGCACCGTCTATCAAACCGCCCTGCATGCCTGCCAACGGGCATTCGACAGCAGCTACCCACTGAGCGCCGCCAGGGATGCGTTCTGCGGTTTCGCAAAGTCGGTCAAAATCCATGAGGACGTGAGCATCACTTTGCCTTGGATGACCGGCAAAGGCGGACGCGGCGGCGGAGCGGTGGCGTAGAGTCGTTGCAGGAGGCAGTTCGAAATGCTCGCTAAACCGTTCGAAAAGCCGATCCGCGTCTGGGTTGGATTGGGATTCCCGCGTCAGTTGAACACTGTCGTGGACGCCTATCAATTTGTCATCGACTGGTGTGGCAACAGCCCCGAGCAGAAGGCGGCGATCCGTGCCTGCAAGGCCGCCCTGGCCGGGGATATCGACGCGGAAACAGCAAAAGGCGTGTTCGTTGCCTTTGCGCGCAGGAAGGACATCCTCATCGAGGATGGCGCAATTCCCCCCACCATAGGAAACGCCCAGCCGAAGCATGCCTGACGAAGGAGGCGGCGGCAAACGCCGCCTCCTTCTTCCGACGAGAAGGCCTGCCTGGATTTGTGGATTCTAAAGCGCGTCGCGCTGAACCGGATTCAGGCGACGCGCTTTAAGTCTTTGTTTTGATGCATGTCGTTGTCCCAGAACCGCTGCACACTTCTGGGCGACATGCATTAGATCCCTAAATGGGGCAACCGACGGCACGGGCGGGGGGCGTTGGGGGGGGCCGCCGGTTACCAGGACGGGGGGCCATTAATAAGAAAATGCATAGGCCCTTATGCGATAATGCCACCTATCCGCGTTCTTGGGAACTGGTTTCCAGCTTAAAATTCAAACGCATATGGTGGAAAGCGCACATTCACGATGTCCTTCGTGCGCTCCCCACGACAGGAACCAGATCGGCCGTGCCGCGTCATAGAGACAGGCTTTTGTCGCGATCGCGGAGTGACATCGATGGTCAGGCTCTTTCTCGTCGTTGCGGTGGCGCTCACGCTCGCGTGCGGTGGAGTGAAGGCAGCGAAACTCGACCTCGACACCGTCAACCAAGCCCAATTCAGCGACGGCGAACCTAAGGGTGCCGATCCGATGCTGCTCAAGGCGCAGATCCTTCTGGATCGCGCCCGCTTCTCCCCCGGCCTGATCGACGGTCGCCTTTCCGACAATTTCGCCAAAGCCGTCGCGGCCTTCCAGGCAGCGAACGGACTGCCCTCCGACGGCAAGCTGACGCGCGAGACCTGGGACAAGCTGACCACAACCTTCGCCGGCCCGGTGCTGACAAATTACGACGTCACGGCAAAGGATGTGCGCGGGCCCTTCACCAAGCGTATTCCCGCGCGCATGGAGCGGATGGCGCATCTGAAGCGGCTCGGCTACCGCAACGCGCGCGAAAAACTGGCGGAGCGTTTCCATGTCAGCGAGCAAATGCTGAGGATGCTCAATCCCAAAACCGGTTTCAGGAAGGCCGACGAGACGCTGGTGGTGCCCGATATCGGCCGTGGCGATCTTCCCGCAGCCGTTGTGAGTGTCGAGGTGGACAAGGCGTCCCGCCAGGTGCGCGTGCTCGATCCGTCAGGCAAAGCGATTGCCACCTACCCCGCCTCGATCGGCAGCGAGGAGAAGCCGGCGCCGAGCGGCGCGGCGGAGGTCAAGCGCGTCGTCCACAATCCGACCTATCATTACAATCCGAAATTCGCCTTCAAGGGGGTGAAGACCAAGCGGCCGTTCACCATCGCCAAGGGTCCGAACAATCCGGTCGGATCGGTCTGGATCGACCTCTCGATCGAAAGCTATGGCATCCACGGCACGCCCGACCCCGGCAAGATCGGCACGACCTTCTCGCATGGCTGCATCCGGCTCACCAATTGGGACGCCGAGGACCTCGCCGCCATGGTCAAGCCCGGCACGAAAGTCGACTTCAAGGACGAGACGGCGCAAGACGGGCAGGTTCAGTGAAAGCCAGGCTGCCGTGAACCTGCCGCGCAAGGCCGCTGCATAAATCCAACTTATCATGACCCCTAATTTTTGAAGGCGTTACACGGCGTTTTGCCGCCTGTAGCTTCGACCGCAGTTTTCTCAGCTCGGTCGAAAATTGGTGGTTTGATGCAGACACATGCGCGGGTGGTGATCGTTGGCGGGGGATGCGTCGGAGCGGGTATTCTCTACGGCCTGGCCAAGCGCGGCTGGACAGATGTGGCGCTGCTCGAACGCACGCAGCTCACCGCAGGCTCGACCTGGCATGCGGCGGGACTGATCCCGTCCTATGCCCGCAACATCAATGTCGGGCGGATGATCAGCCGGAGCATCGAGATCTACGAGGGTCTCGAAGCCGAGACCGGGCAACCGGTCGGCTGGCACAAATGCGGGCAGCTGCGCATCGCCAATTCGCGGGACCGGCTCGACGAATATAAGAGCTATATGAGCGTCGCCGAAGTGCAAGGCATGCGGGCTCAGCTGCTGACGCCGGATGAAGCGCGAAAACTCTGGCCGCTGCTCGACAACAGAGAGATGCTCGGCGCGCTCTATCATCCCGATGACGGCCATATCGCGCCGGCCGACGTGACGCATGCCATGGCCAAGGGCGCGCGGGATCTCGGCGCCAAGGTCTATCTCAGCACCGAGGTCACCGGCTTCGAGCGGACGCCCAGTGGCGAGTGGCTTGTCCAGACCAACCAGGGCGACATCACCTGCGAGCATGTGATCTCAGCCACCGGCAATTACGCGCGCCAGACCGGCGCGCTGCTCGGCCTCGACATCCCGGCGATCCCGATTCTGCACCAGTACTGGATCACCGAGGCCGTGCCGGAGATCGTGGAGCGCAAACGTGTTGGACGCCCTGAGATGCCGATCCTGCGCGACGAAGGTTTCGAGGGCTATCTGCGCGAGGAAGGCGACGGGCTGATGTTCGGGCCTTACGAGCGCACCGCGAAGCTGAAGCTGTTCGCCGAGGACGGCGTGCCCGCCTGGTTCGGCGCCGATCTGCTGGAAGAGGATTTCGAGGCGGTGTCGTGGAACTGGGAACAGGCGCTGCAACTGGTGCCGGCACTCGGGCGGGTCGGCATCAAGGCCAATGTGCGCGGCCCCTTCCAGATGACGGCGGATGAGCTGCCTTTGATGGGACCGGCCTGGGGCCTGCCCAATGTCTGGCTGGCCGAAGGCGTGCCGGGCGGCATCCTGTGGGGCGGCACGATCGGCTATTATCTGTCGGAGCGCATTGTCGAGGGCGGCAACAGCCTCGACACCTCCGACCTCGACCCGCGCCGCTTCGGCGAATACGCCAACAAGGCCTGGACGCGCGAGAAGGTGCGCGAGGCCTGGGGCACACATGCGGAGCAGAAATATCCGGGGCAGGACATGCCCGCCGCGCGGCCGCAGAAGACCGCGCCCTCCTATGACAGGCTGACTGAACTGGGTGCGGTCTGGGGCGTGCTCAATGGCTGGGAGATGCCCAACTGGTTCGCGCCCAGGGGCGTCGAGGCCAAGGATCAGTATAGCTGGCGCTGGACGCCTAAAGGAAACTTCGTCGGCGAGGAGGTGCAGGCGGTGCGCAACGCCGTTGGCCTGGTCGAGATGACGCCGATGACCAAGTTCGAGGTATCCGGCCCTAACGCGGCCGCGTGGCTGGACAGGATCCTGGCCAACCGCCTGCCCGCGGCCGGCAAGGTGACGCTGGCGCATCACCTGACCGCAAGCGGCGGCGTGCAGGCGGAATATATGGTGGCGCGTCTCGGCGAGGACCTGTTCTACCTGATCTCGACGCCGCGCGCCGAGCGCTGGAATTTCGACGACCTCTCAAGACTCCTCCCCGCCGACGGCAGCGTGAGCCTGAAGAACGTCACCAACGATCGCGGCTGTTTCACGGTCGTTGGCCCGAAGGCGCGAGACGTGCTGCAGCCGCTGACGGAGGTTGACCTTTCCAACGAAAGCTTCCCGTGGTTCGGCGTCAAGACCGGCAACGTGGCTCTCGCCAGCGACGTGCGGCTGCTGCGCGTCAACTATGAAGGCGAGCTCGGCTGGGAGCTCTACCACCCCCTGCCCTACCAGCGGCAGTTGCTCGACGCGATCCTGAAGGAAGGCGAGAAGCACGGCATGCGGCTGGTCGGGCTGCATGCGCTGGAGTCGCTCAGGCTGGAGAAATCCTATCGCGCCATGTATCGCGACATGAATCCGGAACTCAACGCGCTGGAGAGCGGGCTGGAGCGTTTCATCCGCCTCGACAAGGGCGATTTCGTCGGCCGCGAGGCGGTGCTGAAATACAAGGAGCGCAACGACCAGCGCCGCTCGGTGACGCTCAGGATCGACACCGATGGCGCAAGCTCCCTTGCCAATGAAGGGCTCTATAGCGACGGCGCGCCGGTCGGGCGCATCACGTCCGGCGGCTATGGCTACGCGCTCGGGCATGACGTGGCGCTGGCGCTGTTGCCCGAGCGTTTTTCCAGGCCCGGCACGAAGCTCGATGTCGCCATCCTGGGCGAGTGGAAAGTCGCCGAGGTCATCGCGGATTCGCCTTACGATCCCACGTCAACCAGGGCGCGGATGTAGCCGACAGGGGAGCCGAGAATGCGCATCGACCGGATCAACGTCTATTCGGCGCAGCTGTCGGTCAAAAACGGCGTCTACCGCATGGCCAGCGCCGATGTTGAGGCACTGGACTCGACGCTGGTCGAGATCGTCACGGATGGCGGCTTGAGCGGCTGGGGCGAGACCTGCCCGATCGGCCCGGTCTACCAGCCGCATCATGCGCTTGGCGCCCGCGCCGCTGTCGCCGAAATCGCCCCCGGTTTGATCGGCGCGGAAGTCGCCTCGATCAGGCTGCTCGCCAAACGCATGGACGAGAGGCTGAACGGGCACGGCTACGCCAAGGCCGCCTTCGACATGGCCTTCCTCGACCTGCTCGGCCAAAAACTCGGCGTGCCGGTCTCGACATTGCTGGGCGGCGCGCTGACCGATCGCGTGCCGGCCTATTATTCGCTGATCGTCGGCCCGCCGGACGAGACCGCCCGCATCGCCACCGACAAGGTAAAGGCCGGCTATCCGCGCCTGCAGGTCAAGATCGCCGGGCGCAACCTGGAGGAAGACGTAGCGGTCGTCCACAAGGTCTGGGAAGCGGTCGGCTACAAGGCGCGCATCGCGGTCGACGGCAACCGCGGCCTGACAGCGGCCGCCGCGATCCATCTAGACCGGCTCTGCCAGGCGATCCCCTTCGTCTTCGAGCAACCCTGCAACACCATGGACGAGATCGCGACGCTGAAAGGCCGCGTCACGCATCCGGTCTATCTCGACGAGAACACCGAGGATCAGAACGCGGTGCTGCGGGCAATCTCGCTCGGCATCGCCGACGGCTTCGGCTTCAAGGTAACGCGTCTCGGCGGCCTCACCAAGATGACGACGGTGCGCGACCTGTGCGCCATCCGCTCGCTGCCGCACAGCTGCGACGACGCCTGGGGCGGCGACATCATCGCGGCGGCCTGCGTGCATCTGGCCGCCACGGTCGAGCCACGCCGCATGGAAGGCGCCTGGATCGCGCAGGAATATATCAAGGGGCATTTCGACCAGAAGCACCCGGTCGTCATCAGCCAAGGTCACATCGCCGTTCCGCAGCGGCCGGGACTGGGCGTGAAGCCGGAGCCCGGCATGTTCGGCAAGCCGGTGGCGATACACGGGCCCTGATCCGACGCGCCCGCGGTGGAGACCTGGGGCCGGTCGATTACTTCGTGAAGTACGCGGATCGTTCCGCCCTGTCCTGCGTTCTTGTGACACGCAAGGAGGAACGGCGATGGACGACGATCGGACCGAGAAGATCAGGCAGCGTGCCTATGATATCTTTCAACGCGAGGGCGGTATCCTTGGCAACCATGAACGGCACTGGCAACAGGCCGAAATGGAAATCGACCGCGAAGCGGCCCTGCCGCTGACGGCGGACGATGCGCTGCCCGAAACGCGCGAGATCGACAGCGCGGATGTGCTGACGGTGGAGGCGCTTGCCATGCGCACCGGCATTTCGGGCGACGAGGCGCAGGAGCTGCTCGACCGGCTGGGCAACGATCGCGCGGCGATCGAGCAGGCGGCGCAAGACCTGCAGGCAAAGCGGAGCTGACTGGCAATCCTATCTGCGCTCCACCGCAAGAACGACAGGCCGCCCAAGGCACATTCCGACCTGCGATATGCCTCGTGCATACGCGATCTAGCCGCGCGGCGGAAACGCCGCCAAGGGCGGCAGCGTCAGGACGATCCTTCTGAGGTGGGCCTTAGACCAGTCACTCGTCAACGGAACCCTCTGCCGCATCGGCGGTTCCTCCTGTACCCCCACAGGAGATCCGTCATGGACCACACCAGCCACGTAAGACTGACCAATGCCGAGCTCACGCCCGCCATCCTCGAAGGCGCCGCCATCTATGGCCCCGATGACGAAAAGATCGGCTCGGTCGACCATCTGCACGGCAGCCAGGTCGTCATCGATGTCGGCGGCTTCCTCGGCATCGGCGCCAAGCCGGTGGCCGTCACCGCCAGCCAGCTCGATTTCATGCGCGACGAGGACGGCGACGTGCATGCCGTCACCAGCTGGACGAAGGACCAGCTCAAGGCGATGCCGGAGCATCGCGACTGAAGCGGAGCGCTTCGCGATTGTGAATGAGTCAGAGCCCGGCCCGGCAATTGCGGGGCCGGTCTTTTTGCGCGGCGCTGCAAATATGATCGCCGGCCTGACGAGCTTCAACGCAGATTGCCTGTTGCTCCGCCTCACACAAATC
Organism: Mesorhizobium sp. Arg314; assembly: GCF_053714275.1. Classification (NCBI taxonomy): domain Bacteria; kingdom Pseudomonadati; phylum Pseudomonadota; class Alphaproteobacteria; order Hyphomicrobiales; family Phyllobacteriaceae; genus Mesorhizobium; species Mesorhizobium sp. Arg314. The sequence continues at coordinate 201,843 of NZ_JBSKBP010000003.1, read as the reverse complement.
TCGCGTTCGTGAGATTGTTCATGTCTGTGTCACAAGCTTTCATTGTACTTGCATATCGAACGTCCGGTCTGGAGAGGCATGGCGATGAGGTGGAAAGCTGCGGCGGCATTTTCCTTGGCGGCGATGTCGATGGGTGGGCCGATGTGCGGCCAGGCGCTGGCCTGGGGCCAGGAAGGGCATGCGGTGATCGCCGAGATCGCGCAGCACAGGCTGAGCCAGAACGCCTATGACGCGATCGAGCAGCTTTTGCGCTCGCATCTGAGGCTGCAACCGCCGGCCACCGTCTCGCTGGCCTCGGTGGCAAGCTGGGCCGACGACTATCGCGCCGAAAACCACAAGGAAACGTCGAACTGGCATTTCGTCGACATTCCGCTGGCGTCGAAGCCCGGGGATGCGAGCGCCAGCACCACCGCCTACGACCCGGCGCGAGATTGCAAGGACAATGCGAGTTTCGGCTTCTGCCTTATGCGGGCGCTGCCGGCGCAGGAGAAGATCCTGGCCGATCCGGCAAAGAGCGACGAGGAACGCTGGATGGCGCTGGCCTTCGTCATCCATCTGGTCGGCGACCTCTCGCAGCCGCTGCATTGCGTCGAGCGCCTGGACGGCAGCCAGGGCGACCAGGGCGGCAACACGCTGACGGTGAGTTTCAACGTCTACCGGCCGAAGCCGGACGGCTCCACCTATCGCGACCTCACCACCTTCCACGCGGTGTGGGATTCCAGCCTGATTCTGTTCAAATACTATGACTGGGGCAAGGTCGCGCTCGACCTCGAAACCGATATCATCCCGCATCTGCCATCGACGCCGGCGGCCGACCAGACGCCGGAGAAATGGCTGGCCGAGTGCCACGAAAAGGCCGAGGACGCTTATCGCGCACTGCCCAAGGGCACGCAGATCAAGTCAGACAATCCGCACGCGGTGATCCTCGACCAGGCCTATTTCGACCAGTTCTCGCCGGTGGCGGTCGAGCAGCTCGCGCTTGGCGGCCTGCATCTGGCCGCCGTGCTCAACGAGACGTTGGCGGCGGACAAGTAGGCGGAGCGGTTGGGAGATGCCTGCCCTGGCCGATCGTGCGCGGATGAAGCTCTACTGAAGGCAGTCCCGGCGAAAAAACGCCCGCTCCGGCATGCCGAAGCGGGCGAGAACTTCAATACAGCAAGCTTACTTGCAGTCTTTCAGCAGCTTCAGCGCCTTTTCGGCGTTGGCCTGGGACGTATAGGCCTTTGTCCCGGCGTCCGTCATTTTCTTGCCGTCCGGCTTCGTGGAAACCACCGAGCATTTCTTGGTCGTGGCGTCCTGTGCCACCCAATATTGCGTGGCAGCAAATGCCGGCATGCTGAAAAGCGCTGCAACCGAAGCTGCAACCAGAACCTTGCGAATCATGGCGTTCTCCCAAATTGAGGATTGCCCGGCCCGTTGATCCGGGAGTGCTGTTGCCCAACAAGTGGATAAGCGAACCGAGCCACCTGCCAGCCGTATCGCGAGTTAACTGCCGAGGGCAATTTACAAAAATGTAAAGTTCGGCCGGCGCCCGCGGGCTATCGGCGCACTGCCGCTATGAGGCAGGCGCAGAGCCCCACATTGACGGTGGCGGCAAGCGCGAGCGCGATCAGGACGAGATTGGCGCCGCCCATGCCCAAGAGCAGCGCTCCGATCGAGGGAGCCGCAGCCTGGACGATGAGGCTCGGCGTCGCGAGCTTGCCCATCAGCGCGACCAGCCGGTATCCTTGGCAATCGGCTGGGCAAGCACCGCGGGCAGGTAGTAGGACGATCCCCAGGCGAGGATCTGCGTGACGCCGAGAGCCGAAACAAGGACATGGCGGTCGCGCGCGACCGGCGCAGGCGCTTCGGCCTTCACGGATTGCTCAAAGCCCATTATCTGTCGAGCCTCAATGGGAGAGCACCACATGCGTATCGCGGTGATCGACGAGGCCGAGGCGAAGGCGCAGCTTGGCGCCCTTGCCAAGATATTGATGCAGAGCATCCAGGATGGGGCGCTCGTCGGCTTTGTCCTGCCGTTCGGCGCCGAACAGGCGCAGTTTTATTGGCAAGGCATCTTCCCCTCCGTGGCGGGCGGGGAACGCCTTCTCATCTGCGCCTATCTGGACGGCAATCTCGTCGGCACCGTCCAGCTCCATCTGTCGCCGGAACCGAATGCGCTGCACCGGGCAGAGGTTTACATGCTCCTCGTTCATCGAGATTTCCAGCGGCAAGGCATCGGTTCCGCGCTCATGGCATCCGTCGAGGACGAGGCAAGGAAGAGAAAGCGCACCCTGCTCCTTCTCGACACCGCCGAGGGCGGAGCGAGCGAACGGCTCTATCGGCGCATGAACTGGCGGGAAGTCGGTGTCGTGCCGCATCACTTCGTCGACCCCCTCGGCAAGCCAAAGGCGTCCATCTATTTCATGAAGCATCTGACGCTCTAAGTTGTTTTTGTGCCTGTCGTTTTCCCAAACCCCTGCGCACTTTTGGGCGACATGCATCAGGCAGGAGCCTAATAGGCCACCTTCTCGCCGTCTTCCTTGACGAATTCGCGGACCGGATTGTCGAGCAGCGGCAGCACCGCTTCCGACGGCCGGCATAGCCTAGTGCCCTTCGGCGTTTCGACGATCGGGCGGTTGATCAGGATCGGATGGGCGAGCATGAAATCGATCAGCTCGTCGTCACTCCATTTCGGGTCGGCGAGGCCAAGCTCGGCGTAAGGCGTTCCCTTCTCCCGCAGTAACTCACGCGGAGCGATCCCCATCGCCGCGATCAGTTCGAGCAGCCGCTCGCGGCTCGGCGGCGTCTTGAGATATTCGATCACGACAGGCTCTTCGCCGCTGGCGCGGATCATGGCCAGCGTGTTGCGGGAGGTGCCGCAATCGGGATTGTGATAGATCGTGACCGTCATGGCTCTGCTTTCAAAGGTTGCCGAATGGTCCCGGGCCGCAGCAGCCAGCCCATCAGCGCCAGCGCGATCAGGGCGCCGAGCAGTTCGGCTATGATGAAGCCCGGCAGATCGAGCGGTCTGATGCCGGAGAAGGTGTTGGTCAGCGAGCGCGCCAAAGCGACGGCGGGATTGGCGAAGGAAGTGGACGCCGTGAACCAATAGGCCGCCGTGATATAGAGGCCGACTAGCCACGGCACGGCCTTCAGTTCGAAGCGGAGGCCGGCAAGGATGACGGCGACAAGTCCAAAAGTCGCGACGCCTTCGGAGAACCACTGTGCCGGCCCGGTACGCAGCTTCGTCGCGACCTCCAGCATCGGCAGGGCGAACATGAGATGCGCCGCGATCGTGCCGGCAATACCGCCGGCGACCTGCGCCACCAGATAGGCGGCAAGATCGCGGGCAGGTAGCGACCGTTTGAGACAGAACACCAGCGAGACGGCGGGATTGAAATGTGCGCCGGAGATCGGCCCAAGGATGGTGATCAACACCACCAGCATGGCGCCAGTCGCAAGCGTGTTGCCAAGCAGCGCCAGCGCAGTGTCATGCGTCAGCGCGTCGGCCATGATGCCGGAGCCGACGACTGTCGCCACCAGCAGACCGGTGCCCAGGGCTTCAGCGGCGAACCGGCGCGACAGATCGAAGGTGCTCATCGTTTAGCCTTGGGTTGGGCAATGGGCTCGACGATCACTGCCGGGTCCCCTCGCCCGGCTGGCAGCAAGGCGCGGCAAGCGCCGGCGCGCAGATTTCCGGACGGCCCGAGCAGCAATCCTCCATCAGGAACCGGATCAGCCCGGACAGCGCGTCGTATTCGGCGCTATAGACGATCGAGCGGGCATCACGCCGCGCGGTCACGAGGCCAGACCGTTCCAGTTCCTTGAGATGGAAGCTGACATTGGACGGCGAGACCTCGACCTGTCCGGCGAGCGAGCCGGCGGCGATGCCTTCCGGTCCGGCAACGACCAGAAGGCGCAGCAGGCGCAGGCGGGTTTCCTGCGACAGCGCGCCAAGAGCGATCAGGGCTTGACGTTCATCCATGTTTCAATAATCCTTGAAATATTGAAATGAGGAATAGCCGACATGCTGTCTTCTGACAATCAGAAAAACGTCGCCCCAATTGACCCCTCCGACCTGACCATCGGCGACCTGCTGGGCGCATTGGCCGGTTACAAGGACAGGCCGCTGGTGTTCCGCTATGACGGGCGGCCGGTGAAGCCGGGCTACCATGTCACCGAGGTGAAGGCGGGACAGTTCTCGGCGCTGGATTGCGAAGCGAATCCGGAATCATGGTCGGAAATCTTCGTCCAGCTATGGGACGTGGACGAGGGCGGCCCGATCCATATGCCGGCCGGCAAGTTCGCCGCGATCATCCGCAAGGTCTCGGATCACGTCGCTCTCGATCAGGCGGCGAAGCTGACCTTCGAGGTCAGCGACGGCGTCCGCCCGATGGAACTGCACCGGGCGGCGCAGCCAAGCCTTGTTGGCGAGGCCGTGGAGGTGGAGCTGTCGCCGCGGCCGGCAAGCTGCAAGCCGCGTGACCGCTGGCTGAAGGAACAGAAGGCTGCAAGCGGATCGTGCTGCGGCGCGAGCCGCTGCTGTTGACTGCGACGGTCGCGCGGCGCCGCTAGAATCTGATCATGCCGTTGGCCTGCAACAGGTAAAGAGCCACGAGAACGATGGCGATCAGCGCCATCCAAACGGCTGTCCTGCTCATGCGCGAAATTCCCTGTTGATCGGCAGCAATGAACGCGCGCGCCGCGGTTGCGTTCGAATAGGCAGGCGCTTGCATAGCGCCGCGGCCTTAACAGTCGGTGATTGCGGCGATTGCCGCACGGCCGGCGCGGATGCATAGTAATTCGCATGGTTTTCTCAGGACCGGCGACGATGGCCACGGACGACAAAGCGGACAATCCGGGTGTTGCGGTGTTCCCGCCGCTGCTCTTTCTCGTGGCGCTGATCGTGATGCTGGCGCTGCGCTATGTCTGGCCATTGGCCATCGGCGGCAGGCCACTGACCATGGTGCTCGGCATCGTGCTGGCGGTACTCGCTATTGCGATCATCGCCTGGGGACGCTCCACCATGTTGCGCGGCGGCACCAATGTGAACCCGACGCTGCCGACCACCGCGATCATCACCGGCGGTCCGTTCGGCTTCACCCGCAACCCGCTTTATATTGGCCTGATGGGGCTGCTTCTGGGAATCGGGCTTCTCTTCGACAGCTGGTGGGCCGTCGTCGCCCTCGTCGCGAGCTTCCCGATCCTGCATTACGGCGTGGTGCTGCGCGAGGAAGCCTATCTGGAACGCAAGTTCGGCGAACCCTACCGCGCCTACAAGGCGAGCGTGCGCCGCTATCTTTGAGCGTCAGTCCTTCAGCGCATTGCTGTAGAGCGCCACGCCGATGCGGTCGTTGCGCCGCCAGCGCACCAAAGCGCGATAGACTGTATCGTCGGCCGGAACCTCGAGCAGGAAGCGTTCCGGGATGTCGACATCCACGCTCACGCGCAATTCCGCGCCATGATGGTGCTGGTTCCTGACCGAGCAGCCGATCCTGACGCCGCCGGCAATGATCGTGGCTTCCTTGAGCACGAATTCGCGCACATGAAGACGGCGCTCGGTCTCGGGAAATTTGGCCATATCCGGCGGGCTCCTCGGGCGCGGTCCTCCTCGCCACGGGGCAGCACCATAGCAGCGAGGCGTTTCCGTTCCGTTAGCGATCGCTGAAAGGGTAAAGCAGCTTGATATCGCGCCGAACGGCTATCCAAGCGTGACAGGATCCGCCGGCGGACCGTTCACGCCCGACTGCTCAGCCGGCGACGACGACACCGCTCGCGTGCAGCACCCAGCGGCGGCCGTCGCCGCGGAATTCGGTGAGCGACAGCGGCTCGATGTCGATCTTCCACACCGAGGAAAGCGGCGCGCCCAGCACATGCAGCATGGCGGCGCGGATCGGCATGGCATGGGTGAGCGCGATGGTGTGGCCGCTCTCGCCGGCCAGGCGCTCCATCAGCGCGGCACCGCGCCTGGCGACGGCGGCAAGCGATTCGCCGCCATGGGGCGCTGCGTCCGCGTCGGCGAACCAGGCCGCCATGCCATTCGGGTCCTGGGCCTGCACCTCCTCGAAGCTCTTGCCGGCCCAATGCGCGAAATCCTGCTCGGCAAGCAACGGCTCGACCGTGGCGTCAAGGCCAAGCGCCTGGGCCGTCCGCCGCGCGGCAAGTGCTGGACTTGTCCAGACGCGATCGGCGCGGCGCAGCGAAGCGGCCAGCGCGCCCGCACGCTCGAGGGCCCGCGCATCCGGCGCCTCGTCCTTCGGAAAGCGGCCCTTGCGCATGCCGGGCGTCGCAGCGCTTGCGATCATCGTCAGGCGGGCGAGCATGAAAACTCCGTGGCCCAGTGAAAAATAGGCCTCACGAAGCCGTGCCGCCATTACATGTCGTTGACAGGCGAACGAAGTGCTGACAAGTGTTTTAGCGCTATACGGGATTGGAAGCCGGTGCGAGTCCGGCACGGTCGCGCCACTGTGATCGGCACCAGCCGAAAGTCAGGCCTTATTCCGCAGCATTGTTCGATCAACGGGACGCAGTATCCCACGGGAGGTCAATATGTCCGACACCACCTTCGCCCCCAGCTACGGTCCGGTTGCGATTCCGGTTCGCGAGCTTCTGCCCTGGGCCATCTTCGGCGGCCTGATGCTGATGCTGATGATCTATTTCGTCGGCGCGGAAGAAGGCGCGACGTCGCTGATCCGCGGCACGGCGGTGCACGAATTCGTGCATGACGGCCGCCACCTGCTCGGCTTCCCCTGCCACTAAAGCGGTTCGGCATCGCTGAACTCGCTTTCGATTCTGGCTCAACGCAATTCCGGACGGGAAACCGTTACGCACTTTTCCTGGAATTGCTTGGTTGGTTGAACGCAATTCCGGACGGAAAACCGCTACCCACTTTTCCTGGAATTGCTTGGTTGGTTGAACGCAATTCCGGACGGAAAACCGCTACCCACTTTTCCTGGAATTGCTCAGAGGGATAGTGACATGGTCGGAAAACTTTTGCTGCGCGGCATGCTTGTCGGGCTGGTCGCGGGGATTCTGGCATTCGCCTTCGCCCGCGTCTATGGCGAGCCGCAAGTCGACAAGGCGATCGCCTACGAGGAACAGCAGGCCCAGGCCGCCGGCGAGGCGCCGGAGCCCGAGATGGTCAGCCGCGCCACGCAGGCCGGCATTGGCCTCGCAACCGGCGTGCTGGTCTACGGCGCCGCCCTCGGTGGGCTGTTCTCGCTGGTCTTCGCCTATGCCTATGGCCGTCTGGGCTCGCTCGGGCCTCGCGGCACCTCGGCGCTGCTGGCGCTGCTCGGCTTCCTCGCCGTGATCGTCGTGCCCAGCCTCAAATACCCGGCGAACCCACCCGCGGTCGGCAATCCCGAAACCATCGGCTACCGCACCGAGCTGTTCTTCATCATGATCGTGATCTCGATCGCGGCGATGGTGGCGGCGGTTGGGCTGGCGCAGCGGCTGTGGAACCAGCTCGGCGCCTGGAACGCCTCGATCGTGGCTGGGCTCGCCTTCCTCGTGGTCTTCGCGCTGGTGAAGGCAGCACTTCCCGACATCAACGAGGTGCCGGAGAACTTCTCGGCGATCGTGCTGTGGCAGTTCCGCGTCGCTTCGCTCGGCATCCAGCTCGTGCTCTGGACCGTCGTCGGGCTCGGCTTTGGCGCGGTTGCCGCGCGCGTGGTCGCGGCGCGCGACCAGCGCGGCCCGGCACGCCGTTACGCCTGACATCCGATGCGTTGGCCGCCACGGTTCTGCGCCCTGGCGGCTGACTGCTTTCTGGCGGTTGCACTGCTGGTCTTGCTGGCAGCTTCGGCGCAAGCGCATAGCGGGTCCTCCACGCCCCCTTCCCCCGGCATCCAGATCCCCAGCCTGACCCACGGCCAGATGGCGGTGATCGCGCGCTATCGCGGCGACATCCTCGACCTCGCCCGGCGCCAGACCGTGACCGACCCGACCTTCCGGCGGCTCTACAATCACGGCAATCTGCAATACACCTACTGCCTCTGGGGCCTGATGCCGGGAAGCCTCGGTGATGAGGAAAGCCCCTTCAACGAATGCAGCCACGCCTATCTCGCCACCGCCAAGGCACTGCTCACCTATATGGCGACGATGCCGTCGGCCGAACGCGACGCGAACGCGCTGATCTCGGACATCGATGCGGACATGGTGCGCAGCGGCGCCTCCTGGATCCTTTGCCAGTTCAGCGGCGAGAGTTTCAGCACCGGCGCGGTCGTCGAGCCCAGGTGGCGCGACATGTTCTTCCACCTGCCGAGCCTGGCAGTGCTGCTGGTGACAGTCGCGGCGCTCGTCGCCGGCGGCTGGTCAATCTTCGGCGCGCCGCGTAGCCGCGCGGCCCAGAGCTGCTCCCGGTGCTGAAAGCCTTGCGGGAAGCGCGAAAGGTGACCGCCGTGCACAACCATATGCTCGACGACGAAACCCGGCTATTCTTCATCCGGGCGAATGACGACGTCGGGAAGTTGGCCAAGGGGCTGAAGCTCGCGCTCGATCGAGTGCACCTCACGACGGGCGGCTGACCGTTGACACATTCCGTTCGAAATTCCGAAGGGAGCTACGTTGGCCCGCGGTGTCGAACAGCCGAACTACGAAAGGCAAGGCGACCGCGCCGCGGACATCTACGCGGCGCGGGCCCTTCGGGATTTTGGCGACGGCTTTGCCGCCGTGCTCCTGCCTGTATATCTGGCGGCGATCGGTCTCGGACCGCTTGAGATTGGTGTCGTCGCGACCGTCGCACTCCTTGGTTCGGCACTATTGACGCTCGGCATCGGGTTCCTGGCAGTACGCGCAGACCGGCGCACCCTGCTTGTAGCTGCGTCCGGCCTGATGATCGCAACCGGGCTGGCCTATGCGCAATCACGCACCTATGCGCTTGTACTGCTGGTGGCGTTCATGGGCACGATCAATCCCTCATCGGGAAGCGTGAGCATCTTCGTTCCGCTGGAGCATGCGGTCCTGTCGCGGCTCGTCGCCGATGCGGACCGCACGAAGGCATTCGCACGCTACAGCCTGCTAGGTGCGCTAGCGGCAGCGTTTGGCGCCCTTGCTGCAACCAGCCCCGACTTCCTGGTGACGATTGGTATGTCGCGGCTCGCGGCGCTGAAGGCAATGTTTGTCCTTTACGCGGTTCTTGGCGTGGCGGGAGGGCTGGTGTATGCGCGCATTCCAGCTGGTCCGAAAACCTCTCCACAGGACCGGCCCGCCGCGGCGCTTGGGCCGTCGCGTGCCATTGTTTACAGGCTGGCGGCCTTGTTCAGCATCGACGCATTTGCCGGCGGGTTCGCAGTGCAGTCGCTCATGGCTTTGTGGCTGTTCAGTAAATTTGGACTTTCGCTTTCGGCCGCCGGGATGTTCTTTTTCTGGTCGGGTGTTTTGTCGGCGGTCTCTTTTCCGGTCGCCGCTTGGCTGTCGAAGCGCATCGGGCTTGTGAATACGATGGTGTTCACTCACATCCCGTCGAGCATTTGCTTGATCCTGGCCGCTTTGGTGCCGAATCTCGACGTCTCCCTGGCATTTCTTCTCGCACGCGCAGCGCTGTCCCAGATGGACGTGCCGACCCGCTCGTCTTATGTGATGGCAGTCGTCACGCAGCCGGAGCAGCCTGCGGCGGCCAGTGTCACGTCGGTTCCACGCAGTCTCGCCGCCGCCGCGAGCCCGGCCATTGCCGGGGCGCTGTTTGCTGCGGGGTTCGAAGCCTGGCCGCTGGTGATCTGCGGTGCCCTCAAGATCTTCTATGACCTGGCTTTGCTCTGGGCTTTCCGCCACATCAAGCCGCCTGAGGAACGATGAGACCGACCCGGTTGCGGCGAAGGCGTCTTGCTGTGGCCCGGCGTCAGCGCGTGGGCCGCGCCGAACACGACGCCCATCGGCAACACAGCAAGAAGCGCCAGCCAGTTGCCGTCCGTGGCGAACGACTTCAGGTGTTGCGCCACAGCCAGGTAGATTTCACGCTGATACTCAAAAAGCGCCTGTATCATCCATGCGCGCGCTCGTGGTGATGACCTTCCGGCTCGACCATCATGAAGGGCAGATCCTCGCTGTCGGGGCCAGCCGCCAGCTGCAGCCTGGCGCTGAATTCGTGCGGTTCGGCCGGTGCGACCAGGCTTTGCAGATAGTGGTGGTCACCGCCGACCGGAGACAGCGGCAGGCTTTCGACCGCGCCGTCCGCCCTTTCTATGGCGACATTCGCCCGCAGGCCCTCGGCGTGACGCGAGAGGCGCAGCCGCATACGCTCGCCCTGCGGCGTCTCGACGATTTCGAGCAGCCCGCTGGCGAGCTTGCCCGACACCAGGAACGGATCGGGCGCGTGATGGTGACCGCCCTCGGCCTCCGGCTCGGCAAAGCGCACCGTGGCGACGTCGAGCGCGGGAATGTGCGCGTAAAGCTCTGCCTTCAGCGACGCGGCGATGTTGTTCGCGGCGGCAAGTAGCAGCCCGTCATTGACCGCGATCTCCACGTCGACATGCAGCTTGTGGCCAAGCCAGCGGGCCTTGGCGTCGACCACCATTTCGATCCCGGCGACATGCTCAGCGGCGTGGTGGATCTCGCCAACGAGGTCGGGCTCGACGCCGTCCAGCATGCGCGTCAGCACGGAGCGGGCCGATTGCCAGACGATGCCGAAGATGGCGACGGTGATAAGCAGGCCGATGATCGGGTCCGCCAGCGGATAGCCGAGCCAGACGCCGATCGCGCCGGCAACGACGGCGAGGCTGGTGAGCCCGTCCGTGCGCGCATGGTAGCCGTCGGCGATCAGGGCCGCGCTGTTGATCTGACGGCCGACGCGGATGCGGAAGGCGGCTACCGCCTCGTTACCGAGGAAGCCGATGATGCCGGCTGCGGCAAGCCAGCCCAGGAACTGGACCGGGTGCGGGTCGAACAGGCGGCTGACCGCTTCATATCCGGCGACGAGCGCGCTCGCCAGGATGATGAGCACGATGGCTATGCCGGCCAGGTCCTCGACCCGGCCAAGGCCGTACGTGAAGATACGGGTCGGCTTGCGCCGCGCCAGAACGAAAGCGATCCACAGCGGTATGGCCGTGGTCGCGTCGGCGATATTGTGGATGGTGTCGGCAAGCAGCGCCACGCTGCCCGAGACCATGACGACGACGATTTGCAAGGCGGCGGTGATCACCAGGATCACGAATGACCATTTGATTGCCCATATGCCGCGATCGGTGGTGGCGATCGTCGCGTCGATCACGCCATGGGTGTGGCCATGCGCTCCGTGATGGTCGTGGCCATGCCCGCCATGGTCATGTCCGCGCGCGCCGAAGCCGAACCAGTCCAGAACCTTCTCCCACATCGCCGCCTCACAGATATTTGGTGAGCTGCTTCAGCTCCTTGAGCGTGTCCCTGCTCGGCTCGCCGCCTTCAACGAGGCAATGCTCCATATGGTCGTGGATCAGTTCGCGCTTGGCGTTGCCGACGGCGCTTTCGACAGCGTGGAGCTGTTGCGCGAGGTCGAGGCAGGAACGGCCTTGCTCGAACATGGTGAGCACGGCGGCGAGATGGCCGTGCGCACGCTTGAGCCGGGCGATGATATCGGGATGGGAGCTGTGTATCGTCATGCCCATATCCTATCCTCCAGGGTAGGATATGGCAACGCGCAACCAGGCCCTGCCACTTCGCTTCCACAACGCTTTGCCCGCAACGGCAAGTATCAGCCCGCCCACGCCTTTGCTGGGCGGCTGGCCGACATGGCGGCTTTGCCAACTCGGCGCCACGTCGCTGGAAGGCGGTGCCAGTGGCCGCGCCATTGACGTCGTTGCTATGTTCATGCCCTTATCGCTCCGTGCCTTATCGAGTGCTGCCTCGCCTGCCAAGACATCAAGACGATCGGGAATCCCGTCCTGTGACATCGCGGCCGGATTTTTCGCGGCAGCAACGAACCAAGCTCCGCGACGGCGGCGTCCGGTAGCAACCAAACGCTTGTTTTCCCGTTTATTTCAGCGGCTGCCGGCACTCGGCGTGGCGTCAGCCGGCTCCGGCGGCGAAAACCCGCGCGGAGCGGAAAGGAGGCCGTAATGACACGGCCGGTAGTGGAGATAGGCGACCGCGTGGCTCTCATCGCCACGGTGATCGAACGCATCAACGACCGCGTGACGCTGAAGCTCGACGGCGACGGCCATAGCTATTCGATGGTCGAGCCCAACGCCAAGGCAGGCGACAAACTCAGACTCGAGGGCGAGGTCGTCCATGTCGACGAGGATCTCGGACGCACGACGGTGCAGGTGCTGGGGCGCGTGAGCGTCGACACCGAGTCGGTCGAGATGGTGACGAGACGTTGCGATCTCGACCATGTCGGCTCGAACGTGCCTGGCCACCCACGCCCGCGCACCCCGCCAAGACCACATGGGTGAAACCGGCGGCTGAGGCGCGGTCCTCCCCGCCGTGAAACTCTGGATTGCTCTAGTGGCGCTTGAAATACTGCACTTCGCGTTCGTGCTTTTCAGCCGCTTCGCGTGATTTGAAGGTTCCGAGATTGCGGCGCTTGCCGGTTCTCGGATCGACTTTGCGCGAATAGAGCCGGTATTCGCCGGATTTCAGTTTGCGGATCATGGCGACCTCCTGTGCGAACTGGGACTCTAACCCACCGGAACCGCCGCAGTTCCGAGCGACCATCCCGGCTGCGCGCGGCCGGCGGCAAAAAACGCTTCTGTCAGTGAACCATTTCACTGACGCAAACGACCCAATGTCGGAATCGACATCGTAACGACACGATTGAGTCGAATTATTTGTATTCAAATGACTTTCGCGACGTTATGCGGATGTTGCGAGCGTGCCGGATCTGAGGAGGGTGAGATGGTGGCGGCGAAGCTTCACGGCGTTGAACTCGTCAAGGGCCAGAAGTGGACGGTGCGCGTTACCGCCTACGGCACGACGCTCATCTTCCCATTCGAAGCCGAGCAGTATGCGCGTTCCTATGCTGATGGCCAGGCCTTCCGCCTCGGCGTTGAGGTTGTCGAGATGAAGGACTGCGCCTGAGACGCCGAGCCATCCATCGCCAGTTGGCCTGACGACCCGCGTACCCGTATATAGGTGCATGTCGGCTCTCGACTCGGCCAAGCAATGGGCGCGCGGGATCAAGCGCGATGTGGTGGCGCTCTGGATTGCCGCCCGTGATCGGCGCGTGCCCTGGTATGCAAAAGCCACCGCGGGCGCCGTCGCGGCCTATGCGCTGAGCCCCATCGATCTCATCCCGGACTTCATCCCGGTCATCGGCTATCTCGACGACCTGGTGATCGTGCCCCTCGGCATCATGCTCGCGGTCAAGCTGGTTCCCGCCGATCTGATGCAGGAATTCCGAGAAGAGGCCATGCGACGCCAGAAGCCGGTCAGCAAGGCGGGTCTCGCCTTCATGATCGCGCTCTGGGCGCTGGCGGCGCTGGCACTCACCTGGCTGTTCTGGCCGAAGCCGGCCTAAGGCGCGTCGCGCTGAAACGGATTCAGGCGACGCGCTTTAAGTCCTTGTTTTTATGCATGTCGTTGTCCCAGAACCGCGTACACTTCTGGGCGACATGCATTAGACGTTCCCGTCGGGCTCGACCGGACAGGGTCGCACTCGACCCGGCCGCAGATGCGTCAGCGGCCGTGTACATTGACCATTAATTAGCAACCACTTGTATTTGTTGCGGATCAGGATCATGCTTGTCGAGCGTGTGAGACGACATGCGCAGGGGTGGGTAACAGGGGTCAGGCGTGATGGAATTTGCAGTTTGCTACGACCACAGCACGTTGGATCTGGCGCGATCGATCTTCCTCGATATCACGGCGTTCTTTGCGCTGATGGCGCCGTTGGCGATCGCCCGGTTGGTCGAGATATCGCGCGAGGATGCCGCAGCCAGATTGCAGGTCGCGTAAAGTCAGAAGCCACAGGGTTCTAACCGTCGCGGGCGGCCTTTCGGACCGACAGATCGCCGAGCAGGGCCGAACAGTCGATCTCCTCCTGGAAAAGCGCCTGCGGATCGAGCACCAACCAAGAAGCGTGGGTGCGAAGATCCTTCAGCCTGGCATTCTTTTGCGCACGCGCCAGGCGCTCAGCCTCGGCGCTCGAGGCTTGAAAAGGCCTTTCGGCCTTGTGATGGTGAGGGATCCTCGACATCGCGGCGGAAAACGCGCCGACCCTGCTTTTCGTTCCGCGGAAGAAAGAACGATTGGCGGCCCCTTTGCGTTGCAATGTCCCGGATTCACCAAGCGGCGGCCTCCGCACTACGCATTTCTTCAGCGCCGCAACTGAGGCGATATCAAGCGTCGATCGGCAGGTGGGGTAGCCCGGCTTGGCGGTAAAAGAGTACGGCTCTTTGACAGGCAAGCCGGGCTAAAGCGCCGGCCTTTGGGTTTCCTTGGGGGGAGCCGGCGCAGGGATAGAGTGTCCGTTTCCAGTAGCACCGGCAATTATCGCTGAGGTCCTATGCAGCAACGCAAAGGTCCGAATGACTGGAGCATGATTGCGAAAGGCGTGAAGCGGCTTTCGGGCCACATGCTCTATCCCTTTGATTTGGAGACGGATTCGGATTCCAGGCCGATTCGACCTGAAATCATCCGGCTTCTGGACGCCCGAACGCTCAGGCCCGAGTAGCGCTACCCTTTTGAAGCGTCCTTTTGACGAAAAGCTCGGCGTGCCGAGCCCATTCCGCTTCCGCCACGTCGTTCTCTTGAACGGACTGCCTGAAAGCCTCCCGCAGTGCCTCGAGCTCAAAAATCGACAACCGCTGGTTTCTTCTATGGTTTTTTGTGCCGGCGTCCATAACGTTGCCATGAACAGCAAAGTGATGTCCATCGTATAGGCGGCGCTTGTTCGACCCATCAAGACCTTGGCCTTGACTTCTTTTGGGAGCAAATTTTGCTGTGGCTTTCGTGTCTTATACCGGGACAGCGCCGCCTGGCCCGGTCGGACCACCCGACAGGTCCGTCGCTATTATATACAACGACCTCTATGGAAAGACCGTTCCAGGCCAAGGCGGCCGCCGTGTGGCGCTACATCCCGCCAGGCATACGTTTTTTCGCTTCTTTGGTATGGACGTTGGGATCGATTGGTGGTTGTGTCGGCGCTGCAAAAAATTCATCTGTAATTTCAGGTGGCAACCGGCCCGCGTCTTCCCCGTCAACAGGAGTGGCGCGGGCTTTTGCTGTTCGGGAGCGTGAGGAACTTCTCTCGTTGCATATCCGGGCCGCTGGCGCGCGCGCAAACCGGCTGCCGTTAACCTTCCCCACGGGCACGGACCAAGGTCGGTGTCGCAATTGCCCTCCCTCGCCTATACTCTGGCAGACGGGTGGGTGAATGGTGGCGATGTTTGGGAGGTATTTAACACGACTCGCACGAGTCTGGAGCGGGCTCTCGCTGGCCTGGCAGTTCGTGATCGCGGGCGGCATCGGCCTTCTGGCCGTGATGCTCGTGGTCGGGCTGTGGGTCACATCGCAGATCCGTGACGGCGTCATGCACAATTCCGCCGCGACCACCGCACTCTATGTCGACAGCGTCATCGCCCCGCTGCTGCCGGACATGCGCAAGAGCCAGGAGCTCGACGACGCCGTCAAGCGGGCGCTGGACGAGACGCTCGGCCAGGGCGCGCTTGGGAAACGGCTGGTATCGTTCAAGTTGTGGCGGCGCGACGGCACGATCCTCTATTCAAAGGACGCCAGCCTCATAGGCAGGCAGGTCCAGCCCAACGCCAACCTGCTTGCCGCTTTCGCCGGCAACGTCACGGTCAAATACAACAGGCTCGAGGACCAGGAAGACGACAAGGAGCGGTCGATGGGCGTTCCGCTGCTGGAAATCTACAACCCGGTGCGCGAGCCCTGGTCAGGCGAGGTTGTGGCCGTCACCGAATTCTACGAATTGTCCGGCGACTTCGAGGAATCGCTGCACTCGGCCCTGTTGTGGAGCTGGCTGGTGGTGGCGGGCGCCACGGCGGCGGCGCTTGCCCTGCTCTCGGGCATCGTTTTCCGCGGCAGCCGCACCATCGTCACGCAGCAGGCGGCGCTCGAGGCCAAGGTTTCCGAATTGCAGACCGCGCTGGCGCAGAATTCGTCGCTGCGCCAGCGCGTTCAGCGCGCCTCGCGCCGCGCCACCGCCATCAACGAGCGGTATCTGAGGCGCATCGGGGCCGACCTGCATGACGGGCCGGCGCAACTGGTGGCGCTCGCCGCGCTCAGGATGGACAGTCCGGTGCTGGTCGATCCGGCCACGCCGAGCACGCTGCGCGAAGCCGAGATCGCCGGCATACACAAGACGCTCGGCGAAGCGATGCGCGAGATACGCGGCATCTGCAACGGACTGGTGCTGCCGCAGATCGAGGCGCAGGCCATCGCCGATATTTTGCGGCTGGCGGTGAGCGAGCATGAGCGCCGCACGAGCACCAATGTGTTGCTAACCCTGCCCGAGCGCTTGCCTGAACTCGGGACCTCGGAAAAGATCAGCGTCTATCGCTTCGTCCAGGAAGGCCTGAACAACGCCTACCGCCACGGCAAGGGCAAGGGCCAGCAGGTCAGAGCCACGACGAAGGGCGGCAAGCTCCTGGTCGAGGTGCTGGACGCCGGACCCGGCTTCGATCCGGCCAGAAGCGAGGGCCTGGGGCTCGCGGGTCTCAGGGAACGTATCGAAAGCATCGGCGGGCAGTTCGAAACGCTGACCGGCCCGGGAGGAACAAGACTGGTGATCACCTTGTCTGTCGAGGAGCAACCGTGAGCGCATCCATCCGCATCGCAATAGTCGACGACCATCCTTTGTTTCGCGAAGGCGTGGCGCGCAGCCTCAGCGAAATAGGCGGCTTCGAACTGGTGGGCGAAGGCGCCAGCGCCGAGGACGCCGAAAGGCTGGTGCGCGCCAGCACGCCCGATATTCTTCTGCTCGACATCAGCATGCCCGGCGGCGGCCTGAACGCGCTCGCCGGCATCCTTTCAGCGACGCCCGACCAGAAGATCGTCATGCTGACGGTGTCGGAAACCAACGCCGACGTCGCCCAGGCGCTGAAGGCGGGCGCGCGCGGCTATGTGCTAAAGGGCGTCGGCTCCAAGGCCCTGGCCGAGATCCTGCGCGATGTCGCCGGCGGCCAGAGCTATATATCGCCGAGCCTCTCGGCCAGGCTGCTTTCCGATCTTCTGCAGCCCACCGGCAGCAAGCCCGATCCGCTCAGCCAACTCACCGGCCGCGAGGCCGAGATCCTGAAGCTGGTCGCGGAGGGGCTGAGCAACAAGGAGGTCGCCGCCCGGCTGTCGCTGCAGGAAAAGACGGTCAAGCATCACATGACCAGGGTGCTCGCCAAGCTCAATGTGCGTAACCGCACCGAGGCGGCGCTGCTGATGCATGAGGCGAGGGAAAGGCAATAGGCAGGTAGGCAGTAGGGGAAGACGACATCCTACTGCCTACTGCCTACTGCCTAGCCTACTGCCTACTGCCTAAAAGCAATCACCCCCGCCCTCAAGGGACGGGGGTGACATGCGAGGGAGCGGAAAAGGGGGTAGCTCCTCCAGACCCTCACAAGTTCAGCAGGCGCGAGAGATCCTCCTGCGTCGCCGGGCGGTCGATGATGGTGCGGCCTTGCGCGTCCGTCATCTCGAAGCGGCCGTTGTCGACCTCTTCCTTCATGCCGTTGGGATGGACGACGGTGATCTTGTTGCCGTCGATCGAGAGAGTGTCGCCGGTCACCGCATTGGTGTAGCTGTTCTTGCCGCCGGGATTGGTGTTGCCCTTGCCGCTGTTGTTGCCCGGGCCGGCATTGGGGTTGCCGCCGCCGGCATTGCTGTTCCCGGAATTGCCGCCGGCATTGCTGTTTCCATTGGTGCCGCCATTGCCGGAGTTCGAGCCGCCAGCCGAGCCAGAATTCGAGCCACCGGCCGATCCCGAATTGCCGCCGCTGCCATTTCCACCACTACCGCCATTGCCGTTGCCGGCATCGGCCGTGGCTGCGGCAATCCTCGGCGCACCATCAAAGGTGACGTGCCAGGGCGCAAGCGTCAGCGCCAGCGCGCTCGAAGCGCGCAGGACAAACCAGACCATCCTGAATGACTTGGTCGCCTTCATAGCCTAGTTGGGTGTGACCAAAGGTGCATCGGCGCCGTCGTCACTCTCACCCTGATCGTTATTGTCATCGCCCTGATCGTCGGCGGTTTCGCCATGATCATGTTCGGCGCCGTCGTCGCCGCCATCGTGGTCGCCGCCATCGCCCCCGTCATGGCCGCCATCGCCGCCACCATCATGACCACCCTCGCCACCGCCACCGCCGCCACCGCCCTCGCCCTCCGCATAGGCGGCGGATGGGATCAGCTTGGCGCCGTCGAGCGTCAGGTGATAGGGCGCGATGGTGAGCGCCAGGGCTGTCGAAGCGCGCAAGGTGAGCCAGGCGAGCTTGCTGAAAGCAAGATTTTGCATCTTTTCTCCTCGTTCCGGTCCCACCTCGGCATGGCCGAAGTTCCGCTCGCGGCCCATGCGGGGCGGAACCGGTGTCTTGACCGGGCAAGGATTCACATTCTGTTGGGCCTACGAAAGCGGCCCACGACCCATGCCCCGGCCAATCGGACCATTTCCGCCGCCATTGGTGACCAATGGCGCAACGGCCGCCGCCGCGCTGAAAAAATTACCCCCGCACGGAGGCGGGGGTAAGGTGAGTAGCAAAATTCTACCGCAAGACGATCAGGACCGCAGAGACGAAGCAAAAGGTGGCAACCTGATTTTGCAGCGCTGACCTTCGGTCCCTTAAGATCTAATCCCGATAAAACCTCACTCTCACAAACTCTGTTTCACAAATTCTTCAGGCGATCGAGATCGGCCATGGTGGCCTTGCGGTCGACGATGGTGCGTCCGTATTTGTCTTCCATCCTGAACCGGCCGTTCTCGATCTTCTCCTTCATTCCGTTGCGGTGCGTGACCTGGATTCCGTCGCGTATGGCCTCGACCTTGTCGCCGGTAAGGGCGTTCAGATGGCTATCGACGTCCGTTGTGCTTGCCGCGCTGGAGCTGCTGCTCGTGGCGCTATTGCTCGTGCTGCTGTTCCCGTTGTCGCCGCCACTATTGCCGTTGCTGTTTCCGCTGTTGCCGCCGCTATTTCCGCTGTTGCCGTTGCTGTTTCCGTTGTTGCCGCCACTATTGCCGCTGTTGCCGCCGCTATTCCCGCCATTGCCGCCGCTATTTCCGCTATTGCCGCCGTTATTCCCGCTATTGCCGCCGCCGTTGCCACCACCATTGCCGCCGCCGTTGCCACCACCTTTGCCGGCATAGGCTTTGGTCACGACGGAACCGTCGATGGAGAGACTGAAAGGCGCGACGACAAGCGCCAACGCAGTCAGCGCTCGCAAGACCAGCCTGCAGCCCCTGCGCGATGCGCGCATTCCGCTCTCCCCATGCCAGCCCTTCAGCCCGTCGGCCGAACTACCCCACCGATGTCGCAGCATAAGCATCCCCAATCAGCCCATCATAAGGAAGTGGCCCACGACCCTTGTCTTGTCTACTCGGACCTATTGCGAATCTATCTTAGGACCTAAGTCTTATTTCAACCACCGGATGTGATCGGACATTTGCCGTCGCAGGGTCGATTCTTTCAGGCCGACCAACCCCTTGACGAGCGGCAGGCGCAGGTCGTCGCCAGGTTCGGAAGGCCGGTTCAGGCCGGCGAAGGCACCGGCCGCCGCGCCGCAACCGCCGTTCCGAAGGCGGCGGCAATGACGGCGGCGATGCCGGCGCATTGCAGCGGGTTGAGCTTCTCATGCAGGAGCAGGAACCCGGTCAAGGCGCCGCCCGCCGGCTCCAGGCACACCAGCATGCCGTAGACCTTGGCCGGCATACGGGCGAGCACCAGAGGGGTGGGCGGGAACGAGGCGTGCCAGCCTTGGGCTCATCGCGCTCCGCTGGGCCAACGCGCCGGCGCCCTACCTCCCCCTTGTGGGAGGTCGGACCGAAGGTCCGGGTGGGGATCGGCGCCGCCCCCTCCCCCGATCCGCTGCGCGGATCGACCCTCCCCACAAGGGGGAGGGTAAGAAGTCACCCCGCCATGGCGAGCGGCGCGGCGCTCTTGTTGGGGATCTGGATGTCGATCTCAAGCGTCGACATGGTCGCGCCGCGGTCCATCGAGACCTGGAGGTAGTCCTGGTCGATCTGCACATGCTTGGCGATGACCGCCATGATCTCCTCGCGCAGGATGGAGACGAGGTCGGGCTGGCCGCGGCTCTGGCGCTCATAAGCGAGCAGCAGCTGCAGCCGCTCGCGCGCCACCGGCGCGCTGGTGCGCCGCTTGAAGAGGTCGAGGATGCTCATGCGGCCCTCCTTCCGAGCAGCCGGTCGAGGAAGCCCTTGCGTTCGAAGGGGACGACCACCGGCAGGTCTTCGCCTTCCAAGCGTCTTGCCGCTTCGAGGTAAGCCTTTGCGGCACCATTGAGCGGCTCCGAGAGCGTGACCGGCGAACCGAGGTTCGAGGCCCGCAGCACATCCTGGCTTTCCGGGATGATGCCGAGCAGCGGCGTCGACAGGATCTCCAGCACGTCGTCGATCGACAGCATTTCGCCGCGCGAGGCGCGCGCCGCGTCATAGCGCGTGACCAGCACGTGTTTTTGCACCAGCTCGCCCTGCTCCGCCTTCATGGTGCGGGCGTCGAGCAGGCCGATGATGCGGTCGGAATCGCGCACCGACGACACTTCCGGATTGGTGACGATGACCGCCTCGTCGGCGAAGCGCATGGCAAGCTGGGCGCCGCGCTCGATGCCGGCCGGGCTGTCGCAGAAGACATAGTCGAACACCGAGCGCAGCCTGGCGATGACTTCGGCCACGCCCTCCTCGGTCAGCGCATCCTTGTCGCGCGTCTGCGAGGCCGGCAGCAGATAGAGCGTCTCCAGCCGCTTGTCGCGGATCAGCGCCTGCGACAGCTTCGCCGAACCCTGGATGACGTTGACGAGGTCGAACACCACGCGGCGCTCAGCGCCCATGATGAGGTCGAGGTTTCTCAAGCCGACGTCGAAATCGACCAGCGCCACCTTCTTGCCGGTCTTGGCCACGGCAGCGCCGAGCGCGGCCGTCGAGGTCGTCTTGCCGACGCCCCCCTTGCCCGAGGTGACCACGACTACCTTGCCCATATATCCAGCCTCCATTGGCGGTTTTTATTCTCTGGCCGTGCCGGGCACGGCGGACTGTTCATTCTTGTTTTGGCGCATGTCGCTCTCCCAAAACCGCTGCGCACTTTTGGGCGACACGCACTCAACTCTGCCACGCGAAACCGGTCCGAAGCTTGCGGCCCGAAACTCAACCGAGAGGCACCACGCACAGCGCATCGTTGTCGAGGAAGGCCTGAACGGCCTTGCCGCGCGAAACACCTTCCATCTCCTCGGCGGTCGTGTACCAGCCGTCGACGGCGAGCAGCTCGGCCTCGTTCTTGCGGCAGAAGATGCGCGCCGAAATATTGCCTTCCGAGCCGGCGATGGCGCGGCCGCGCAGCGTGCCATAGACATGGATCGAGCCGCCGGCGACGATTTCCGAGCCGGACGCGACCGAGCCCAGCACGATGACGTCGCCATGCGGATGGAAGATCGACTGTCCGGAACGGATCGGCGCCTTGATCATCAGCGTGCCGGCCGAAGGCTCGTGCCGCGGCGGTTCTGCGCCCTGCCCCGACCTTGTCGGTTCGGCTTGGGCCGATTCGGTTCGGGCCGATCCGGTTTGGGCCGATCCGGTTCGGATAAGTCCGGTTTGAGCCGACCCCATCCTGACCGCTTCGAGCCTTGCCAGGTCAAGGTCCACAGGCTCGTCGCCGGCTGCCTGCAGAACGTCCGCATGCGCCGGCTCTCCGGCCACCCGGGTCAGTTCGTCGACCGGCTCGATGGTGATTTCTTCCGCCTTCGCCTTGCGCGCGGCCCGGCCCAGCAGCCCCTCGGCGGTCGCCTCCTTGGCGCCGGCCAGGAGCGGCGGCAGCTCGGGCCCGAGCTCGGCGCCTTCCAGCTCGATGGCATAGACGCGAATGCCGCGCGACCAAAGCACGCCGACGAGCGCGGCGATCTCCTCCGGCCCCGGCTGCAAAATGTTGAGGTCGAGCACCACCGGGCGGCCGTTGAAATAGCCCGGCGAGTTGGCGATCCAGTGATCCAGCCCCTCCAGCCAGTCGGCGATCGGCGCCTCCGGCGTCAGCGTGAAAGCGACGAAGGAACGGGCGCGAAAGCGGATCGATTTATTCTGCAAAGGGGCGGCGAAGGTCACGACCAGGCGAATCCTTACTCAATGGTTAAAGGGTGCCGGGCTAATGGTTAACAAAAGGTTAATTTTAGGGGTGGAGGCCGTTAAGGAAGTGGCGCGGCTAAGTTCTGTGGCGGCGCGGTGACAGTGCCTGCCGATACCGCTATCGTCCCAACCTCAAGCCTAAAGCGCGTCGCGCTGAACCGAATTCAGGCGACGCGCTTTAAGTCTTTGTTTTGATGCATGTCGTTGTCCCAGAACCGCTGCACACTTCTGGGCGACATGCATTAGCGGAAAGCAAGGGAGATCATGTCATGAGACGGCGGTCAGCAGAGCTGAGGATGCCGCGACTGCCTTTGCCGATGCCTGGAACAGACATGACATGGACGACTTCGCGGCGTTGTTCTGCGAGGATGCCAATTTCGTCAATGTCGTGGGCATGTGGTGGAAAAACCGCGCCGAGATCGAAGCGGCGCACCGCGCAACGCACGGGACCATGTTTCGCGACAGCCGGTTGGAGGGTGTCGTCCCGTCGGTTGTCGAGTTGTCTCCCGACCTTGCGTCGGTGCACTTTAGATGGACCCTGACCGGCGCGTCCGCTCCGGACGGCTCACCCGCCGGAACACGGGAAGGCATCCCGCTTCTGGTGGTGAAGAAAGAACAGTCCGGCTGGCGGATAAAGGTGGCCCAAAACGCCGACATTGTTCCAGGGGCGATCGCTCCCCCTTCCAACGCAAGGAGATAGGGCGGCCAAGCCCGCACGAGACGGGCATGTGAAGCGGCTAATATACGAGAGAGGCCATAGCAAGCACCCTCTGCCCGGGACTTTCCACTCTTTGAGGCAAGGAGACGGGCATGGGCATCGATCGGGAAGACAGCAGGCGAGCACTCAAGGCAGGCGCTGCAATGGCGGCGCTGATGCTGCTGGGAGGATGCATGACGCATCAGCCGAGCGGCATCGACGCCTACCAGACGGGCGGCATAGACCAATGGCTGGCGACGGCCGATGCCGACAAGGTCGTCAACGCGATGGCCGCGAAAGGCATGATGCCGGCGACCATCGACTGCCGGTTCGCCGACACCACGCCGGGCCAGTTGGCGTACGTCTCGAAATTCACCTGGAAGCGCGCGCCGACCAACACACGCTACCATTGGGAGGTCGGCGACCCGAGCTATCTCGCGAGCAAGGAAGTGAAAGCCAACAGGGTTGGGCTGCGGCGGGTGTTTGCGAAGGCTGTGCGGGATGCGGCGAGCGGGCAGAAGGTGGGGTGCTCGATCTGGGCGGGTTAGGGGCGCTGCTACGACTGGAATAGGCTGTGCCTGCGACGGAATTTCTGGGGGTTTATATAGGTTTAAACATGCTTGCCATGGCTTCAGTAGCGCTATTGCTAAACCGGCAGGCTCCCATGCTTACCCCTTGTCAGCCATGTCTGGCACAGCCACACCAGACAAGCCATCGCATTTGCCGCTCTGAGCCTGCCCGCTTTACATTAACAGCTACCTGCTCGCCACTTCCTCTCATGAACCTCCCCACCCTCCGTTCCGTCCTTCCAACCGCCACCATCTGAGACGCCGCCGAGGTGTCGCGGCGTTGTCGCCTATGAAATCGAGCGCGCCCGCGGCAACCGGGCTTGGCGGCCGCATTTGTTTTGCGCATTCCGGACGGCAACCGCTGCGCACGTTTCCTGGGATTGCTCAGGGATCCACGCGGGCACGCGGCAGCGCCTTCGGCAGGCTCGCGTGACTCGGAGGCTGGAGTTCCTCTATGGATGTCGCTCCCCTGCCCGGAGCCGTCCCATGTCCGCCTCCCTCCTCCCCTCCCTCCTCCCCGCCCTCCGCACCCTTCTCCCCACCGCCACCATCTGGGACGCCGCCGAGCTCGCCTCCCGCGATCCCGGCTTCGACGCCCGCAATTTCGGCGCCTCGGCGCTGGTGCGGCCGCGCGATGTGGAGGGTGTCGCGGCGCTGGTAGCCTTCTGCGCGGCGCATGGCGTCAGCCTTGTCGCCCAGGGCGGGCGTACGGGACTGGCGGGCGGGGCGGCGGCGTCCGCGGGTCAGGTGATCTGCGATCTCGGCGGGCTCAATCAAATCGAGGAGATCGACCCGTTCGCGCGCGTGGCGATCGTCCAGGCGGGCGCGACGCTGGGGGCGCTGCAGGAGGCGGCGGCGGTGCATGGGCTCGACCCGGGCATCGACCTTGCCGCGCGCGGCAGCGCCACCATTGGCGGCATGGTTTCCACCAATGCCGGCGGCATCATGGCGTTTCGCAACGGCACGATGCGCCACCGCGTGCTCGGCTTAGAGGCCGTGCTGCCGGAAGGGCGGGTGTTTTCGGACCTCACACGGGTGCTGAAGACCAGTGCCGGATATGACCTGAAACATCTCTTCATCGGCGCGGAGGGCACGCTCGGCATCGTCACCCGCGTCGCGGTGCGGCTCGACCCGGTGGCAGGCGCCGGCGCCACCGCGCTTGTCGGCGTGCCGGATGCGGCCAGCGCGCAACGCATCGTGCGGCATTTTCTGGGCTCGACCAGCGCCCGGCTCACCGCCGCCGAGATCCTGTGGCGCAATTTTGCAGCGCTTATGCAGCGGGGGCTGGGCTATGCGCCCGGGCAGCTGCCGCTCGATGCGCCCTGCCTTCTGGTGCTGGGGCTCGGCGCCGACAGCATCGAGGCAGCGCAGAGCGCGCTGGAGGACGGGCTGGCGGCGATCTGGGACGAGGCCGGCATCATCGACGGGCTGGTCGCGAGCTCCGACGCCCAGGCCGCCGCGATGTGGCGGCTGCGCGAGGAGACCGTTGAGATCGAGCACGCGCACCCTATGGCGCCCTCCTTCGACGTGTCGGTGCCGGGCGGCGCGCTGGACGCCTATGTGGCGCGCATCGAGGCGGGGCTGAAGCGGATCGACGCTGCTTATGCGCCTTATGTGTACGGCCATCTCGCCGACGGCAATCTGCACATCTCGATCAATTGCGACGGGCCCGTCTCGCATGAGCGGCACGAGGCGATCGAGGACGTGCTTTACGAGGGGCTGCGCGAGGCCGGCGGCTCGTTCTCGGCCGAGCATGGGGTGGGGCTGGACAAGCGCGACGCCTATGAGCGCCACGCCGACCCGGTGAAGCGGGATTTGGCGAAGGCGATCAAGGCGCTGATCGATCCGGGTAAGGTGATGAATCCGGGGAAGGTCGTGGGCTGAGGTGTCGCCCTATCTCCCCCCTTGTGGGGGAGAAAGCATTTTCCTGCATTTGCGAGCGGGCTTGTCCCGAGCAAGTGCTTGGAAAATGCCAGAGAGGGGATCTCGTAGGGTGCGGGCGCTGCTTCTCGTTGAGCGCCAGCCCTCGTAGCGCAGCGCTTTTCCCCTCTCTTGCGATGTCTAACACTTAGCTTCGCTAAGATGTTTGAAATCGCTTTCTCCCCCACAAGGGGGGAGATAGAGCGGAGCGAGCCAGCTGGCGTCGCAAGCCCTCTCCGTCCGCTTCGCGGCCACCTCCCCCGCCGTTGGCGGGGGCGAGGAAATGCTACTCGCACTGGCGGCGCGGGCCGCCGTCGAAGGGCTGGTAGGTGTTGTCGCGCGGATCGTAGGAGCGGTAGCGGTTGAAGCAATAGTCGACATGGTCGCCCGATACCTGCCGGCCCTGTTTTGATGCCTGTTCCTGGGCGGCCTGCGCCTCGGGAGAAATCTCTTCCGGCGGGCCGCCATAGGTGGGGGCGTAGCTGTCGCCAGACGGGGCGTAGCCTTCCATCTCGGCCTGGTCGTCGCTCAGCTGGTCGTCGGTCGTGGCGCCTTGCCGGTCGTTCGCCTGATCGTTCTGGTCGGTCGAGGCGGTGCGGTCGCCGCCGAGGTCGTAATAGGGCGAGATGCAGGGGCGCAGCTCGCCGCCGTAGGAGCGGTAGCTGTTTTCGTCCGGGCGGTAGCTGCGATAGCGGCTGGCGCACCATTGCAGGTGGGCGACGGGCAGTTGCTGCTGCTGGGCCTGCTGATCGACCGTGGCCGGCTGCCGGGCTGTGTTGGCGTCCGGCGCGGGCTGGGCGGGCTCGGAGACGCCCGGCAATGGCTGCAGTCGCGGCGGTGCGGGCGGCGCCGGCGCTGCAACCGCCGCGGTCTGCGCTCCGTCGCCCGCTTTGACCGACTCGTCCGTCCTGGCCGGCTCGTCTGGCTTGGCGGGCGCGGCCGCCGCCTGCTGGGCCGGAATGCGTTGCAGGTTCTGCTTCTGCTGATCGACCGGCTGGGCATCCTTCGTCCAGAGCTCGGAAACGCCGATCGTGGGCGTCGCCTGGCGCACCGGCTTGGCGGCCAGCAGCCAGGTGGCGAAGCCAAGCCCGCTGGCGAATACGGCGAGCGTCAGCACGAAGCCGCCGACAATTCCCAACAACGCTTTCACGCGACGCTCCTTCAGGCCCCGCTCATAAAATGCGGGGCTCGGGCTCCAGTTCCCACGAGAAGAGGGCAATGTTGAGACCCGCCCGACAGCAACGGGTGAGCCCCGCATGCTCCGGGAGAAGCAGGCGAGGCTCAAGGATCGCTAGGAGGGACCTAGCTGGGACGCTTACAGCTACTGACTTTTGATGATGATCCCGGAAGGATCATCGTCAATGTCGGCCTTTTTCCGGGCCTCTGCATCGTGCAAACGGAGGAAGGAGGAATAAGCAAGCGATCCTTCGTTCACAAGGTGCAGTTCCCACGGGATCGGAGCCATGCTTGTTTCAGTCGGCAGCCGCCAACGCCTGCCCCGAGAGCCGGGCATCCTTGCCCCAACGTGGCTGTCGGGCCGCGTTCGAGCTGCGCCCGGCCCGCGCTTCACAAGCCCACCACCACCTCCTCATACTCCCGCACCTTCCCATCCTGGCCGCGAATGCGCCACGTCCGGCCGTCGCGGCCCTCGATGTGGCTCGCCGCCAGCGGCACCTTGCCGCCGCCGTCCGGCAGATCGATGACATAGGTCGGGTTGCAGATACCGGAGAGGCGGGCGCGCAGTTCCGCCACCAGCGCCTGGCCTTGGGCAATCGTGGTGCGGCGGTGCGCCATGCCGCGCGCGAGGTCGCCATGGTGGAGGTAATAGGGCTTTACGCCGAGACGATACATCAGTTCGCGGCAGAGCTCCTCCAGCACAGCGACATCGTCGTTGACGCCTTTCAGGAGCACACTCTGGTTGAGCAGCACGAAGCCTGCCTGACGCATCGTGCGGCAAGCCACTTCGGCCGCTTCGGTGAGCTCACGCGGATGGTTGAAGTGGGTCACCACCGTTACCATCAAGCGGCCCTGCAGCGCCTCGACCAGGCCGGAGGTAATGCGCGACGGCAGCGCCACCGGCACGCGGGTGTGGATGCGCAACAGCCGCAGATGCGGGATCGTCTCCAGGCGGGCGCGGATTTCAGCCAGTGCCTTGTCAGGCAGCGACAGCGGATCGCCGCCGGTCAGGATCACCTCGCGGATCTCCGGGTGGTCCGCGATATAGGCCAGCGCCGGCTCCAGCGCGTCGCGCGTATAGCCGCGGCCGATCGATGTCAGCGACTCCTTGCGAAAGCAGAAGCGGCAATAGACCGCGCATTGATAGGTCAGGAACAGAAGCACGCGGTCGGCATGGCGGTGCGTCAGCCTTGGCGCCGGGCTGAAGGCGTGATCGCCGATCGGGTCGTCGAGTTCGCCCTCGGCGGCGACCAGTTCATCGGGTGACGGGATCACCTGGGCGCGGATCGGATCGTCGGGATCATTCCAGTCGATCAGGTCCAGATAGGGTTTGGGCACGCGCACCTTGTGGGCGGCCGCGGCCTCTTGCGCGGCGGCGCGCTCGGCCGGCGAGAGCGGCAGCGGGCCAAGGTCGCGAACATGGCGCACGCCTTCGCGGATATCGGCTTGCCAGATGGCGTCAGGGGCCGGTTGTTTGAGATTGGCGGTCATTGAGGTTCCGGAGTGGATTTGCGCTGGATATCGGCTGGATGGCGGGCGGGGTCAATGGCGGCGGCGGCCGCAGACCCTGAAGCGCCGCGTTCCCGCCCACCCCCCTCTGTCCTACCCGTCCTCCGCAGCGCTGCGCTGCAGCTACTGAGGGTGGACCGGACATCCCCCGCAAGGGGGGAGATTAGAGGCTTCGGCGCCACGCCTGCCTTGCAGCGTTGGAGATTGGCGAAAGCCGGCGAGCGCGCCCCTCGCCCCGTTTACGGGGAGAGGATGCCGGCAGGCAGGTGAGGGACGGCGCCGACGTTCGAAATACAAGCGTGCCGACCAATTGCCGGTGGCAGCGCTGCCCCTCATTGCCCTGCCGGGCATTTCTCCCCGTTCACGGGGAGAAAGACGCTGCCGCGATCGACCCACGCCCTCTTTTCGGGCAATCTCGTCCAGCGGCGATCATGGGGAGATGATCCGCCGGCAAGGGAGGATCGCCATGACCGACATACCAGCAGCGCTGCCGCGCTATGAAGATGCCATCGAGCGCTTCCGCATCGAGGACGCGATCGCGCGGCTTGACGGCGACCCGGCCACCGGCATCAACGCCTATGTCGAATGCTGCGGCCGCTATACCGGCGCGAACCGGCTGGCGCTGCGCGCGATCTCGGCCGGCGGAGAGCTGCGCGAATTCACCTTCGACGATCTCGCCGACATGTCGGGCCGCGTCGGCACCATGCTGAAGGGTCTCGGCGTGCGCCCCGGCGATGTCGTTGCCGGCATGCTGCCGCGCATTCCGGAACTGGTGGCGCTGATCCTCGGCGCGTGGCGCGTCGGCGCGGTCTATCAGCCGCTGTTCACCGCTTTCGGCCCGAAGTCTATCGAGCATCGCCTGAGCTACAGCAAGGCCAAGCTGGTGGTGACCAATCCCGTCAACCGCGGCAAGCTCGACGAGGTGGAAAACCGCCCGCGCATCGCCACCATCCTTGGTTCCGGCGATACGCTGCCCGCCGGCGATATCGACTTCCGCGCCGCCCTCGCCGCCGCCTCCCCCGCGTGCCCGCCGGTCATGCGCAAGGGCTCGGACCTGTTCATGATGATGTCGACCTCCGGCACCACCGGGCACCCGAAAGGCGTGCCGGTGCCGCTCAGCGCGCTGCTGGCCTTCGGCGCCTATATGCGCGACGCGATCGGGCTCACGCCCGACGACATCTTCTGGAACATCGCCGATCCCGGCTGGGCCTACGGGCTCTATTACGCGATCACCGGACCGTTGCAGCTCGGCATCGCCACCACCTTCTACGAAGGCGCGTTCAACGCCAAAAGCACCTATGAGATCATCGAGCGCTTGGGCGTCACCAGCCTTGCCGGCTCGCCTACGGCCTATCGCCTGCTGATGGCGGAAGGGCCGGAGGCTGCGGCCCGCGTCAAGGGCAAGCTGCGCGTGGTGAGCAGCGCCGGCGAGCCGCTCAACCCTGAAGTGATCCGCTGGTTCGACGCCCACCTCGCCGCGCCGATCCACGACCATTACGGCCAGACCGAGAACGGCATGATGGTCAACAACCATCACGGGCTTGCACATGTCGTGCGCGCGGGCTCGGCCGGCTTCGCCATGCCCGGCTACCGCATGGTGGTGCTGGACGAGGCGGGCAACGAGCTCGGCCCCAACCAGCCGGGCGTGCTCGCGGTCGATATCGCCAGATCGCCGCTGCGCTGGTTCGGCGGCTACCACCAGGCGGAGACGCCGGCGATCGCCGGCGGCTACTACCGCACCGGCGATACCGTGGAGTATGAGCCGGACGGCTCGGTCTCCTTCATCGGCCGGGCCGACGACGTCATCACCTCGGCCGGCTACCGCATCGGGCCGTTCGATGTCGAAAGTGCGCTGATCGAGCATCCGGCGGTCAACGAGGCGGCGGTGGTCGGCGTGCCCGATCCGCAGCGCACCGAGATCGTCAAGGCCTTCGTGGTGCTTTCACCCGCGTTCAAGGGCAGCGAGGCGCTCGCCGAGGAGCTCGCCCAGCATGTCAAGAAGCGGCTGTCGGCGCATTCCTATCCGCGCGAGGTCGAGTTCGTCAGCGAGCTGCCGAAGACACCGAGCGGCAAGATCCAGCGGTTCCTGCTGCGCAAGGCGGAGGTAGAGAAGCGCAAGGGATGAAGCGAATTAGGCGCAGCGCGGGAACTGCCAATCTCCCCCCTCGTGGGGGAGATCAGCAGCTTCAAGGCCGGCGCTCTCAGTCTTTATTTGGCCCAATCTTGCCTGCAAACCATGCGTACCGTTTGGGCGAACACATCTCGGGGCACATCAATGCGGCTGGTCTTGACACTTCTCCTCACTCTGGCGGGCAGCACGGCGCTCGCCGCCTCGCCGGAAGACGATTATATCGCGGGGCGCGACAAGGCGATTGCCGATATCACCGCGCAGGAAAGCGCCAACACGGCGATCGAAACCATCGATGCCCAGAACGAGAAGGCGCTGGCCGATCTCCAGCAGCGGCTCGCCACAATTCTCGGCCCGCTTTCGGTCAAGGATTTTCCGACGACCGGCACGATGAACGTTCAAAGCCTCAACGCTTCCGATATCGGCTTCGGCATGCTTGACGGATTGAGATATTCCCAGAGCGATGACGGCCCGAGCATCGTCGCCTCGACGCGCGGGCTGACCGAGCGCTGGCTCAAGTCGAAGTCGGCCGAAACGGAAGCGGATTTCAAGCTGCCCACCGACATCGGCGCAGCGCTTAAGCTCGACAGTTTCTACACCCAGGCCATCGGCAGCGACGCCGCGTTCTCCGGCACGCTCGACTTTTCGCTGAAGAAGCCCGAGGGCGCCGACATGGCGATCGCGCGGCTCGGCGGCTGGACGCAGGATATCGGGCCGATCTACGACCAGCATGTCGTCGTGGCGGTCGTCAAAGGCGACCGCGTGCTGATTGCCGAGGCGCCCGCCTCGCCCGCGGTGCCGAAGATCGCGGCATGCGATTCAATCTGGGCAGCCGCCGACGCCGCCGCGCAGAAAGCCCAGCAGGCCGATCAGGGCTCGGACCAGGACAACCCGCAGGCTTCCGATCCCGCCAATGCCGCCTGGGAAAAGGGCGACGCCGACTACCGCGCCTGCATGGCCCAACGCCTGGCCGGCGACGCTTCCTTCCCGGCGCTGCTCAAGCAGGCGCAGGACCTCGCCGACAGCATGGCGGGGAAATAGCCCGCAAGAGCATCCCAGGACATTTGCGCGTCGGTTCCGCCCGCAACCGTTTCACGGAAACGGCGAACCGCCCTAAGTCTTTGTCCTTGCGCAATTCCGGATGGAAAACCCCAACGCACTTTTCCTGGAATTGCTCCAGGCGGTTCAGCGCTTCCATCAAAGCTGAACCGCTCCAGGCTTTCAGCTTGCGTTGGCGCGCATGTTTCGCCGGGGGAGACGCCGTGCGGCGGGGCGCCCCGTTTCCGCGATGATCCCGTTGGCTGGAGGCGCGGCATCCTTGCGCGATCGCGCATCCGTCACCCGATGCAGCCGCTCGTAGGGCAACAATTCCCTGATGCGGGCATTGAGCGTCTCGATCTCGGCGCGCAAATCCTCACACTCCTGCTTCTGGATATCGAGCTGAATCTGCTCGGATGCCTGCTGCAGCGAAAGCTGTGAGAGATTGGTGCTGACCAGGGACAAGTTCTTTTTGTCGACTTCGCTCTCGTCCTTGAGAACGGCGAGCCTTTCCTGCGCAATCTGGCGTTCGGTGACGGTGTCGTTCAACTGCGCCTTGAGCCTGGTGATCTCTGCCGTGGCTTCGCCATTGTCGGTCGTGACCTTGTCCATGCGCGACTGCAATTCCTGGATCTCGGCACGCAGACCGCGCATTTCCGCCTGGCTGCGCGCCAATTCGGCGGCACCGTCGCTTTCGGCGATGCGCGCCGCCTCGGCTGTTTCGGCAAGCTTGGCCTGCGTTGCCTCCAGCGTCTTCTGCAGCCGGGTTTCTTCCTTTTCGTGGTTGCCGAGTTGAACCATCAGCTCGGCAACATGGGCGGTTTCGCTGGCATGGGTTGCCGCGAACTCGTCGAACTTGTGCCGGGCCTCCGCCTCGCGCATCTGCGCCTGCTCCAGATCGACCGAGAGGCCGACCTGCTTTTCGCGCAGCAGCTTGTTCTCGCTGGTGCGCCTGTCGATGTCGACGGTTTTGGCGGTCAGAGCCTTGACGATCTCGCCGAACTCCGTCTCGCGTCTGGTACTCTCATTGCTCATCTCCACCAGTTCGAGGCGCGCCGCCGCCAGTGCGGATCGCAGTTGCTCCCGGTCCTGGACAAGGCTCGCCTCGCGCTGCTGCCAGGCCTCGGCCGCGCCATCGCGTTCGCGCTGCTTGCGGGCGGCGTCGAGCAATTGTTCCGAGAGCATCTTGTGTTCGGTGGTGAGAGCGAGGTTTGCCAGCTCCAGCTCGTTGGAGCGCAGCACGTCGCGATGGAAGACGTTGAGGACTTCACGCGTCATGCGATGCGCGGTGGCGATCTCGGCCAGCTTCGCCTCGATCTCCTGCAGATACCCCTGCCCGTCCCGGAAAAGCCCGGCGACGGCCTCCAGGGCGGCCAGCCGCGTCTGCGTATGCGGCGTCAGCCGCGATGCCGCCTGGTCGCGCGGCTTTTCGGGCGGACATTCGTCCGCTGCCGCCAGTTCCTCGGCGGCGTCCTCCCGCGGCGCCTGTTCATCATCTGCAAGAACGTCCTCGAATGCTTCCGCCAGATCCGATTGGAGCTCCTGAAATTCCTTATCTACGTCCTCGGCACGCTTGATCAGAGACTTGAAATTCATCACGGCACATCCCTTAAGCTGCCCCCAAGGCATACTTAACAAATTGCTAATGTATCCCTTTAAGCGCCAACCGGGAAGCCTCCGCGAAAGAAAGCAAAATTAAGGTTATCGCGGGGTCCAATCTCATGCAGTTTTAGGTGAGGGCGGGCCTCCCCTGCTCCTAACATATGTCAGTATTCTCTCTCCGGCGGATGTCCGAGGGAGTTGCCGGGTAAAGTGCGAAATACAGCGACACGATCGTCTTCGCTCGCGTGGCCGTCAAAAAGACTTTCAGCACGGCAAAGAGCATCGAAGTAAACCTCGCCGCACTCACTCATCCCATCGTCGGTGGCGCTCGATCGAGCCGTCCTTTCCCTCTACCTCTCGCCACCTCTTGTTGCCTTCGCCTGCCATCCCGATATTGTCTAGCCGAAGCCGGTCCGATCCGGGCCGCCCACACAATTGAAACAACCGCAGGATGAACCCCCGAACGCGCATGGCGCGACAGGCAGAGTGAGGATTTGGAAAGCTGAAATGACGACGGATACCAAGGCAACGGAAACCAGGACATTCGAGGCTGACGTCTCGCGGCTGCTGCACATCATGGTGCATTCGGTCTATTCGGACCGCGACGTCTTCCTGCGCGAGCTGATCTCAAACGCGGCGGACGCCTGCGAGAAGCTGCGTTTCGAGGCCGTCAGCCGTCCGGAACTGCTGGGCGACGATCCGAAGCCGCGCATCACCATTTCCGCCGACCCCGACAACAAGCAGCTTGTCGTCGAGGACAACGGCATCGGCATGAGCCGCGACGAGATGGCCGAGGCGCTGGGCACGATCGCGCGCTCCGGCACGCGCGCCTTCCTGGAGCGCGTGGAGGCCGGCAAGGCGGCCGAAGACACCCAGCTCATCGGCCAGTTCGGCGTCGGCTTCTACTCGGCCTTCATGGTGGCCGACCGGGTCGACGTGATCAGCCGCCAGGCCGGCAGCGACCTGGCCTTCCGCTGGTCGTCCGACGGCAAGGGCACCTATGAAATCGCGCCGGCGCCGCTCGAGGCGGCGCCCAGGCGCGGCACGCGCGTCGTGCTGCATTTGATGGAAGATGCCACTTCCTACACCACGCCTTACCGGCTCGAAGGGCTGGCAAAGTCGCAGTCGGGCCATGTGCCGGTTCCGATCACGCTCGTCGAAAAACCCGGCGCCGAGCCGCGCGACGTCGCCGACGGCACAGCGCTCTGGGTGCGGCCAAAGAGCGAGATCAAGCCGGAAGAATACACCGACTTCTACCGCGGCATTTCCGGCCAGTATGACGAGCCGGCCTCGACCATCCATTTCCGCGCCGAGGGCCGGCAGGAATACAGCGTGCTTGCCTTCGTGCCCGGATCGCGGCCGTTCGACCTGTTCGACCAGGACCGCAAGGGCCGCATGAAGCTCTATGTGCGGCGTGTCTTCATCACCGACGATGCCGATCTCCTGCCGCGCTACCTGCGCTTCGTGCGCGGCCTGGTCGATTCCGCCGACCTGCCGCTCAACGTCTCGCGCGAGATGATCCAGGAAAGCCCCCTGCTAGCCGCGATCCGCAAGGGCGTGACCAACCGCGTTCTCGGCGACCTCGCCAAAACGGCCGAAAACGACGCGGAAGCCTATGCGAAAATCTGGGAGAATTTCGGCGTCGTCCTCAAGGAAGGGCTTTATGAGGATTACGAACGGCGCGAGCAGCTGCTGAAGCTTGCCCGCTTCCGTTCGACGGCTTCGGGCGAAGGCTGGCGTAGCCTTGCCGACTATGTGGCGGCGATGAAGGAAGGCCAGAAGGCGATCTTCTTCATGGCCGGCGACGACCGCGCCCGGCTGGAGGCCTCGCCGCAGCTCGAAGGGTTTCGCGCGCGCGGCATCGAGGTGCTGCTGCTCACCGAGCCGGTCGACAGTTTCTGGGTGACGATGGCGCCGGAATTCGACGGCAAGCCGTTCAAGTCGGTGACGCAGGGTGCCGCCGAGCTTGCCGATGTCGCGCTGCCCGGCGATGCAGCGAAGCCTGACAGCGAGACGTCATCCGACATCGCCACATTCCTGGCTTTCGTGAAGGCCACGCTCGGCGACAATGTCTCGGACGTTAAAGCCTCCGACCGGCTGACCGAAAGCGCCGTCTGCCTCGTCGCGCCCGAGCATGGCCCCGACCGCCAGTTCGAGCGCCTGCTCAACGCCGCCGGCCGGCTCGACAAGGCCGCCAAGCCGATCCTGGAGATCAACCCGCGCCACGAACGCGTGGCGGCGCTGGCGAAACTCGGCGACGACGAGACGGCATTCAAGGAAGACGCCGCGCATCTGCTCTACGACGAAGCGCGCGTGCTCGATGGCGACAAGCCGGCCGACGCCAAGGCCTTTTCGGCGCGCCTGGCGCGGCTGATCGATCGCGGGTTGGCGAAGGGGTGAGCCCGGGGCTGCGCGCCAGCGTCCAGCCGGAACTGAACGCTGGCACATTCCCGACAGCCCGCTAAGCTTTATCGTAGTCTCGCGAAATGAGCGGCAGGAGCTCCGATGAAGCGCATCGTTCTGGTCAGGCACGCGGAAGAACCCGGCGACGATCATGTCCAGACGACGCTCACGGCGAACGGCCATGCGATCACGACCGCGATGCCGTTCAAGGGCGAGCCAATCGATCTAGGCGCTGTCGGCGGCGCTGTGATCTATGGCGGCCCGTTCAACGTCTTCGACACCGACAAGCATCCATTCCTCGATGACGAAGCCGGGCTGATCGAGCACTGCCTGGAAAACGACCTGCCACTGCTCGGCATCTGCCAGGGCGCGCAGCAGATCGCCTGGCATCTGGGCGCCGATGTCGGGCCGGTGGAAAGCGGCGTCAGGGAATTCGGCTATTTCGAGATCATGCCCACGGCCGAGGCCGGCGACTTCCTCGATCGGCCGCTTTTCCTGCCGCAGAACCATTTCCACACCTTCGCCCTACCGGCGGGCGCGGTGCATCTCGCCTCGAGCGAGACGTTTCCCAACCAGGCATTCCGGATCGGCGACACGACCTATGCGCTGCAATTCCATGCTGAGCAGGGTCCGGCCGGCTTTCGGCGCTGGCAGGAGCGGCAAGGCGCGCCCTACGGAACGCACGGCGCGCAGGACCGGGGCGAACAGGACCGACTGATGGAAGCCCACCACGCAGCACAGCTTGCCTGGTTCGGCGGCTTTGTGACGAAACTCTTCGGCTAGCCGCTCGGAGCGGTTGTTAGCTCCTCAGCCCCGGCGCTTCCTGTCCGGTGCGGGCGACATATTCCGTATAGCCGCCGCCATAGGTGTGGACGCCGTCGGGCGTCAGTTCGAGCACGCGGTTCGAAAGCGCCGCCAGGAAATGGCGGTCGTGCGAGACGAATAGCATCGTGCCTTCATACTGCGACAGCGCCTCGATCAGCATCTGCTTGGTCGTAATGTCGAGGTGGTTGGTCGGCTCATCGAGCACAAGCAGGTTGGGCGGGTCGAACAGCATCAGCGCCATCACCAGCCGCGCCTTCTCGCCGCCCGAGAGCACCCGGCATTTCTTCTCGATCTCGTCGCCGGAAAAGCCGAAGCAGCCGGCAAGCGCGCGCAGCGGCGCCTGGCCGGCCTGCGGGAAATTATCCTCCAGCGTCTGGAAGACGGTGCGCTCGCCGTCGAGCAGCTCCATGGCGTGCTGGGCGAAATAGCCCATCTTGACGCTTGGGCCGCGCGCGACGGAGCCCTCGTCCGGCTCGGAGGCACCGGCGACCAGCTTCAGAAGCGTCGACTTGCCGGCGCCGTTGACGCCCATCACGCACCAGCGCTCGCGGCGGCGGATCTGGAAGTCGAGGCCCGAATAGATATTGCGGCTGCCATAGGCCTTGTGGATGCCCTTCAGCGTCGCCACGTCCTCGCCGCAGCGCGGCGCCGGCTGGAACTCGAAGGCCACCGTCTGACGGCGCTTCGGCGGCTCGACGCGGTCGATCTTGTCGAGCTTCTTCACCCGGCTTTGCACTTGGGCCGCGTGGGAAGCGCGCGCCTTGAAACGCTCGATGAAGGCGATCTCCTTGGCCAGCATCGCCTGCTGGCGCTCGAATTGCGCCTGCAACTGCTTGTCGGCCAGCGCGCGCTGGTCCTGGTAGAATTCGTAATTGCCGGAATAGGAGGTGAGAGCGCCTGCATCGATCTCGATGATCTTGTTGACGATGCGGTTCATGAACTCGCGGTCGTGCGAGGTCATCAGCAGGGCGCCGTCATAGTCCTTGAGGAACTTCTCCAGCCAGATCAGGCTTTCGAGGTCGAGATGGTTGCTCGGCTCGTCGAGCAGCATGACGTCGGGCCGCATCAAGAGGATACGGGCGAGCGCGACGCGCATCTTCCAGCCGCCGGAGAGTTTTGAAACGTCGCCGTCCATCATTTCCTGGCTGAAGCCGAGGCCATCCAGCACCTCGCGGGCGCGGCCGTCGAGCGCATAGCCGTCGAGCTCCTCGAAGCGGTGCTGTAGCTCGCCATAGCGCTCGATGATGGCGTCCATCTCGTCGGCGCGCTCCGGATCGCCCATGGCGTGTTCGAGCTCGCGCATCTCGGCGGCGACCGCGCTGACCGGCCCGGCGCCCTCCATGACTTCGGCGACGGCGCTCAAGCCACCCATGTCGCCGACATCCTGGCTGAAATAGCCGATGGTGACGCCGCGATCGACCGAGACCTGCCCTTCGTCAGGCTGCTCCTGAGCGATGATCATGCGGAACAGCGTCGTCTTGCCAGCGCCGTTCGGGCCGACCAAGCCGACCTTCTCGCCCTTCTGCAAGGCGGCCGAGGCTTCGATGAAGACGATCTGTCGGCCGTTCTGCTTGCCGATATTTTCGAGACGGATCATGGGGCGGTCCGGGTAAATGCGCTGACGTGGCGGGATTTGCCCGGGAATACGCGAATGAGCCTGCGGAGGGAAGAGCGCAAACGCCGCAGGATGAGGCGAAGGGGATTAGCGAAGGCAGCGCGGCCGCTGATCTCCCCCCTTGTGGGGGAGAAAGCATTTTCCTGCATTTGCGAGCGGGCTTGTCCCCGAGCAAGTGCTTGGAAAATGCCAGAGAGGGGATTTCGTAGGGTGCCAGCGCCCCTTTTGTCGGAGGTCGGCGCTTTTCCCCTCTCTTGCGATTTCTAACACTTAGCTTCGCTAAGATGTTGAAATCGCTTTCTCCCCCACAAGGGGGAGATAGGAGCGCCCTACTTGGCGTCGTGGAAGATAATCCCGACCGTATGCCGCTGTCCTGAACGCAAGCGGCTGACGCCGTGCCGCAGATTCACTCGGTAGTGACCCTTTGTGCCCTGCACCGGACGATTGTGAACCGCAAAGATCACCGCATCGCCTTTTCTCAGCGGCACCACTTCGGCGCGGCTTTGCATGCGCGGGCGCTGTTCGGTGAGCACGAATTCGCCGCCTTCGAAATGCTCGCCAGGCTCGGACAACAGGATCGCCACCTGCAGCGGAAAGGCGAGCGCGCCGTAAAGGTCCTGGTGCAGGCAGTTGAAGTCGCCGGGGCCGTATTGCAGCAGAAGCGGCGTCGGCCTCACCTGGCCTTCGTCATGGCAACGCTTCAGGAAGGCCGCGTGCTCGGCGGGATAGCGCTGCGCCACATCCATCTTCTCGTTCCAGTCATTGGCGATCGTGGCGAGACGCGGATAGAGGGCTGAGCGCAGACCCTCGATCAGGTCCGGCAGCGGGTACTTGAAATAGCGATATTCGCCTTTGCCGAAGCCATGGCGCGCCATCACGACATGACTGCGGAAATGCTCTTTATGCGGATAGAGGCCGGCGATACCGGCACATTCTTCCGCCGACAGCAGACCCGGCATCACGGCGCAACCATGGGCATTGAGGTCTGACACCAGGGCTCGCCAATCCTGCGCCGCGACGCGGGATTCGGCGGAGCGGCTGACGCGTTTGGTGTTCAGGGAATGGATGGTCATGGCTTGGCTCCATCGCTTGCTTGTGTTCCGAAGATGGGGCGCTCGACGGGAAGGAGCCACCCGATTCCTGCGGAAGATGTGCGCGGCTTCCCCTTCTCCCCTTGTGGGAGAAGGGAAACGCGGTTCACCGCTTTCGATACTTCTCCAGCTCTGGATCAAGCTCCACCTTCACCGCGTTCGTGAACACGCAGGTCGCCACCATGATGCCGGCGAAGGCGACGAGATTGACGAGCAGCGTCTCGTCATAGCGCACCTTGAGCGCGGCCCAGGTTTCGTCCGGAACGGTGTTGGCATCGGCCGCGATCGCCTCGGCGAAGTCGATCAGCAGCGTCTCGTCTGCTGAAGGTTCAATCGCCTCGGGATCGAGCCCACTATCGACCAGGGCGCGGCGGAAGAAGGTCACCGGGATCTCGGCGTGCATCGTCTCGGCGATCGCCTTCGAGAACAGCCAGATGGCGCGGTCGTCGAGCATGGGCCTGAGCAAGTCGCGCAGCGTGAACCATTCGGCGTAGATGCGATGCGCGGCCGGCGAGTGCAGCAGGATGCGCTTCATGTTGGTCATGCGGCCGCGCAGCGCGAGCTCGCGATCATGCTCGGCGCGGATTTCTTCGGAGGCGGTCGCGTAGTCGATCGCGGAGAGATGCGCCATCGCCCTCACCCGAGCGTCGCGTGAAGCGCCGGCGCGCCGCGCAGCGTGTTGGAGACGGTGCAGATGTCCTCGGCATCCGCCAGGATCCGCTCTTTCGTCGCGGCGTCGAGATCGCCGGTGATTTCCAATCTGACGGTGAATGTCTCGACGCGCGAGGGCTCATTCTTGGCCTTCTCGCCGCCAACCTCCGCCCTCACCTCGCCAAGCCTATCGGCGATGCCGAGCCGGC
The DNA here is from genome assembly GCF_053714275.1 of Mesorhizobium sp. Arg314. Lineage (NCBI taxonomy): Bacteria > Pseudomonadati > Pseudomonadota > Alphaproteobacteria > Hyphomicrobiales > Phyllobacteriaceae > Mesorhizobium > Mesorhizobium sp. Arg314. Next base: position 162,224 of record NZ_JBSKBP010000003.1, on the reverse strand, counting down.
TGGCGGCGATGCGGGCGCTGAGCACCATGCAGGCGGCCAATGAGGCATAGAGCAGGTCGAGCGGGTTGAAGCCGGGCGCGCTCACCTGCGTGACCACATCGACCACGCCGCCGGTCGGGGTGGTTATGGTGGGCAGGCCACCCCGCGGCATGACGGCGAGCGCGCCGACGTTTCGGGTTCTAACCTTAAGTTCACTCATCGAATATCCTTTCAGCCTCGGCGCCACGGAAAACGGGGTGGCCCCCAACGGCAATGCCTGCGCTTTCGACTTCATATGCCAGCGCTTTCTTCGCGCAAGATCGATTTCGTCCAGCGATCGGGAGATCGCCGAGTCGTGCAGGGTGACTCGTCTGGCAGCTGCGCCCAGACAGCGTCCTCATTAGCGGTTCCTAAACCGCAAGGGGGTATGCCTTGCCAATTGGCGATGGAGTCGTTGATGAGCACCTTCAGGCGAATGACCGGATTTGTGCTGATCCTGTTGACCGGGGCTGTGATGCTGGCCGCCCTGCATATCGACTCCCAACGCAATTTCGCCCTGGCCAGGGAGCGCTACCTTGAGAATTCCCAGGCCGGATCCAGGGCGACGGCCAAGACCGTCGAGGACGCGCTGCGCGCCATTTACGAGAATGTCCGGACGCTGGCCTACCTGCCGAGCGTTCGGAACCTCGACCGGCACGGCACGAATCTTGGCGACGAGGGCCGCGCCACGATCCAGCAGATCTATAACAATCTGGCGAGCAACGTTTCCATTTCCGAAGTCTACTTCCTGCCTCTGGATTTCGACCCTGACCGCTTCGATCCAGTAACCGGCAAGCCCGAGGAACCCATCCTTCAGTTCGACCAATTGATCGTGAATGCGCGGGCCCGGTCCGACGCCGCCGGATCGGGAAAGCAGTCCAAGCTCAGCGGAGTCGAGCTGACGCGGCCGGCCGAGGAGATCGAGACCTACGAATACCATGAGCTCGTCAAGCAGCTTGCCTGGCTGAAAGCGAATTATCCGGATTCGAGCGGCATCGACGGACTGAACGTGCCGATCATCGGCACGAAGGAACTGATCACCTGCGACAACACCGATTTCATCCACAGCGGTGACGATGCCGACCGGTCGGGCTTCATTCTCTCGGTTCCCGTTTTTGCGGCTGACGGCAGCCTGCGCGGCTCGGTCTCGGCGATCATGCTCACCTCGGCGTTGCGCAAGCTGCTGCCTGGCAATGACTATGTCATCGTCAACTCGGACTATGGTTTCGAGTCCGACCAGCACCGGCTGTCGACGTCGCTGGCGGCGCATAGCAAATCTTTCACAGCACCCGATCCCGCCCTGATCTACTCCGAAGTCATCCCGCTCTCCCTTAACGATCCCAGAAGCGCATGGCGGCTCTGGGTCGGCTTTCCCAACAGCCGGTTCGAAAGCAATGTCGACGTCCAATCAGTGAAGGAATTCGAGCTGGCGGGCTACGCCGCCATTGCCGTCGTCACGCTGCTGGCCTTGGCGTGCTGGTATGCGATCGCGCGAACAATGTCGATGCAGGCGGATGCCGCCGAGACACTGGAACGGCGCGTGGAGGAACGCACGGCCGAGATCCAGCACCTAGCGACACACGACATCCTCACGGGACTGCCCAATCGCGGCCTGCTGGCCGAGACGATGGATGAGGCCCTGAGGAGTCTCAGCGAGGGCGAAAAGCTGGCGGTCCACTGCGTCGACCTCGACCGGTTCAAACCGGTGAACGACACGCTCGGCCATCCGATCGGCGACGAGCTTCTCGGCGCCGTGGCGAAGCGCCTCAAGCAGCAGGCCGGCGAAACCGCGATGGTGGCGCGGATCGGCGGGGACGAATTCATTATCATCCAGTTGCTGTTCGACGGCGACGCGCAGGCCGGCGCGCTGGCAAGCCGGGTCATCCACGCGCTGTCCGGCGAATTCGTGATCCAGGGCCACAAGATCAATATCGGCGCCAGTATCGGCATTGCGGCCTTTCCCGATGACGGCGACAGTTCCGAAATCCTCATCCGCAATGCCGACCTCGCGCTCTACAAGGCAAAGATGGAAGGCCGAGGCACGTGCCGGTCGTTCGAGCCAGGAATGGATGCGCGCCTGCAGGAGCGCCGTCTGCTCGAAGCCGAACTGGCGCTCGCCGTGGCAAACGATCAGTTCGTGCTGCACTATCAGCCGTTGCACGACGCAAAGACTTCCAAGCTTACGGGCTTCGAAGCCCTCGTGCGATGGAACCATCCGCGGCTCGGCCTGCTGCCGCCGGGAGAATTCATCCAACTCGCGGAGGAGACTGGGGTTATCGACGCGCTTGGCGAGTGGATCATGCGGCAAGCCTGCGCCGACGCGGCGACTTGGCCTCAGCCGGTCAGGATCGCAGTCAATCTCTCGCCCGCGCAGTTCAAGCAACGGGGTCTGCCGCTTCAGGTTGCCTCGGCGCTCGCCGCCTCCAACCTCTTGCCGTCGCGACTCGAGCTTGAGATCACGGAGTCGGTGCTCTTGGCCCACAATGAGCACACGATACAGACACTCCACAGCCTGCGCGACCTTGGCATCAGCATCGCGATGGATGACTTCGGCACCGGCTACTCGTCGTTGAGCTACCTGCGGTCGTTTCCGTTCGACCGCATCAAGATCGATCGCAGTTTCGTCAGCCTAATGTGCGAGAGCAGCGAAAGCCGGGCGATCGTCAAGGCCGTCGCCGAACTCGGCAGCACGCTCGGTATGACGACCACGGCGGAAGGCGTCGAGACGCAAGACCAGTACCTGCTGGTTAGGGAGAACGGCTGCACGGATGTCCAGGGATGGCTGTTCGGCCGGCCGATGCCGGCGTCCCAACTGCATGTGCTTTTCGAGCAGCCCGCAGCCTTGACGGCATAGGCGATCCAGCCTTCCAAGCAGCGCCGGGCCACGAAAAGGCCCGCCGAGGCGGACCTTTTTGCAGGGCATTCGAGGCCTCACTTCGTCAGATCGAGCGCCGCCGTCAGATCCCCCATCGGCGGCTGATCGTTGTTGCGCAGCGCCTTGTCGCGGGCGACGATGCCCTGCAGCACCGGCAGGTCGTAGCGGTTGGTGATGAAGCGCAGGATCGAGGTCGTGTCGTACTGCGTGTGGTCGACCATGCCGCTCTTCGCATAGGGCGAGATGATGAAGGCCGGGACGCGGTTGCCCGGGCCCCAGCGATCGGCCTTGGGCGGCGCGACGTGATCCCAGAAGCCGCCATTCTCGTCATAGGTGATGACGACCAGCATATGCTGCCATTGCGGGCTCTTCTCCAGATGCGCGACGAGGTCGGCCAGATGCTGGTCGCCCGAGGTCACATCGGCATAGCCGGCATGTTCGTTGAGGTTGCCCTGCGGCTTGTAGAAGGTAACGGCCGGCAGCTTGCCGTCGTCGATCGCCTTGATGAACTCGGTGCCGCCGAGGCCGCCATCCTTGAGGTGCTCGGCTCGCGCGGCCGTGCCCGGCGCATAGGCGGCGAAATAGTTGAAGGGCTGGTGGTGGAACTGGAAGTTCGGCACGGGCGTCGCGTTCTTGCCGTCGAGCGCCGCTTGCCAGGCGCCTGAGTACCAGGCCCAGGAAATGCCCTTCAGCGACAGGAGATCGCCGATGGTGATCGCGTGCTGCGGCGGCAGCGTGGTCGGCTGCGCCGGATCGGCCAGCGCCTTGTCGCCGCCCTCGGCCGGCTTGTTGGCGCTCGGCTGGTATGGCGGCTGCATGGTGTTGACGGCGTAGAAGTCCGGGGTGATCGCACCGTCATTGGCGAATTTCGGCACGCCGCCCAGCGCCGAGGCCGGCGAATTGTCGGCCGACTTCAGCGTCACGCCATCCGGCTCGACGACGGCGATCTGGCCCTTCACCGGGCTGGTGTCGGCATTCGGATAGAACGGAACGCAGGCGCAGGCGAGCATGAAGTGGTTGACGAAGGAGCCGCCGAAGGCACCCTGGAAGAAATTATCGGCGAGCACGTATTTCCTGGCGATGTTCCACATCGGCAGGATCGAGCCGTCATAGTGGCCCATCACCAGCGAGCCGGAATCGGCCCAGGCGACGAACTTGTCGTTCTTGCCGCCGTCGATCTGCATCTGCTCCTGGTAGAAGCGATGCCAGAGGTCGTGCGTGATGACGCCGGTGCCCTCGTTGAAGCCCTTGGGATCGTCGATGGCGAAGACGGCATTGGCGAGATGCGCGCTCTGCGCTTCCGTCACCGCCGGCGTCACGCCCTTGCCGGTCAGTCCGCCCCAGGCCGGCGGCAATTCGGAAAGCGGCTTGCCGTCGCGGTCGAGCTGGCGCGCCTGGCCGGGCGACACGTTGGCCAGGCCGTTGGCGCCGGGGAAGCCGCCATAGAGGTTATCGAAGCTGCGGTTCTCGGCGTAGATGACGACGACGGTGTCGATCTTGTCGTAGCCGGCAGGAGCCGCCTGGGCAGCAGCGGTGAGCGATGCCAGCGCCGTGGAGGCGAGGCAAAGGGAGAGAAAGGACCGGATCATTTGGAAATGCCTCGTGGCTGGGGAATGGCTGGAGGAACTTTTAGACGCTAGGGCCGGCGATTGTCAGCTTTGTGACAGGTTCATTGGATGGCGCCAAGCTGGAGCACCCCTCATCTGTCTCGGCGCTGCGCGCCGATCCACCTTCTCCAACAAGGGGAGAAGGTCGGTGCGTTGCTCGGGCGCATCTGCCGGCCGCCAGCGTTGGCGATTGGCGGTGAGGTGGCCGCGGTCGATCCCTTCTCCACTTGTGGGAGAAGGTGTACGCGAAGCGGACGGATGAGGGGTGCTCCAGCTTGGCAATTTCGCTTTACCAGTCATCAATCCGTAGCAAAGCATCCCTACGCAAAAGGCAAACGGAACTGGCCCCACCATGCCACGATTGAAATCCGGGACGCTCGCCGCCCTAGCCGGCATCGCTATCCTCTGGCCGGCGAACAGCCTGCCGGCGGGCAGCACCCACCCCGGCCCGATGTCACGCCAGGAAGCCTTTGCCCGCGCCGATGCGCTGACGGCGCTCGGGCGGCAGATGTTCTTCGACCATTTGCTCTCGGCGTCGGGCAAGCAGGCCTGTTCGTCCTGCCATGATCCCAACCATGCCTTCGGACCGGCCTCGTCGACGCCGGTCGAGACGGGCGGAGAGAGGCTCGACCAGCCCGGCGTTCGCGCGGTGCCGTCGCTGCGCTATTTGCAGGCAGCGCCAGCCTTCACCGGGCATTTTTACGATTCCGAGGATGAAGGCGACGAGAGCGTCGACAACGGTCCGACCGGCGGCCTGACCTGGGACGGCCGCGCCGACCACGGCAAGGACCAGGCGAGGATCCCGCTGCTCTCGCCCTTCGAGATGGGCAACAAGGACGAGGCCCAGGTGGTCGCCAGCTTGCGCAAGGCACCCTATGCCGACGCCTTCAAGGCGGCCTTCGGCGCCGACGTGCTGGATCATCCGCAAGATGCCTTCGAGGCCGCCGTCGAGGCGCTCGGCACCTTCGAGCAGAGCAGCGTCGACTTCTATCCCTATTCGAGCCGCTACGACGCCTTCCTTGCCGGCAAGGCGCAGCTCTCCGCACAGGAGCAGCACGGCCGCATGCTGTTCGAGGACGAGGGCAAGGGCAATTGCGCGAGCTGTCATCTGAGCGAGCCCGCCAATGACGGCGAGCCGCCACAATTCACCGATTACGGCCTGATCGCGATTGCCGTGCCGCGCAATCCGGCGATCCCCGCCAACGCCGATCCCAATTATTTCGACCTTGGCCTGTGCGGCCCGCTGCGCACCGACTTCAAGGGCCACAACGACTATTGCGGCCGGTTCAAGACACCGACGCTGCGCAACGTGGCCTTGCGAAAAAGCTTCTTCCACAATGGCTATTTCCACACGCTGCGCGAGGCGGTGGCCTTCTATGCCAGCCGCGACACGGATCCAGGCCGCTGGTATTCGAGGAAGACCGACGGCACGGTCGACAAATTCGACGACCTGCCAAATGCTTACTGGGGAAACCTCAACACCGACCCGCCCTTCAACGGCAAGAAACCCGGCGACAAGCCGGCGCTGAGCGACGCCGAGATCGACGACATCGTCGCCTTCCTCGGCACGCTGACTGACGCCGACCAGGCGGGACGGTAAGGCTGGCTGCTTGAGTACCTTTGCCAGGCAATATGGCCCCCGCTCCCAGTCGGGGGCCGCCGGTTTATCCTGTGCAATGTGAGCCAAGTCATAGGAACGCCAATCGGCGTCTGCTATAATAGTCGCTCATTACGGGACGGGGGTCTCGCATGAGGTTTGTCGCGGTGCAGGAGCCGCCCGGCAGCAGCTGGGCAGTGTTCGATGCGGGCAACGGCGTGCCGGCCGAGTATGCCGGCCGCGTACTTATCGGCTTGACGTGGCGCGAAGCCCGCTGGTTCGTCGCCATGGGCAACGATCACACTGGATGGCCGCAATACAGCCGGCCGGTCGCGCAACTTCGGCTGGTTGGCGCTGGCGGGCCTGCCTGATCCGGGAAAGGCACGGCCAAATTGGCGGCTAAATGCATGTCGCTCAGAAGTGTGCAGCGGTTCTGGGACAACGACATGCATCAAAACAAAGACTTAAAGCGCGTCGCCTGAATCCGGTTGAATCCGGTTCAGCGCGACGCGCTTTAGGAAGCCGCGCTGCCGGATTGATTCAGTTTGCGCGACGTCAGCCCCTCACCCCGCCGGTGCATAGCGGCTCACCACCATGCCGCTGGCATAGGCTTTCGAGCCGATGAGCGTCAGCCGGGCGAAGCCGCCCTTGTCGAAGATGCGGCGACCGCTGCCCAGCACCGCCGGATTGATGAAGAGCTGGAACTCGTCGACAAGGCCGGCGGCGATCAGCGCCGAGGCGAAGCCGGCGCCGCCGAACACGGCGATGGTGCCGCCCTCGCCCTGCTTCAGCGCATTGATCTCGGGCGGCAGGTCGCCGCTGACGACCCGCGTACGCTCCCAGCGCGAAGCCTCGAGCTTGTCGCTCGCCACCACCTTCTGCGCCTCGACGATACGTTGCGCGAAGGCATAGAAGCGATCCTTCGGATGTTTCCTCGCCGCATTGCCCCAATGGGTCAGATACCCCTCCTGCGCCATCCTGCGGCTCAAGAGGATGGTGTCGACGGTCGTGAAGGCGGCATTGAAATCCTGTTTCAATTCCTCATCCCAGGCGCTGTCGTCGCCCCATTCCCAGAGCTGCCAGCGATGATCCTCGTCGGCGCCGACAAAGCCGTCGACCGACATCTGCATCTGCAGGATGAGTTTTCTCATGTCCGGTCTCCTCACGGTCAAATGATTTATTTTTGGAACCATTTGACCCAAGGCAATAATGATGTCAATAGTAAAGTGATTTAAAAATGGAACCGTACTGATGTCGACCAAGGGACGATCCGGCTGCCCGATCAGCCTCTCGCTCGAACTGCTTGGCGACCGCTGGACGCTGCTCATCATCCGCGACCTGGTCTTCGCCGGGAAAAAGCATTTCCGCGCGTTCCTGCAATCCGACGAAGGCATCTCGTCGCGAACGCTGGCCGAGCGGCTGCAGACCCTAGTGGACGAGGGCATCCTCACCCGCAGCGACGATCCCTCCCACGGGCTGAAGGCGATCTACCGCCTGACCGAAGCCGGCATCGACCTTTTGCCGGTGCTGGCGACGCTCGGCGCCTGGGGCAGCAAACACCGCAAGGCCGACGATAAGCTCGCCCGGGTCGCCGACGAGTTCGCGGCCGGCGGCGAGCAGACGCTCAAGGGCCTGAAGGAGAAGCTCAGGGCGGAGCATCTGGGGTCGCGGCCGGAGGAACACCGCTCCCCTTTGACCAGGCGACCGAGTACCGGGTCCAGGCGCGAGGCTGGTTAGCGCGCCGCCTGGCGTGGCGCGCCAAGTGCGTCGAGGCGCTCCTGCAGGTGGCCGTTCAGCACGATCATCTCTTTCAGCGCCTTCACCAGGTCGCCCTTATGTTGGGCAATGAAGCTCTCGGCGACCGCCTGAAGCGCAGCTTCCTGGCGGCTGTCCAACCTCACAATGTGATCCATGGCGCCTGCTCCTGCCGTTTACATTAGTAAGTGAACAAAAAGGGAACAAATATGTCAAGGAGGAATTGACTTACCGAGGAATGGGTTCCTATTTTGTCGGGAGGTGGGGCGGTTGCTCGATTTCCAGGGAGAGCCGCGGTGGGCAGACGGAAAAGCCGTTATGACAGATTGTTGCACTCCGACGCGGAAGCGATCATTGGCGATGCGCTGAAGCTGCGCGAGACGGTGCTGGCGGCGCAGCTCAACCTCAAGGCCAACGGTGAAATGTATTGGCGACTTAATGGTTTGGTCGAGCGGCTGCACGAGGTGATGGGCGCCGTGGCCGGAAAGGAACCCGATTTCCGTGCCGCCTGGCTGGGGCTCTTGCCCTTGCCCAAGGACTATTGCGACCGGGGATAGTGGATGGCCGGACCAATGGACAGTGTCGGCCGCGCTGCCAAGGCCAACATGCTGCTCGTGGTCGAATGCCGCCATTGCTACCACGCTGGTCGATTTAGAGCGAACGACGTGGCCAAGGTGGTGGGCTGGAACAAGCCGCTCGAAGCCATCGGCTTCCGCTGCAAGCGCTGCGGCCGCAAGGACACGGTGGTGAAGACCCAGTTCGTCGACCAGGACCACCCGCCCAAGGGCTATATCTGGGTGCTGCAAAAGGCGCGGGGGTGAGGATTGCTCTTAAAGCGCGTCGTGTTGAAACGGATTCAGGCGACGCGCTTTAAGTCTTTGTTTTGATGCATGTCGTTGTCCCAGAACCGCTGCACACTTCTGGGCGACATGCATTAGCCAGTGCCGCCACCTCGCGCGATTTAAAACAATGATCCCTGCGCCGACGGCTCGGCCGGAAACTTGATCTGCGTCGCGGGCTTTTCCACGATCACCAGCGCATCGTCCGGCGCGGGCTGCTGCAGTTTCTTCGCCTCCGACCAGGGCGCGGTCAGCCACAACTCGGTCTGTTCCTGCGTGGTGAGGATCACCGGCATTGCCTTCTCGTGGATTGGCGCGACCAGCGCATTCGGCCTCGTGGTCAGAAACCCGTAGAGCTCATGATCGCCCGGGCCTTCCTTCACCTTGCGCACGCCATGCCAAGGGGTCCACAGACCGGCGAAGAAGAACAGCGGTCTATCTTCGCTCAGCGCAAACCAGAAGTTCTTCTGCACCCCGGTCTCCGGGTCCTTGTCCCCGGGTCTTGGCGAAGGCTCGGCGAAGCTCGTCACCGGCACCACGCAGCGGTTCTCGACGCCGAGATAGGGCAGCCAATGGGCGTATTGCGGATTACGGATGTTGGTGGTGCCGGGATCGGCGTTACCGCGCACCCGCTCAGGCGGCGTCGGCATGCCCCAGCGCAGCCTGGCGAGTTCGCGACTACCGTCGGCGCCGTTGCGCACCACCGGCGCGGGCTGGTTGGGATAGATGTCGAGCGACGGCTCCAGATTGCCGGTTATGTCGCGCAACGCGCGCGTCCATTGGCGGATCGCCTCCTGGCTGGTGGTGATGTTGTAAAGATTGCACATCGGCAGCGTTTCTCCGTGCGCCGATTGTTCCCGCATTTTGAGAGGAAGCGCAAACCAGACGAGCGCAGCAGCGCATTTGACGCGCCACGAACCTCGATGATGATGTCAACCCACCTCGCCGCCGCGCAGCAACGGCCCGGCCGGCTCCTCGGCCGGCGGTTCTCCCGGCAGCCCCAGTCGCAACCGCTCCTCCTCGGCGAAGGTCTCGGCTTGCGCGTGAACGTCGAACACTTGTTGCGTCAGCCTGCCGCCTTCGACGATGCGCACGATCCATTGGCCATTGATCGCCTTTACGCGGACACTGTCTGGCTCGTCCGTTACCATATACAGCTCCTGCTCCTTAGCCGAAGAATTGGCTCCCTCCGATCCAATATGATCTAGAGCGCTCGAGGCTGTCGAAAAAGCGGACCTGATTGGCCTTTAGTGCAAAGGCACTCGCCAATATTCAGTACATTTGCGAAGCCTGCTGAATAAAAACGATTTGTCGTAGAACAGGCACGCTGCCGCGCCATGCTGGAGCCGGCACAAACTTGGGGCACGGCGGCGGCCCGGCAGCCTTGGGGGGGTGATACTGGGTTCGGCGGCCGGGCCTGACCGGAGTTTGCGAGGCCGCCGGCTGTCATGAGCATGCGCTTGCGCCCACGCAAGGACAAGAACGACCTAGGCCCTAGGACCAAAGCTGCAAGGGGCATGGCCGAGGCGACCAATTGCGATTGGATCGACTGGAAAATAAGGCGAAGCCGGCTGCATCAAAAGCCGAAGAAATGCCGGCCGACGAGATAGCCGACCGCCGCGACGACCAGCGGAAACAGCGCCGGCGCCGCCTTGTTGAACAGCGAGGGGTTTATCTCCTTGGCGGGAGCGCTGGGTTTGGCATTGCCGAGGTTTTTCGTCATGGACTCAATTACCGGTTGGGGGCCACTGCCGGTCGGGCATTTATATTAGAAACCGCTTATTAAATTTCCGGCAAAGCCAACGCTACAATTTGCGGCAATTTATTCCGATTGCTGGGTGCGCTCGGCAAGGGCGAAGGCCTGGAGGTTGCGCGACTTGCCGGGGTCCTGGTCGGCATTGGCGATGATGGCGTGGAAGGCCGCACGGGCGATGTCCTTCTTCTTGGCGTCGGGGTGCTCCTTGCGCACCGCCTTGACCAGTTCCTTCGGCGTCATGTCGGTGGTGACGAGGCGCATCAGCGTGTCGCCTATGGCCTGCAATTCGCTGGCGTCCATAACGATGAACCCTGTTTTGGCGGCATGAGCCTAGCATATAGCGGGGCGGGCGCGTCACTTTTGTGATGTTCGCCGACGGAATCGGAGCCGACCTCTCTGGAGCGGTTCAGCGCTTGATAGAACCGCCGAACCGCTTTAGCCCTTTGTTCTCAAGCAATTCCGACGCAAGGCTATCGTGAAGGCGCCGAGCCCAACCGCTACGCGCTTTTCCTGGAATTGCTCTAAAGGACCCTCGTGGCGAAGGCGTCCAGCCGCGAATTCTCGCGATAGCAAAGCCGCACGGCCAGGGCGGCGGCGATCCCGGTAGCGGCGCCGCCGGCGACGTCACCGACATAGTGGATGCCGAGATGCAGCCGCGACCAGCAGATCAGCACGGCCATGATAAGCAAGGCAAGCGTGCGGCGCGGCACCGCCTGCATGGCGAAGGCGGCGACGATGGCCATGCTGGCGGTCGCATGGTCGGACGGGAACGACCAGTCGACGCTGGGCGCGATCAAAAGATGCGTGACGCCGGCGTCGTAAGGCCTGATCCTCTGGACGAACAGCAGGATGACCTGGTTGATCGCCAGCCCGAGAAGGAAGGAAAGGCCGGCGGACAGGCAGGCATGGCGCACATGGGCGCGGTCGGTCCTCGACCACCATTGCAAGGCGACCGCAATCACCATCAGCGGGACGCCTATTTGTGAGATGGCAATCATTGTCTTATCAAGGAGTGGGCTGATGCCGGCAGCCGAGTTGATCCAGTGCGTGAGAGAAACGTCCATTCTAGCTTGATTTCCCTGGTCTATCGTGAGGTCGATCGTTGAAGCCCGCCAGCGAGCATCGCATTCACCAGCTCTTTGAGGTCAGTGTATGGCTAAAAGGTGCCCATGCCTTGATCGAGTGCGTCGGCGGCATCCTGCTTTACCTCGTCACCACCGAAACCATCGCTTCCTGGGTCAACATGTTCACCCAGGAGGAACTGGTCGAGGATCCCAACGACTTGATTGCCAGCCACTTGTCGCGGATGGCCGCCGGGTTCTCCGTCGCGAGCAAGGAATTCTATGCCTTCTACCTGCTCAGCCACGGACTGATCAAGCTTCTGCTGGTCATCGGCCTGCTGCGCGGCAAGCTCTGGTCCTACCCGGCTTCGCTGGTGGCGCTCGGCGCCTTCATGGCCTACCAGGTCTATCGCTACTCCTACACGCATTCGCCCGGCCTGCTCGCGCTGACCGTGTTCGATGCGGTCGTCATGTGGCTGATCTGGCAGGAGTGGAAAACGGTGCGCCGCCACATGGCCGGCTGAGCGCGTCAGCCCTCACTCGACTTTCCGCCGGAACTTCGAATGGCAGCTCGTGCAGTCCTGCAGGATCAGGTGCAGGAGATGTTCGGCCGGCATTTTGGCTGGATCGGCTTCAGCGACGCCCGGGCGCTTGCCGAGCAGGCTGCCGCCATCCATCGGCGCGCCGGTCATCCGCATGTCGGCGGTGATCTCGGCCGGCGCGTTCCCGGCCTTGGCGGCGAGTGCGTCGGCGAGCCGGCCGATATGGCGGGCGAGTGCCTCGAACTCCGGCCGGGTCTCGCCGATTTCCAGCCTGGCGCCGGACGGCGCCCCAAGCGTGCCCTGCGGGAATTCGGAAATCAGGGCGACGCCGGCGCGGGCGCTGAGCGTGTCCGCCGCCGCTTTGAAGGCCGCCGGCTCATAGGCGCGCTTGCCGTTGAACATTTCGGCGATCGCCCTGGCGGCGGCGGCCATCTCTTTCATCGAGGCCTGGCGCGCCGCCACGATGGGGTCGCCCGCACCCGCCGCCAGCGGAGCAAGGACCAGGGGGCCGGCGAGCACCAGCATCGCCGCCGCGACAACGACGCGGCCCCTCACGCCTGCACGTCGACGATGCCCATCATGCCGAGCTGCTCATGCTCGAGGATGTGGCAGTGATACATGCGCGCGCCCGGCCGCTCCTGGCGCGTGACGAGCCGCACCGTCTCGCCGCGCGCCACGTTGACCGTGTCCTTCCACGCCAGATAGGGCGGCTTGGAGACCTTGCCGTCGCGCTCATGCTCGATCACCTGGAACTGCGTGCCGTGGAGATGGAACGGATGGTCCATGTCGGCCTGATTGACGATTTCCCAGAGCTCGGTCTCGCCGGCCCTGGCGACGATGTCGACGCGCGCCATGTCGAATGCCTTGCCGTTGATCAGGAAGCCCATCTCCATGCCGGTAGGGTTCATCGCCATGGTCTCGGTGAAGACGAGACGGCGGCTGACCGTGGGCTGCCCAAGCGGTGCGATCGGCCTCAACCGCTCGGGCAGCGGCGGCATCGCCTCAGCCGGCGTGTCCGGGATATCGACCGTCAGAAGCGTGAGCCCGGCATCCGCCGGCCGACCCGGACCCATCCAGCCGCGATCATAGTCGAGCGTGGTCAGGGTCGCGGCACCTGGCTTGTCGAAGGCGACGACCAGTTCGACACGTTCGGCCGGGCTGAGCAGGATCTCGTCGGCCGCCACGGGCGCCTCCAGGAGGCCGCCATCGCTGCCGATCACGGTCATCGCGGCGTTGGCGAAAGCGAGCCTCAGGAAGCGCGCATTGGTGGCGTTGTAGAGCCGCAAGCGCCGCTTCGCGCCCAGCGCCACCGCCAGCTTCGGGTTCTTCTGGCCGTTGACCAGCACATGGTCGCCGACCCTGCCGTTCATCAGGTCGGTCATGGTGTTGTCGGGCATGGAGCCGTCGGCGGCAAGGCGAAGATCGGTGAACATGAGCGCGGTGTCGCCGTAGGCGGCCGGGATCGGATCGGCCTTCGCCTTGACGACGAAGGCGCCGGCAAGGCCGCGATAGACCTGCTCTGACGTCCGGCCATGCGGATGCGGGTGATACCAGTAGGAGCCGGCTGAGCCCTCGGGCAGCTCGAAGGCGTAGACGCGGTCGGTGCCCGCCGCCACCGGGTCCATCGGATTGCCGTCCTGGTCCGCCGGCACCGGCATGCCGTGCCAGTGGACGGTGCTTTGCTCGCCCTCGATCCGGTTGGCGAAGGTGATCTCGACACGGTCGCCCTCATAGGCCTCGATCAATGGCCCGGGGCTCGTGCCGTTATAGGCGAGGATCGGCGTGTCCTGTCCCTCGACGAAGCGCGCCGTGGCCGCCTCCGCCGTCAGCCTTGCCCTGAACAGCCCGGACCGGCCGGCCTCGTTGGCAAGCAGCGGCAGTTCGCGCAGCGCCTCGCCCTCGGGCAGCGCGGCGGGCGCTTGCGCCATGGCGCCCATGTCATGGCCCGCATGACCGCTCTTATCCATCCCCGGCATCGAATCCATGCCCGACATGCCATCCATCTTCATCTGCGCGAGCGCGCGAGAACCCGACAGAGCCGTTGCCAGGGCCGCCACCAGAAAGCCGCGTCGGTGCATTTTTCGCTCCTTGATCCAGATTGAAGGTTCAGTCCGAAAGGACATCGCCACGGACGCTAAGGGTTCCAGCAACTGGAAGGTCAAGCGGGCCACCGGGTTTGGGGCGGAAAATCCGCCCGGCGGATCGTAATCGCCGCACGGTCGTCATCGATGTCACGTGATCGCGGCAGGCGCTCGGCATTCCCCAGACCGACGAACCCACCTGGAGCTCGGAACCCTTGCCGCTCTCGCAGGGTTCATATGCGAGGCGAAATGCCATGGAAGACAAACCGCCTGCCGAAAACCCGGGAAGGATCCTCGCCACCGTGCTGGCGATCTGCCTCGTCATCATCGCCTTGTTCTTTATCGGCTTCAGATATTCGGAGCCCGATCAGGGAGCCTTGATCGTGCCCGGAGCGGCGCAGGGCAGCAGGTGATCGGCCCGAAGTCCTTGCCTTTTAGGACACAGAATGGGCCTAGGACACAGAAAGGCCCGTAACACTTTGATTTTGCCTGTCATCCCTTCGAAACCTTTGGGTTCGGGATCCAGGGAAGAAACAGGTTTTCCGAAACGTTTATCGAACAAGCAATGCTCAGCGCCTGGCGCCTGACAAGGGTGCTCGTGAGCAAGGAACCCCTCCGGCAACAGCGCGCACCGCGCCCGAGGCCTCGGGAGACATCACATGCCCGTCAACGCTTATATCAACCGGATCGCGACAGCGGTTCCGGAGCACGAAGTCCATCAGTTCTACCTGCGCTACGCGGCATCCATGCTTACCGCCGATCGCAGGAGGATATTCCAACGCATGGCCGGCCTTGCCGGCATCGAGCACCGCTTTTCCTGCTTTGCGCCCGCTCTCGACCCCGAAGGGCCGTCGGCTGACCTTGCCGGGACCTTCAGGCGCGGCGCGTTTCCCGGAACGGCCGCCAGGATGGCGATGTTCAGGCAGGCAGCACCCGCCCTGGCGCAAAAGGCCGTCGACGGACTGCGCCTTGGCGAGGAAGCATCGCGCATCACCCATCTCATTATCACCACCTGCACCGGTTTCTCCGCGCCGGGCATCGACCTCGACCTTGCTGCGCGCTGCGGCCTGCCGGACGGTATCGAACGCACGATGATCGGGTTCATGGGCTGCTACGCCGCAGTCAACGCCCTCAAGCTTGCCCGCCACATCGTCCGTTCCGACCCTCAGGCGAGAGTCCTCCTGGTCAATATCGAAGTCTGCACCTTGCATCTGAGAGAAACCACGGAGCTGGAAAGGCTGCTGTCCTTCTGCCTTTGGGGCGATGGCTGCGCGGCAACGCTCGTCACCGCCGAGCCGCTCGGCATCGAGCTCGACAGCTTTCGCTGCACCGTCGCGGAAGAGCGGCGGGAGCTGATGACCTGGGATATTGGCGACCATGGCTTCGACATGTTTCTCTCCGGTCAGGTGCCGGCGGCGATCCAGGAGGCTCTGCGCTGCAACCACGACGCCATCCTCGGCGGCCGGCCGCCCGACGCGATCGACCTCTGGGCCGTCCATCCCGGCGGACGCACCATTCTCGACGCCGTCGAGAGGGCGCTGAACCTCGCGCCCGCCGCGCTCCAGCCGTCGCGCGAGGTGCTGCGCCGATACGGCAACATGTCGTCGGCTACAGTGATGTTCGTGATGGAAGAGATGCTGAAGGCGCCAAGCGAACTGCTCGGCTGCGGCATGTCGTTCGGACCCGGACTGACGGCCGAGACCATGTTGTTCCGGACCGTCGCATGAACGCGCTCGATCAACGGACGCTCGTCCCGGAAATCCTCGATCGCCTTGCCGCGGACGATCCGCGGGCGCTACGCTCGCGGCGCGATCTCGCCCGCATCAACGCGCTGATGTTTCAGGCGCCGATCATGGTCTCGCTCTTGAGAAAATTCGTGGCCAAGGCGCCCGGCCGCATCCTTGAGATCGGCGCCGGCGACGGTACCTTCATGCTGAAAGTGGCCCGGCGCATGGCAAGAGACTGGCCGAAGGCGGAGCTGACGATGCTCGATCGCGTCGGCCTTATCACCCCTGAGCTCACGGCGGATTTCGCCGGTCTGGGATGGAAGCTCGAACCCGTCACCGTCGATGTCTTCGACTGGGCGCAGAAAGCGGATGGCGAGGCCTTCGATGTGATCACGGTCAACCTGTTTCTGCATCATTTCGACGACGCCCGACTGCTGCATCTGCTTTCGCTGCTGGTTCGCAGGGCGCCATTGCTCCTGGCGACGGAACCGCTGAGGGCGGGCTTGGCGCTCGCAGCGACCCGCCTTCTGCCGGCGATCGGCGCCAATGACGTCACCAGGCATGACGCCGCCCAGAGCGTGCGCGCCGGCTTCCGCGGCAGCGAGCTTTCCGATCTCTGGAACGCAGCCGGCGGCCGACCGATCGAGGAGCGGCGCGCCGGTCCTTTCTCCCATGTCTTTGTCGGCGCCGCGTCGACGCCTGCCGGAACTGCGCAATGAGACCGGCATCGACCCACGATGCGATCGTCATCGGCGCCGGCCCGGCAGGCACCTCAGCGGCGCTGGCGCTGGCCCGGCGCGGTTGGGCCGTGGCGATCGTGGAAAAGAGCGCGTTTCCGCGCCGCAAGGTGTGCGGCGAATATATCTCGGCGAGCAATCTCGCGCTCCTAGAGCAGCTGGAGATCGGCGATGCGTGGCGGGCCGAGGCCGGTCCCGAAATCCGCCGGGTTGGCCTCTTTTCCGGCGACGCCAGTGTCGAGGCGTCGATGCCGGCCGTGACGTCGCCGTCCGCGGCGGGAGACGGCTTCGGCCGGGCGCTCGGACGCGACATACTGGACTCCCTGCTGTTGGATGCGGCCCGATCGGCCGGCGCGGAAGTCTTCCAGCCCTGCCGCGCCGCCGCCATCGAACGCGATGGCGCCTGCCAGGCGGTGCGGATCCAGACAGGAGCCGGGAATTCTCGCGACGAGACGAATATCCTGCGGGCGCCGGTGATCGTCGCCGCGCACGGCTCGTGGGAGCCGGGAGAGCTGCCGAGCCAGCTCGAGAAGAAAAGCCACCCATCGGACTTGCTCGGCTTGAAGGCGCATTTCACAGGATCGACGCTGCCGCCCGACCTGATGCCGCTGCTGACGTTTCCCGGCGGCTATGGCGGCATGGTGCTCGCAGACCATGGTCGCCTGTCCATCTCCTGCTGCATAAGGCGCGATGTGCTCGCCAGGTTGCGCGCCAGCCATGCCCGCGAGCATGGCGGCCGGGTCTCGGCGGCCGAAACCGTGGAGCATCATCTCAGGACGACATGCCGGGGGGCGCGAGATGCGCTCGAGGAAGCCCGCCTCGAGGGTCCGTGGCTTGCCGCCGGCCCGATCCGGCCGGGCATCCGCGCCGGCTACGAAAGGGACATCTTTCGCGTCGGCAACGTCGCCGGCGAGTCGCATCCGATCATCGCCGAGGGCATATCGATGGCGCTTCAATCCGGCTGGCTCCTGGCCCTGGAACTCGGCGCGGCAACAGGCGGGCAGACGGGGCGCGAAGCGGCCGGCAGACGCTACGAGGCGGCCTGGAGAGGATTGTTCTCGACCCGGGTCCTCGCCGCCGAAGCCATTGCGCGAATCGCCCTCGGCCATGGCGGCGCCGCCATGATGAGAACGGTTGTCCGCAATTTTCCGCAGGCGCTGACCTTGGGAGCGCGGCTCAGCGGCAAGACGAGAGCGGTACCGGGTTTTGGCTGACGGGGCGCGGGCATCATGTCGGCGTCGCCGACAGAACGGACGAAACGCGTTGAAAGGCGCCAGCGTGGTTGCGACCAGCCTGGCCAGGAGCATATGAAATCCGCCCGCCCGGGGACCTCGGCAACGCATGGTTGCCACTCCTCATGTCGCCTCCGCCCTCCGGCGGAGGTGACTTTTTTTGGGGGTGATCCCGGCGCCGCAATGCCTTCCGCCGGCTCTGCAAGTTGGTCTACTGCATCTTTGGCCGGCTTGTTCCAGTGCCAAGCGTCTGGCCGCATTTTGACCCTAATCGCTCGATACGCGGCCAGGATTGCTGCGGTTCCAGCCTTCACGGTTTCTTGACACAGGCTGGAAAAACGGGCAGCAAAGCGGGTGAGGGAGAGCATTTTTACCGTGGCGAAGACCATGGAGAGCTCTTTTTCGTATGGACCGTCGCCAAATCGGCGATTGGTGGAGGGATTGGTTAACCAACTTTGTCCATCTTTTGAATCAATCGGCAACAGACGCGTGAAGGTGCAGGGGGCACCAGCGAACTGTGATCGTGACGGGTGCCAGGTCCGCAAACCGGCATGCCGATTGAGAGTGGTCGTATGGCGTTTTTGCGTTTGAAAAACCGGGGTGACGCTCCTCTTGGGGGGGTAACTTCGAAAAAGTCTGGTCATCGTTGGGTCGTGGTGCCTGCTGTCGGCGCCGCCCTCGCCCTATGGTCCCTCGCCACCTTGGCGGGGCTCTATTCAGTGAGCACCTCGCTGACCGCCGCTTCCAACGGATTGCCGCAGAGCCTGCTTTCGCCGCGCACCATCGCGCTTGGCGACCAGCGCCGGCAGATCGCCAATGCCTGGGCGCCGCGCGTGGCCGCCAATGGCGGCTACAAGGCAGGCTCGCTCGTCGGCGGCTGCGACGCCGGCTGCTTCAGCCTCGCGACAAGCTTCGGACATGACGGCCAAGCTCCTGAAAAACTGAAGAATGAAGGCCACGACGGCAAGGCGGCGCGCCTCAAGCTGCCGGCGCCCGACAGCGTCGCGCATGAAAAGGCCGTGGTGGTGGCTTCGGCCGCCGGAGCCGCCGACCGTTTCGACGGCGTGGTGCAGCGCGCGGCACTTTCGCCGCAGAAGCTTGCCGATGCCTTTGCCCGCGCCGAGAACGCGCCATTCCTGCTTGCCAGCCTGCCTTCGGCGAGCCGCTTCGGCGGCGCCCAGCCGGACGCCCCGATCGAGGCCCGCTTCGGTTCGCAGCCGGCCGAAACCGCCGGCGCTTCCGAACTGGCGCTGGCGCTGGCCAACATCGCACCCGAGGACACGGCGGACGTTCCGACCGCCGTCGCGCTGCAAAACGGCGACGCGCCCGATGTCGCCGACCCCAGTGTTGCTAGCAATGCGGAAAATGGCCAGGACGGCGAGTACCAGGTCGCCTCGCTGCCCCCGCAGGACGATTTGCCCGACACCATTGCCCTGCCTGACCTTCGCCCGCGCACCACGCTCGAGCGCGCCACCAAGGCGCCCGAACAGAACGCGGCCAAGCCGCAGAAGCCCGAGGCCGCAAAGCCGCAGATCGCCAAGGCCAAGCCGCAGCCAGCCGCGGTCGACACCGCGCAAAGCGCGCCGGCGGCGGTCTCGCCGAGAAGCGGTGACCAGGGCTTGCCGGGTGTGCCGAATTCGAAGCCGATGGTAGCCGACTCCAAGCCCAGCAAGCGCAAGGCGCAGGCGTCAGAGATGCTCGCCTATGCCAAGCCGGACACGCCGGAGCGCGGCGGTCTCGGCAGGGCCTTCGGGAACCTGTTCAATTCGCCTTCGATGGGCAATGGCGTCGCCGTCTACGACATTTCGGCCAAGACCGTCTACATGCCGGACGGCTCGCGGCTCGAGGCGCATTCGGGACTGGGTTCGATGGTCGACCAGCCACGCTTCGTCAACAAGAAGAATGTCGGCCCGACGCCCCCGGACACCTATAATCTGTCGATCCGTGAATCGCGCTTCCACGGCGTCGAGGCAATCAGACTGACGCCGACCAGCGGCGGCAACAAATATGGCCGCAACGGCCTGCTCGCGCACACCTATATGCTGCGCGGCGGCCGCGCCGAGTCGAATGGCTGCGTGGTCTTCAAGGACTATCACCGCTTCCTTGCCGCCTACAAGAACGGCAAGATCAAGCGCCTTGTCGTCGTCCCGCGTCTCACAAGGTCCCCCACCCAGGTCGCCCAGGAAGGCCGCCAGGGTTAAGCCAAACCGGGCCGGCGAGCTTCGCGCTGACGGTGCCAAAGCCGCGGCGAAGTGGCTGTTGGATGCTTTAAGCGGGTGATCTCACTGCTTCAGTTCCGCCAGCGCCCGTTGCAGCGGCGCCGGCGAGATCTGGATCGGGCCGGTGAACGGCGTGTCCATATCCATGATCAGATAGAGAGCCGCGGCCGCCAGCGCGCTTGAGACGATGAAGGTTCCCACGATGGTCGCGTTGCGCGGCGCGCGGAAGCCGAAACTGGCGAAGATCAGCATCAGCCAGGCTACCAGAAGCGCAATCAGCGGCACGGGAATGATACCTTCGGACTGGCCGACCAGCACCCAGCGCTGCTCGATCACCTTCTGCAATTGCTGTGTCGCGTTCTGCAGCGTCGCGGCGCGCCTTGCTTCCGGCGGCGTCAGCTCCGCCAACTGGTCGCCGACCTTGTTGAGCAGCAGTTCCGACAGCCGGTTGGCGACCGCGGGCGTCTTCTGCGTTGGCGAGGTGGCGTCGACCAGCCGCTGCAGATAGGCGGTGAGCGTGGCGCGCGCGCCTTCCGTCTCCGGTCCATACACGCGAAGCGAGCGGTCGAGAATGATCAGCTGCGTCGCGAAATTATGGACGTTGTGGTCGATTGTCTCGAAAGTATTCTTGGCCGAGTTGATCATCAGGCCGAGCACCAGCGAGGACATCACCACGAACAGGTTGGCGGCAAGCCGGACCACCGCACCGGTGTCTTCCTGGCGATGATGTTCGGGCAAGCGTGAGTAGATCATCAGGCTGGCCATCGCTGCCCCGGCCAGACAAGCAAAGATCATTATGCCTACAAGCACTTCACCCATCGCTTATATTGCGCACGGCAGAAGGCGCTTGCCAATCAGGGACCCGAATTCGTCATTCTGGGGTCTTCGCAAGGAGGGAAGCGGCGCGCGAAGACCCTAGAATAACGAAGTCGAAAGGCCGCCACTACAAAGCCCCACGAAACACCTTCCAATACAGTCCAAAGCCTTTATGTATGGCCTCCGGGGCGGCTCCCAATCACTCGCGAGGCTATCCATGACAATTCGCGCTATCGTCTGGGGCGAGAACATCCATGAGCGGACCAATGAGGTGGTCGCCGGCATCTATCCGGAAGGCATGCACGCAACCATCGCCAAGGCGCTGAATGCCGACAAGGCGATCTCCGCCTCGACCGCCACGCTGGAGCAGCCGGAGCACGGCCTGCCGGAAGCCCGCCTCGCCGAAACCGACGTGCTGGTCTGGTGGGGCCATAAGGACCATGGCGCGGTGGCCGATGAAGTGGTCGAGCGCGTGGCGCGCCGGGTCTGGGAAGGCATGGGGCTGATCGTGCTCCATTCGGGTCATTTCTCGAAGATCTTCAAGCGGCTGATGGGCACGCCCTGCACGCTGAAATGGCGCGAGGCCGGCGAGCGCGAGCGGCTCTGGGTGACGAGCCCCAGCCATCCCATCGCCGAAGGCGTGGGCGAGTTCTTCGAACTTGAGAACGAGGAGATGTATGGCGAGCAGTTCGCCGTGCCCGAGCCGCTGGAGACCGTCTTCATCTCCTGGTTCCAGGGCGGCGAGGTGTTCCGCTCCGGGCTGACCTACCGGCGCGGCGCCGGCAATGTCTTCTACTTCCGCCCCGGACACGAGACCTATCCGACCTATCACGATGCGACGGTCCAGAAAGTGCTGCGCAACGCGGTGAAGTGGGCGCACAACCCGCAAGGCTCGAAACCCGCCATCCTCGATGCGCCGAACGTGCCGGTGGCGAAGGCGCTGGAGCCGATCGAGGAGCGCGGGCCGAAGCTGCACGCGCATGGCGAGGCCGGCTTCCGCTAAAAGCAATTCCAGGAAAAGTGCGCAGCGGTTTTCCGTCCGGAATTGTGCGCATGTAGAATCCGTCCCATACGTTGAATCGAACCAAACGGCTCGGAGGAGCAAAAATGCGGCTTTTGATACTGGGTACCGGCTGGATGGCGCAGGAGCATGCCCGCCGTTTCGGCGCCATTGAGGGCGTCGAACTTGCGGCGGCAGTCGATGTCGATGAAAAGCGCGTCGGCGAATTCGCCGACGGCTTCAACATCCCGAAGCGCTTCACCTCGCTGGAGGCGGCGCTCGATTGGGGCGATTTCGACGCGGTCGCCAATGTCACGCCGGACCGCATCCACCACCCGACCACCATGGCGCTGGTCGCCGCCGGCAAGCCGGTGCTGTGCGAGAAGCCGCTGGCGGAGAATTTCGGCAAGGCCAACCAGAAGGCCGATGCCGCGGAAGCCGCCGGCATCGTCAACATGGTCAACCTCACCTACCGCAACGTGGCCGCGCTGCAGAAGGCGCGCCAGATGGTGCAGGCCGGCGAGATCGGCACGGTGCGCCATGTCGAGGCGTCCTACCTGCAGAGCTGGCTGGTGTCGAAGTTCTGGGGCGACTGGCGCACCGACCCGAAATGGCTGTGGCGGCTGTCGCGCGGCCACGGTTCCAACGGCGTGCTCGGCGATGTCGGCATCCACATCCTCGATTTCGCCAGCTACGGCGCGGCGCTCGACATCGACCATGTGTTCTGCCGGCTGCGCGCCTTCGACAAGGCGCCGAACAACAGCATCGGCGAATACCAGCTCGACGCCAATGACAGTTTCGCCATGACGCTCGACTTCGCCAACGGCGCCTTCGGCGTGGTGCATGCCAGCCGCTGGGCCACCGGCCATATCAACGAACTGCGCCTGCGCATCTATGGTGACAAGGGCGGCATCGAGGTGGTGCACAATCTCGACGGCTCGGCTCTGAAGGCCTGCGTGGGCGGCAATGTCGAGAACGCCAAATGGGACGAGCTCGATGCCGGCACGGTGCCGACCAACTACCAGCGCTTTGTCGAGGCGGTGAAGAGCGGCGTGCAGACCGAGCCGACCTTCCGCCACGCGGCTGGCCTGCAGAAGGTGCTGGACCTTGCCGCGGTGTCGGATGAAAAGCGCGCGGAGTTGAGGGCCAACGCGGATACGCAATAGCCCTTTTCCTCGCTCTCGAGCGGGCCACAAAACTCTTTCAATCATTTCTTGAAGCCTGGCCCCGGCGCTTCGTGATTTGATGCGGCCACGAACTCGGGAGGCTTCATTGACCGACTATATCGGGTTGCCGAAGGCTGAAGTGCACATCCACGTCGAGGGCTGCTTCGAGGCCGACGACGTGATCAGGAACTGTGAGCAGGCCGGTATTCCACTGCGTGCCCCGCGTGACCGGCTCTTTGAGGCCCACGATCTGAAGAGCTTCCTCGAAATGCTGGATTGGCTGTGCGGCACGTTTCGCACGCGTGAGCAACTGGCCGTCACCGCCTATAAATTTGCGCGGCGAATGGCCAAAAGCGGGGTGCGCTATGCCGACGTCATCGTCAACCCAACCCACTGGCCGCACTGGCACAGGAACATCCCCGGAATGATCGACGCATTCGATGCGGGTTTTGCGGCCGCCGAGCAGGATGGATACCCGCCGGTCGGGCTTTGCGTCAGCCTGCTGCGCACCCAGTCCGCGGAGGAAGCGATCGAGCTGGTGGAGTTGCTGGGCAGGATCAGGCACCCGCGCGTCGTTGCCCTTTCGATCGACGGCAACGAAGCGGCCGCCGGCCGTACCGGCCCGCGCTTTGCCGAGGCGTTCCGCCGCGCCGCGTCGGCCGGATTGCGGCGGACCGTTCATGCCGGCGAATCGAGCGGCCCCGAGGGTGTCCGCGACGCAATCGAATTGCTGGGCGCCGACCGCATCGACCATGGCGTGCGGGCGATCGAGGAGCCGGCTCTGGTCGACCTGCTTGCGCAGAGGCGAATTCCCTTGGGCGTCTGCCCGGTCTCCAACATCGCGCTCGGCGTCTATCCTTCGCTTGCCGAACATCCGATCGACGCCCTGCGCAGGGCCGGTGTTCCCGTCTCGATCAACACCGACGATCCGGCGCTGCTAGACACGACGCTTGAAGCTTCTTATGCCGCCTGCGCCGAGGCCTTCGCCTGGGACGGCGAAACCATCCGCCGGCTCGCCGCGACATCGGTGCATGCGAGCTACGCCGACACTGCCGTGAAGGCGCGAATCCTGGCGGATCTGGCAACTTGGCAAGCCTGACGATTGAGTTGCCGAACGTCCTTCCGAAAAACCGTCGCGGTGGTGTCGGATGAAAAGCGGGCGGAGTTGAGGGCCACCGCGGATACGCAGTGATGCCGGAGCGCTGATCTCCCCCACAAGGGGGGAGATTGGCTGTCGTCACGCCCTGCGATAAATCCCGGCCACCGCGGCAACCAACGCCGCATTGCCATCCGCCACGCTGCCGTCCGGCAATTCCCTGCCGTCCTCCAGCCCGACCCGGGTCGAAAGCTTCCGCGCCGCCGCCCTTTCCACGAAGGGCCACACCGTGGCGTTCTCGCCATGCAGCAGGATCGAGCGGCGGATCCCGGCGCGCTCCAGCACCTTCTCGATGCCGTCGGCGACAGCAAAGGCCTCGCCCAGCGTCTGCTCGGAAATCTCGATCAGCACGCGCAGCACCCGGCCGCCATGGTCGAGGCCGACCAGCCGCTCGGCGTCGGCGATGGACGCCAGGCCCGCCTCGATGCCGATGCCGCGCTGGCGCAAGCTTTCCATGACGATCGGCGCCGCCGTCTCGCTGAGATTGACCGAGGCATAGTCGGGCAGTTCGCGCCAGCCGGAGATGGCGACCAGGGTGCGAAGGTCGTCCTTCTCGATCCAGGCGCCGGTGGAAACGCCGATCTGCGTGCCCGGGCAGGCGCGGCGGAGCGCTGCGACCGTCCTGTCCATCGCTTCGGGCGCCAGGCTCTCTTGACCGTCGGTGCCGCGCGCATGGACATGCAGCTCGGCGGCGCCCGCCGCGATCGAGGCCGCGGCGTCGCGCGCCATCGCCTCAGGGTCGAGCGGCAATGCAGGGTGGAAGTCGGCGGGGCGGGCGCCGTTGATGCAGGCCTGGACGATCATCTTGCGGCAATCCTGTTTCGGCTGGCGGGAGCCTAGCGCAGGATCAGATTGGCCGGAACCGGAGCGATGAAATCTCCTGACAGGCCGCGGCAAGCAATATCCCCCTGGCCTGCCGACCAGAGGGACAGGCGTTCATCGCGGGCGATTGCCGAACTTCGAAAGCCCGTTAGGCCGGCACGCGCTTCAGGGCCTGCGCCATGCAGTGGATGCCGCCGCCGGTCTTGGAGATTTCGCTCATGTCGACGGCCGCGACCTCGAAGCCCTGAGCCTTCAGCTTTTCGATCAGCGTCTTGCTGGAGGTCGGCGCGATCACCCGGTCCTTGCCGAGCGACATGAAGTTGCAGCCGAGCGCCATCGTGTCCTGGAAAGGCACGTCGATGATCTCGTGGCCCTTGCCTTTCAGCCAGTCGACGATGCCGGGCTCGGTGCAGGCAAGGCAGACGGCGGTGAGCTTTTCGGCGATCGGCACCACCATCAGGTCGATATGGACGTAGTACTCGTCGATGAAGGCGAGCCGCGTCTCCCAGCCTTCCTTGTCGAACCAGGCCTGCACCTGGCGCGCGCCCTCTTCCTGGGTGCGGGCGCCGCCGCAGCCGATCAGCACAACGCCGTCCTCGATGACGTTGAAGTCGCCGCCCTCGAAGGTGCCGGCCGTCACCATGTCGTAGATCGGGATGCCGAGCTTTTCATAGGTGCGTATGGCGGCATAATTCTCGCCGCGCCGCCACCAGTTGGCCATGGCGGTGATGAACGCGCCGTAGGGCGTCATGACGCTGGAGTCGCGCGAATAGACCTGCATCGGCAGTTCGGGCGTCGGCTCGTGCCAATGGATGTTGACGCCGAAATGCTCATAGGCCGCAACGAGGTCCTTGTGCTGCGCCTGCGCGATCTGGACGTTGCAGGGCGCCTCGCGCAGATGTTTTCTCGACAGCGAGCTGGTCGACAGATGGCGCAGGAAATTGGGCGAGCCGAGCAGCACGTCGGTCAGCACATCCGTTTCGTTGGCGAAGCCCCAGGCGGTCAGCGGCTTGGTGCCGCCATTGGGGTTGCGGCGCTGCAGCGAGAAAGGCTCGGCGACGATGCGGTCATGAGCGGTCATGGGATTCTCCTCGGGCTGGATGTTCGTTGGTCGGTCATGCGGTGGAAGCGGCCGGGATCCACCAGTCGCGCCCGCGCGCGGTGGTGACATATTCCGGCCAGCGGAAATGGATCGGCGGTTCGTAGTCGCAGAGCGGCGCTATCCAGTTCGAGCCGCCGACGCCGCCGCCAGTCCGCTCGACGAACTCGTCCATCGCGGCATCGCGCGCGGCCTTGTCCTCGAGCAGGCGCAGCGCCGTCAGCGCGACCGTTTTGGAAGCGCAGGTGACCATCGGGTCGATGGTGGCGGGGATGCCGCCCAGCGCGTTCATCGCCCAGGCCGGGTAAGTATGGCCCTTGGTCGAGCGCAGCGCCGGACGGGCGACGTAGAAGCGCGATGTCGGCGCGTGCCAGCTCATGTCGGTGTAGTCGTCGGAGGTGGAATTCACCTGCGACGGCGGCAGGTCGCGGCGCAGGATCGCCTCGGCCTCCCGCGGCGCGATCAAGCGCTCCAGCTCGTCGATGAAGGGGTTCTCGGTCGCCTCGCCGCCGGCATTGACCTGGACCTCGCGGGCAATGGCTCTCGCCGCTTCGTCCCAGCGCGGCGCGCCGACAGTCGAGAGTGACTGATAGGTGATGTCGGCCATGGCGTGGTTGGCAAGCCCCGGACGCGACTTCGACACCCAGTGGCGCTCGTAGCGGCAGCCGCTCATCGCCGCCGCCGCTTGCGCGTTGCGGTCGAGCACGGCGGTGACCTGTTCGGCCATGGCAATAGTCGGCACGCGGATCATGTACTGGATCTCGGCAAGACCGGCCGGCAGATTGTCTGCGGTTGCCTGCCCCGCCGTCAGGATCGCCTCGCTGATCGACCAGCCGCCCTGATGCGTCAGCATGGAATCGCGCAGCGCCTTGGAGGCCATGTACATCATCATCAGCGCGTCGTTGGCGCCCGGCGCCCTGACCGCCGAATGCGCCTGCGGGATGGGTGCCGCGTCGCTTGCGCGAACCCAATTTTCGGGTTCGTCGCACACAAAGCGATAGATCATCGAATAGGCGGCGCCGCAATGTGTGTCCCAGCGCGCCGTGTTGCAGAGCGGCAGCATGTAGAAGGGATGGAAGGAGATCATGCCGGCAAGGCCGTCATAATAGCCCTTGGCGGCATGGATCGGCTTCGAGCCCCTCACCTTCTCGGCCGGCTCGCCGGTGAAACGCAACGTGCCCTTGATGCCGTGCTCCAGCATCGCCGCCTTGGTGGCTAAAAGGCCGCCGAGGCTGCCGAGGCCGAGGCCCGAATGCGGATCGGTGTGGCCGCCGGCCTCGGTGCCCAGACCGGCGCGCGGACGCTTCACCGTCGCGGCATCCTGGCAGTTGCCGGGCACCGCGTCATATTCGCCATACATGCCGATCACCGGGCCGTCGCCATTCGTCCAGTGGGCGCAGAAGGCCGTCGGCATGCCGCCCGAGCCTTCCTCGACCGAGAAACCCTCGCGCTTGAGCCGCTCCACATACCAGGCCGCCGACTGGTACTCGCGCCAGGCGGTTTCGCCGAAATCGAAGATGGTGCGCGTCCAGGCCGACAGCAGCGGCTGGATGCCGTCGATACAGGCAAGCGCGGTTTCCTGCGCCGAACTCGTCACCGGTTTGTCCATGGCTCAAAGAAAGCAGTGAAGCGGCTCATCAAAAAGTGATATGTTTTCCCGGCTCGTGCAAATTCGGTTCACCTGAGGCCCCTTGCGAATACCGTCCACGCAGGCGCTGCGCGCCCTCGACAGCTTCGCCCGTCATGGCAGCGTGTGGCGCGCAGCCGACGAGCTCCACCTGACCCGCAGCGCGGTCTCGCATCAGCTCAGGCTGCTCGAACGCGACCTCGGCTTCGATCTCTTGCAGCGCATCGGCAAGGGCGTGGCGCTGACGCCGCGCGGCCAGCGCTACGCGGCCGATGTCAGGAAGGCGCTGACCGTGCTCGGCGACGCGGGAGCGCAAAACAGCGGCGCCGGCGTTGGCGGCTCCTTCGGTATCTCCTGTCCGCCGGGTTTCGCCTCGATGTTCCTGTGCACCCATATCGGCGAGTTCCAGCAGATGTATCCGGACGTCGCGCTCTCCGTGCTGACACCACGGCGCCTCGACGACGTCAGCAATCCGGAGGCCGACGCCTTTATCGCCTTCGGCGTCGGCAACTGGCCGAACCGGGCGGTGGAGCTGCTTTGCGAAGTCTCCTTCACGCCGCTCTGCAGCCCGACGCTGCTCAACAAGATCGGCGGCTTTTCCAAACCCGCCGACGTGCTGCGCGCCAATCTCTTGCATCTCAGCGACACCGAGGACTGGGCGCGCTGGCTGGCGCTGTCCAAGGTGGAACATCCCGATACCGAGGGCGGCATCTTCTTTTCCGACATGAACCTTGTCTTTTCGGCGGCGATCGCCGGCCAGGGAATTGCCCTGGGCGACGAGCTGACCGGCCGCCGGGCGCTGAGCGAGGGCCGGCTGGTCAAGCCGTTCGAAGCGACCGTCCCCTCGCCGCGCGCCTATTTCCTGGTCTTCGAGCATGCCAAGGCGGGGCACCCGGTGCTCAATGCCTTCAGCGAGTGGCTGAGGGCGAAGCTGTCGGAGAGCAGGCTTTAGGCGGATTGAGCGGGGCGATGGAGAGCCAATCTCCCCACTTGCGGGGGAGATGTCCGGCAGGACAGAGGGGGGTGTGACGGAACGCTAACATTTCCGCATACCTAGGTGGCAGTTGCCATCTTCTGAAAATTCAGCACTTTCCGGTTTCTACGCTGGCGGGACAGCACCCCCCTCTGCCCTGCCGGGCATCTCCCCCGCAAGGGGGGAGATCAGCGCTCCAACGTCGCTACCAACTCGCCCACCCGTGAATCAAATTTGCCGATCAGGCGAAAACTATTCGGTTGCGGTGAGCCGCAGCCGTGCCTACGATTTGGATTGACGGTGAGGAAAGAGGCAGGATGCAGCAACCCGGCCGGGCGGCGGAGATCAAGGCGAACGGGATCGGCAAGAGCTTCGGCTCGTTCCGGGCGCTGGATAATCTGACGCTCGATATAGGCCGCGGCGAGTTCCTGACGCTGCTCGGGCCATCCGGCTCCGGCAAGACTACCTTCCTGATGATCCTGGCCGGCTTCGTCAAGCCGAGCGAAGGCAAGCTTTTCAGCGACGGCGTCGATATCACCAACCGCCCGGCCGAGCAGCGCGCCGCCGGCATGGTGTTCCAGGGCTACGCTTTATTCCCGCATATGAGCGTGGAACAGAACATCGCCTTCCCCCTCAAGG
This sequence comes from Mesorhizobium sp. Arg314, assembly GCF_053714275.1. Lineage (NCBI taxonomy): Bacteria > Pseudomonadati > Pseudomonadota > Alphaproteobacteria > Hyphomicrobiales > Phyllobacteriaceae > Mesorhizobium > Mesorhizobium sp. Arg314. The sequence goes on along the minus strand of NZ_JBSKBP010000003.1, from coordinate 132,880 downwards.
TGCGCAAGAAAACGGCTTCAGAGATCAGGCAGCGCGTCGGCGAGATGATCGAGCGCGTCGGTCTCAGGGGCCATGAGAAGAAGCTGCCGGCACAGCTTTCCGGCGGCCAGCAGCAGCGCGTGGCGCTGGCCCGCGCGCTGGTGTTCGAGCCGGGCGTACTCTTGCTCGATGAGCCGTTCTCGGCGCTGGACAAGAGCCTGCGCGGCCAGATGCAGGCCGAGATGAAGCGGCTCCACCAGGACACCGGCACCACCTTCGTCTTCGTCACCCATGACCAGAGCGAGGCGCTGGCGCTGTCGTCGCGCGTCGCCATCTTCAACCATGGCAAGCTGCTGCAGGTCGGCAAGCCTGACGAGGTCTATGACCGGCCGGCCAACCGCTTCGTCGCCGAGTTCCTGGGCGAGATCAACATGCTGCCGGTGAAGGGCGTGCGCCCCGCCGACAATGGTGCCACCGGCGTCTGCGAAGACCGCGCGGTCAACATGCGCTGCAAGGCCGAGGCGATCAAAGGCGACGCGATCCTCGCCATCCGCCCCGAGGACATGTCGATCGCGCCGGAAGCGTCAGTCAACGAGAACGGCATCGCCGCGACTGCCATCGCCTCGACCTATCTCGGTGCCGCGACCAAGCTCGACCTCACCACGCGCCAGGGCGCCAAGGTCACCGTCTCGGTGCCGAACGAGGTCGCGGCCGCGGCCTTGAGCAAAGGCAATTCCGTCTGGCTGACCTGGCCGGCGGAGAAGGGTTTCCTCCTTCCGGACGGAGGACAGTAAGCAGCGCTGCTGCGGCCTGAAATCGCCGCACCGGCTTCCGGATTCAGATCAACGAAAAACAAGGGGAACTGACATGAACGACACCAAAAAACAGACGATTGAATCCCTCGCCGAGAGGACCAGACGCGGCGAGATTTCGCGCCGCCAGTTCGCACAGCTCGCCGGCCTCGTGCTCGCCGGCACGCCGATGCTTTTGCGCTCGACCGGCGCTTTCGCCGAGACCAAGGGGCTGGTGCTGGTGAACTGGGGCGGCGACGCCATCACCGCCTACGACGCCGCCTACGGCCAGGCCTTCACCAAGGACACCGGCATCCCGGTCAAGATGGACGGCTCCGGCCCGACCGAAGGCGCGATCGCCGCGCAGTTCAAGAGCGGCGCGCCGACCTGGGACCTCGTCGACGTCGACCCGTTCTCGGCCATCACGCTGGGCGGCCAGGGCATGCTCGAGCCGATCGACTACAAGGTCGTCGACAAGAGCAAGATGCGGCCGGGCTTCGGCTGGGAATATGCCGCCTCGACCTACTTCTTCTCCTATGTGATCGCCTACGATTCGCAGAAATTCGGCTCCAATGCGCCGACCGGCATGGCCGATTTCTTCGACGTCAAGAAATTCCCCGGCAAGCGCTCGCTCTACAAATGGGGCGTGTCGAGCTGGGAAGCCGCGCTTCTGGCCGACGGCGTGGCGCCGGCCTCGCTCTACCCGCTCGACCTCAAGCGCGCGCATGACAAGATCGCCGCCTTCAAGGAAAACGTCGTCTCTTATTGGGGCGGCGGCGCCGAAAGCCAGAGCGTGCTGCTCAACGGCGAAGCCTCGATGGCGATCGTGTGGTCGACCCGCGCCTCGCTGATCGAGCAGGATTCCGGCGGCCAGATCAAGTTCATCTGGGACCAGGGCCTGATCTCGCCCGGCGCGCTGGCGGTGCTGAAGAACAACCCCGGCGGCAAGGACGCGGCGATGAAGTTCATCGCCAGCGCGCAGGATCCGCAAAAGCAGCTCGTCATGTTCGAAAAGCTTGGACAAGGCCCGGCCAACCCGGCAACCGACGCTCTGATCCCGGCCGGCAAGAAGCGCATCAATCCGGTAGATCCGGAGAACATGAAGAAGCAGATCCCGCTCGACATGGAGTGGTACGCCAAGAACTACGGCGCAGCACTCGACGAATACACCAAGATTATCTCGGCCTGAGAGCGGGATGCATTCTAATGTATCGGGGCATCCCGCTCTGTCTCTTCGTTAGCCGCATTTATGCGACGCCAAGTGATTCCACTTGGCTGCAAAATGCTCTGCGGAGATTTTCAGACCGATGAGAGGCACCCTCTCCGACAGGACGGGCGCGGCGCTTTTGATGGCGCCGCTGCTCCTGTTCCTGGTGCTGGCCTATGCCTGGCCGTTCCTCGGCGTGGTGAAGTGGAGTTTCACCCTGCCGGCGCCCGGCCTCGGCCAGTACCACGCGCTCCTCACCGACGAGTTGGTGCAGTCGGTGTTCATCCGCACGTTGCGCATCGCGGCGATCGTCACCGTGGTCTCGGTCACAGCCGCCTATGCCATCACCGTGGTGTGGGTGCGCGGCGGCCCGGTGCAGCGCGTGCTGGCCGAATTCTGCATCCTGGTGCCGTTCTGGATTTCGGTGCTGACGCGCGCCTTCGGCTGGGTAGCGCTGCTCTCCAACCGCGGCCTGATCAACACCTGGCTGCAATCGATCGGCTTCATCTCCGAGCCGCTGACGTTGGTGCGCAACGAGTTCGGCGTCATCGTCGGCATGTCGCATTTCCTCATTCCCTTCGCGGTGTTTCCGCTGGCGTCGGCCATGCGCAGCCTGGACGAGCGGGTGCTGCTCGCGGCGCGCGGGCTGGGTTCCAGCCGCATGCGTACCTTTTGGACGGTGTTCGTGCCGATGACACGCTCGGGCATCATCGGTTCGGCGCTGATCACCTTCGTGTTCTCGCTGGGCTTCTTCGTCACGCCGGCAATCCTCGGCGGCGGCCGCAGCGTCATGATCGCGGAGCTGATTTACCTGCGCATCTTCCAGAGCCCGGACTGGGGGCTGGGCGCTGCAATCAGCGTCGTGCTGGTGGTGTTCGTCGGCGCGCTGATGGCGCTTCTGTTCCGCTACGTCAAACCGAAGCAATTGGTGTAGCCAAGATGCCGACCTACCGCCCCGGTCCCGTCTCGCTGATCCTCGCCGTGCTGGTGGCGGTTTTCCTGCTGATGCCGCTGCTTGCGGTCATTCCGGTGTCGCTGACGCCGAGCCGCATGCTGACGATGCCGACGGGTGAATTGTCGCTGCGCCACTACCGCTCGCTGATCGAGGATCCGCGCTGGCTGGAGTCCATCCTGCTGTCGCTCAGGATCGGCATCGTCAGCAGTATAATCTCCACCGTGCTTGCCGTCACCTTCAGCCTGGGCGTCTGGATGTTCCAACCGCGTTTCACGGCCGCCCTCGTCGGCTTCGTGCTGTTGCCGATGGTGGTGCCGCCGGTGGTCTCGGCGGTGACGCTCTATTTCCTGCTCACCTCGGTCTCCGGCATCACCTCGTTCTTCGGCTACGACACCTGGCTGGGTGTGGCGATGGCGCATTCGGTGATGACCGTGCCATTCGCGACAGTGCTGATCCTGGTGTCGCTCAGCCAGCTCGACCGGCGCATCGACCTTGCCGCGCGCGGCCTCGGCGCCAGCGTGTGGGAGCGCGCGACGCGCGTCATCATGCCCAACATCAAGTTCGGCATCGTCACCGCGGCGCTGCTTTCCTTCGTGCTTTCCTGGGAAGAGATCGGCGTTACGCTGTTCATCACTTCGGTCAACGCGATCACGCTGCCGCGCCTGATGTGGATGGGGCTGCGCGACAACATCGACCCGGCGATCGCCGCGCTTTCGGTGATCCTGATCATCATCACCGTGCTGGTGCTCATCGCGCGCAGCCTGATCACACGGCGCAAGGCATCGGCATAGGCCGGAAACGTCCGGTCTTATGAGACCGCCAACCATTATCGCCATAAACGAAAGAGACCCGCCGGGACCGGCGGGCCTCTTACGGAGCCGGAGTGGAAGTCCAGCGCCGTCATGATCCGGGGGTGTGGATCGCCTCGAAATCTAGCCAACGGAGCCCGGCCCGGCGACTTACAAATCCGTAATCTTCAGACCCGGAGAGAGCGAGCCGCGCCGGCAAAAAGAGGCGTGTTATCATCGCCTTGCAAGCATCCGCGACCGCGCCGGTGGAGCGTCCCTCAATCAAAAGTGATGGATGCCGGCGAGACGTAGAGCCTGACCGCTCGACGGCGACCCCAGGCCGCCGCGAACTGAAGGACGGAACCGCCGGCTACCGATTTCCCGGCAGCATCCTGGTCAGGATCGTGTCCCGGCGAATGAAGTGATGATAGAGCGCTGCCAAGGCGTGTATGCCGGCCACGATCAATATGCCGTTCGCGCACAGCGAATGCAGTTCGCGAATGGTTCGCGCGGTCGCCTTGTCCGGAGCAAACGGGGCCGGCACGGTGAAGAGGCCGAAGAAGCTCAGCGCGTCGCCTCTGAACCAGGTCAAAAGGATGCCGAGGACGGGGATCGCGACGAGCAGCGCGTAGAGGATAAAATGCCCAATCTTCGCTGCCGCTTGCTCGGCGACCGGCATTTCCGCCGGAAGGCCAGGCGCTCCCTTTATAGCGCGCAGGACCACCCGCCAAAAAACGAACGCTGCCAGGAGAAGGCCAAAAGAAACATGCAGCCGCCACAAGACAGCAACCGCCGTGTCCCCGCGGGGATAGAAGCTGTCGCCATAGGTCAGGGCATAGAGCACGATCACCAGGCCGAAGAGAGTCCAGTGCAGAAACTTCTGGGTGGGCGTGTAGGCGATGTTGGCGGCCATTCTGCGCGACTCCATGGACTGCGGCCCCTGTTTCGAGCGCGTTCCTGGCAGACTTGTGACCGCCGGATTAAGAATCGGTAAGGCTTCGACCAATTGACGTGTTGGTTCGAACAGGTCTCCGCACCATCACGCGCGCGGTAGACTTGTTTGCGTCCGCGCCATTCGAGGCGCCGCGCCGGACGAAGGCCGCCCGGCCTCGCCCGTGCGTAGCAGGCAGTTCAAGCGGCCTGCGGCCGCCGCATCCTCTCGACAAAAGCCTGCCTTGCCGGTCCGACAAGCGGCTTGTCGTTGGCCAGCAGGCCGTCGAGCAGCGCCAGAAGTTCGCGCGCTGCCGAAGACTTGCAGGAATAATAGACCATCTGACGATCGCGGCGGGTTTCGACCAGGCCAAACCTGCGCAGTTTGGCCAGGTGTTGCGACAGCGCCGATTGGCTGAGTTCGACCTTGTCGGCGAGCACGCCGACAGAGAGTTCGCCCTCGGTCAGGTAGTTCATGATGAGCAGACGCTTCTCGTTGCCCATCACCGCAAGAAAGGCTGCCGCGCTTTCTGCATTGGCGGTAAGTTTCTTCGTAACCATCGATTTCCCCACGGTTCATGCTCTTCCGAAGGCCATGGGGGCAAATGGCTTCAGAGTTCCAGAGCGTTGGTGGGCATGCCCCGATTTGGACACGGGACCTGCCCTGCTTCTTTTTCGACCAGAACCCCTTCGTAACCCGGTTGCCACCACGTCGGGGTTATTGGTCTCGGACAGAATGCGCAGAGCTTTTTCCAGGCGCAAGTCAATGCAGACTCGGAAAAATTCCACGCTGCTAATGCGTATCAGCGCAGCGCTCATTCGGCAAGAATATAACGAGGCCGGCAAAGCAGCGGCCTGCCGCAGGCGAAGAACGGCCCCAGCATAAGTGCCTGGCAAGGAGGCCTCGCCGCGATATCGCCGCGACTCACTCTCAACCTTGAAACATGCTAATATCGGCCGGACAAAAAAGGAGCCGGGCAGGAGGAGGAAGCCGTGTCCGCTGTGCGCAACACATTCACCCCCGACGAGACGGCCATGCTTGGCCGTGTCTACGAGAACGGCAACATCGAGGGCGAGACCGCCGAGCAGAAGGAAGCACGCGCCTCGCGCATCATCGCCAATTACATGGCGGGGATCACCGACGAGGCGGAACTGATCGAGCTTTCGCGGAGACCGCTTGGAAGATGAGCAACATACGCCGCCTTCGCGAGACTGCTTCACGTTAAGTTGACGTTCCAGGACGGAACTCACGCTAAAATATCGCGTTCCGATATATTTCGAGAGGTTTCGCGATGATCCAAGGATGGTTTTCCAGGCCGGTCGAAGTCGCCGTCGGCGTTTCCGGCTCGATCCGCCACATATCCAACGCCGAGCAAGCCGTCGAATTGCTGACCGGCCAATGGCGCGATGCCGGCAGCGCGCCGCATGGCGCGGCGCTGCGCGCCTGCCGCCGGGCGATCCGCGGCGACGTCGCGGCGGACAACGCCAGGGAGGCTTTCGTCATCGCCGCGCGCGAGGCGCATGTGCTGGTGGAATAGAGCATGGCGGGGCTCGTGTTCCGCAGGCCCGCCTATCGATAGAAAAGCCACAATAGCACCAGCACCGCGAACACTGCCGGAGAGAGCAGGATTCCGGCCCGAAAGATGCACATGGCCAGGTAAGGCGGAGTGAACATGCCTGGCGGTGCCGGCCCTATCGATTGCGCGAATTGACGGAAAACCGACGCACCTTTCGAAACGCGTGCACCCGATCGGCTTCAGCATGCCCACGGTTTCGCCGGGCCTCCTCGTAAAGCCCGAAAGCGGTCGCCATCAACGTCGCGGCGGTCATGGTGAGTGCAAGCACGGCGATAAGCATGAGAGGTCTTCCCGCGTTTCATCAGCCTGCCGGATTCATTAGCGCCGCCCGCGAGGATGCGTCAGTGACTTTGGTCACATGATTTTGGGCGCCTCGGATCGCGCGTCCGCCAGTGCCGGTGAGCCGGTCCGAACGCGGCCTGTCGCCACCTTGAAATTCTTCGGAACCTAATGCGCGGCGGTTGGTTAACGCGCGGGTCCGCAAGCCCCCACGGACCTGCATCGGGCGCCATCCGGCGCCGCCTGCTTGCTCAAAAGACAATCACAAGAACGGAGGAAGTGATGAACGATGTCTGGTTTTCCGAACCAGTCGTGATCGATTTCCAGCCAAACGGCCAGCGCAAGGTGTCGAGCTGCTTCGAGGCGATGGAATGCCTCGACCAGCGTTGGCCGGGACAAGCGCGCGACGGCGCCTGGCGCTCGGCGAGCCGCGTCTGCCGCGACGCGCTCGACGGCCTGCGCAGCCCGGTGGAAGCCCGCAAGACGCTGCGCAAGGCGGCGAGAACTGCCGGCTTTCTGGCCTAGCCTCTTCCCGATGGCGTCCCAGACGCCGGATCGAGCCCGTCGCGGTTTCCCATTGCCGCGGCGGGCTTGAATTTTGGGCAGCCGAAGCGACGGCCGACGCATACTTTCGGAACGCGTTCAAGCACGCATCCCGTGGGGTACATGAAAACGCCAGCCGCTGGGCTTCTGGGGTGCCTGACGGGTTCAGGCCGTTTCATTTCGGCGAGTCGGGCGCCAGGCCGCAACGCGAGCGCCGCAGCGTGGTAAACGGGAGGTTACTATCCACAGCCCACGGTCAATCAGGCAAACGGGGCAGGCAAACAGGGCAGGCAAACGGAGCAGGCATACAGGAGGCATACGGGCCCGGTCAGGCGAAGCCGCCAAGCACTTCCGGAAACTGGACGGCCATCGCCCCTTCATCCGCTTGCCTGGCATAGATCCGGTGCATCTTCACGCCGTCATATTTGGCCCGACGCCGTTGCCCTGCCGATGCGGGTCGAAAAGCACCTGTCGAGATCGCATGGAACGGCGATCACCTGGGCGTTTCACAACATCGTGCGCCATTTGGAGCCGGAGTTCTTCGGCTTCATCGATCACGACTGCTTCCCGGTCGCGCCATTCGACATCCCGTCCAAGCTGGCCGGCAAAACCGTGTATGGACGCAGGGCGTACGGCACCGAAAATCATGTCTACAAGGCCAAGCCGGACGATCGGCACTGGAACCTATGGGCAGGCTACTGCTTCTACCGGTTCTCGGCTGTAGCCGCCTGCAAACTGAATTTCGAACCCCGCATAAACCTCGGCCTCGACACCGGCGGCGCCAACTGGGCGATCCTCTATTCGAAGCTCGATGAGGCGGATGTCGCCGTCGCCACGCTGGAACAGCGGCCGATGACGATGGCCGACGCAGTCGGGCATCACGAGTTCATCGACGGCGCCTTCTTTCACCTCGCCGGCGTGTCGTACCCCGAAAGGCCAGGCTACCATCACCGAACGGCGGAACACCGGGAGATGCTTCGGGATTATGTGTGGAACACTTATCTGGGCGGCCCGGCCGGAAAGGCCGTGAGCGACTTCTGAGCGGCGGCGGCCCCACGTGATCCACCCCCCGCGGCAATGCCGTACCGCCAAGGGGGCGCCTTTGTGGATTTTGCCGTTGATCTATTGCCGGCGTTTAGATCCAAAGTCGGCTGGATCTAACAAACCATCGAATGAACTGGCGATCCCGGCAGGATTCGAACCTGCGACCATCGGCTTAGAAGGCCGGTGCTCTATCCAGCTGAGCTACGGGACCGTCGGCCGGCCGGGCCGGCTGGTCTGTCATGCCGAGTGACGTGAGGTTCGAAAGTCAGTGCGTCCAGGGCGTCTTGCGGTCATAGCGGAAATTGTCCGAATAGGAAATCTGCCGGCGCTTGGCTTCCTTCGGCTCTTCGAGGCGATAGGCGATCTTTTCCTTTTCGGCGTAAGCCACCGCCTCTTCCTTCGTGTCGAAGGTGAGCTTCACCTGGCTCAGCATGTCGCCCGAAGTCGTGTAGCCCATCAGCGGGTCGATCTTCTTGCGCTGGGCGGGATCGAATTCCAGCACCCAATGTCCGGTCTTGGCCTTGCCGGACTGCATCGCGGTTTTGGCGGGACTGAAAATGCGCGCGGACATGACCACCTCGTTGCCGCCCGTCAATGCGGGCACCCTTTTCCGGCGCCATCTCCAAGATCCTGTTGGGAGCCTGAAATGTCGCGCTACCCCGTCATTACTGTGCAATGGCCGCGGCGGCAAGGCCGCAGGCAACCCTGTGCCCGCCACGGCGCAGGGAACCTCGCTGCGCTGACGACATTATCGAAACGTCGGCGGCCGGCCGGCCCGGCCTTCCCCGTGATCCATCCATCAGAACCGGACGTTTAGCCATGACCAATGCAACCGAACACGCCGTCCTGCAGCTCGCCGTGCTTGTCGGCAGCCTGCGCGCCCAATCCTTCAGCCGCAAGATCGCCAAGGCGCTCGCCACCCGCGCCCCGGATTCGGTACGCTGCCGCTTCATCGAGATCGGAGGCTTGCCGCTTTACAACGAGGATCTGGAGGGCGACCAGCCGCCGCCGGCGTGGTCGGCCTTCCGCGCGGCGATACGCGAATGCGACGCGGTGCTGTTCGTCACCCCGGAATACAACCGCTCGATCCCGGGTTGCCTGAAGAATGCGCTCGACGTCGGCTCGCGGCCGTCGGGAAAGAGCGTGTTCAAGGGCCTGCCCGCCGGGGTGGTCAGCGTCACGCCGAACAAGCTCGGCGCTTTCGGCGCCAACCACGCGCTGCGCCAGACCTTCGTCTTCCTCGACATGCCGGTGATGCAGCAGCCGGAGGCCTATATCGGCAATGTCGCTGAATTGCTCGACGACAAAGGCGCCGTGACCAATGGCGAAGCCAGCGCCTTCCTCGAGAATTTCATGGCCGTCCTGGAGACATGGATCAGGACGGTGCATCCCGGCGGTTCGTCCTTCGATACGTTCATGAAGCAGCGCGAGAAAATCGCCGAGGACTATGTTAATGGCGATGCGACTTCGTTGAGGGCAATCGTAACCCATGCCGGGCCGGCGACATTCTTTTCGCCGCGCGGCGATCATCTCGAAGGCGCCGAGGTGGTTGCCGGCCGCTACGAACGCGACGCGGCGAGCTTCCACAAAGGCGGCAGCACCGACCTCGAGGTGCTGCAGGCTTCGGCAAGCGACGATCTGGCCTTCTGGAGCGGCCTGCAGCATGCCAAGGCGCGTATCGGCAAGAACGGCGAGGCAACGGAAATGACCTTGCGGGTGACCGAGGTATTCCGGCTGGAGGACGGCGGGTTCAAGCTGGTGCATCGCCACGCCGACCCGGTTCATTAGCCGACCCTTCAAAATCCGCGACACAATGCCGGGGGTTTTTGCAACAGCCGCCTATTCCTTTTGGGCCGTGAGCGGCATATGTCAGATACACGGTCGTGCCACTTGAAGGCATGATGACGACGATAAAGACACCAATGGGCGCGGAAGCGAACGTCTTGCCGTCGGGGGTCGGTGAGCCAGCGATACTGGACGGCGCGATTGTCATCGGCGCGGGCGCCGCCGGGCTTGCCGCCGCGCATGCGCTGGCCAAGGCCGGCGTGACGACGCAAATCCTGGAACGCGAGCAAAGGCTGGCCGAGCCCTGGCACCGCCGCCACGACAATTTGCACCTCAACACGCATCGCGACCTGTCTTCGTTGCCCGGCGTATCTTTTCCAGCGGGGACGCCGGCGTTTCCGCACCGCAGCAGCGTCATCCGCCATTTCAACGACTTCGCCGAGACGCACCGGCTGCCGATCGCCTTTGGTGTCGAGGTCGATGAGATCGAATTTCGCGGCGACCACTGGCTGCTGCGGACAAGCCAGGGCCAGCAGGCGGCGCGACATGTGGTGATCGCCACCGGACGCGACCGGCAATCCTTCATCCCGGCCTGGAAGGGCATGGAGGATTTTTCAGGCAAGATCATCCATTCGGCCGATTTCGGCAGGGCGAGCGACTATGCCGGCAAGAAGGTGCTGGTGGTCGGCGCCGGCAACTCCGGCTTCGATGCCCTCAACCATCTTTCGCGCGCCGAGACGGGCCAGATCTGGCTTTCGGCGCGCAACGGACCTTCGCTGCTGCCCAAGCGCATCGGCAAGATCGCGGTGCACCGCATGTCGCCGGTCATGGCGAATCTGCCGATAAGGCTCGCGGATGCGGTGATGGCAGCAACACAGCGCCTGGTGTTCGGCGATCTGACCAAATACGGCCTCCCCCCTGCTCCATCGGGCGGCGCCAGCCGGCTCGGCTCCGACTATACGGCGATCGCCGCCGACGACGGCGCGGTCGACGCCATCAAGGCAGGGCGCATCATCGTCGTGCCGCAGCTGCGCGAATTCAGGCGCGACGACGTCGTGCTCGACAATGGCCAGTCGATCGAGCCCGACATCGTCATTGCCGCCACCGGCTATCGCACCGGACTGGAAACGATGCTGGGCAAGCTCGGCGTGCTCAACGCCAGGGGCGTGCCGCTGTTCAACGGCGCCGCGAACGACCCGAAGCTGCCCGGGCTCTGGTTCACCGGCATGCGGCCGAGCATTCGCGGCTGCTTTGCCAATGCAAGAATCCAGGCCGCGGCGCTCGCCAGGAGGATCGCCGGCCAGAAGCTCTGAGCCGAACCGTCACGGCGTGAAACCGTGAAGGTATCGGTCGACGCGGCGAAGTCCCTTTGTCACGCCGCCGAGCAAGTCGGCGCGGTAGTCGCGCCCTTCAACGCTGCGGCATTGGGGCTCTCCGTTTTTGTGTTGCCTTCCGGTCGTCCGCCCCCTATACGCCGCGGGACGTCGGAGTGTAGCGCAGCCTGGTAGCGCACCTGATTTGGGATCAGGGGGTCGCAGGTTCGAATCCTGCCACTCCGACCACTTTAAAATCAATGGCTTAGCCAGAACTTGAAGCGACCAAACGGTTAGGCAAATGGGCCACAGGGTAACGGACCGGGTAACAAAACGCGATTCCTGCCCTCTCCAAAATGAGAAAAGCCGCGCCGTATGGAGATAGACGAATTCATTTCCGAGACGCTTCGGCAGATTCTCGCTGGCGTGGCCAAAGCCCAGGAGACTGAAATCGGCCAAAATGTGAATGCGGCTTTCCCCGGTGTGCTGGGTAGCAACCTCTCCGTGTTGCCTGAATTTGGGGTGTTTGCCCGTGTTGACTTCGATGTGGCCGTTACGGCGGAGACTTCGAAGGAAGGTAAGGGCTCCATTAGAGTTTGGGGCATTGGCGCCGAAGCCGGCAAGGAGAGTAGGTCTCAAACCGTGAGCCGGGTTGTTTTCGCTGTACCCCTGCGTCTGCCGGACGGTGATCAGACGCAACGAATCAAGGCTGATGCCGCGCAACAACGCCGAATCGAAGAACTGCGGAGAGCCGAGGAGAACCACCGGCTGGAGGAATTGAGCCGGATCAGGGTGTAAAAGGCCCGGGAGCTGAAGCCAAATAGGCCGGAGCGTCAGATGTCAGAAGACGATTTGCAGCAAAAAATCCGTCGCCAAATGGAAGAGGATTTCCGCTCCGATCCGCGCAAGGCCTACGAACAGTACGGCCTCACACCCTCGCTACATCGCGGAGTGGTGCGCACCGTCATAGCGGCTGCCGTAATATTCGCGGGCTTTCTCATCTGGACCGCCTTCCATCACTGAAAGCCCGGCCACCGAAGCAGCCGAGCTAAAGAGGAAAAGTTTGCCACTTTGATCAGGCGGCGCGCTTTGCCGCTTCGATCTGGCGCTTGTGATAATCTTCCAGTTCATCCGTGTGCCGATCAGCCATATCCTTGGCGATCGTGGCGAGCGCGTTCACTTTCCTCAGATTGTCGAGCGAAGTGCTGCACTCGATGGTCATGTCCACCAGCACATGAAGCAACGTCGCGAGATAGGTCGCTTCACAGGTGAGATCGTCAAGCTTGTCAGTCGCCATAGGCCGGCACCTCCGCCATATCGCCAGCGTCGTCCTCACGATCATCGTCGTTGTGGATGTTTCCAGACGACGGCTGACATGGATCCCGCGCGACTTGTGGTCTCCCTTCATAAGCGACCGCATCAATGCGGCCTTCGCCATGGGTGGCGGCAGGTTGCTGCTCGACGCGCTTGCGAGGCTGGGATTCGCGGCGCAGAGCGCAGTCTGCCTCCGGCGCGGCGCGGCCGAGGCCGCGCTTGCCGACGCCAGCGTCAGGGTGCCGATCCGCGAGCCGCTCGATTTCTGGTATCCGCTGGCGCCGACGAGACGCCTCGAGGACGGGCGCCAACAGATTTCCTTTCGCCCACCCGCCGAAACGCTTACGGGCGCCCGTCTCCACCAGTGGATCGGCGCGCGCAGCATGGTCAACGGCAAGGGTACCGACTTTCACCGCCTGCTGCGCCAGATCGTGTTCCTGCGCGCCCTCATCGCCCAGGGCTTCGATTTCCGCCTCGCGCTGAAAGATGCGGAGTTGGTGCGGATCACCGGCGAGGATCCGTTGCCCCTGCTTGCCCGCGTCACGGCCAGTTGGCGCATGCAGGTGCAGGACTGGGTGGATGACGCCGTCATCGACGGCAAGATGGTCCTGGTCCCACGCAAGCCGAAGCCATGGTGGCGGCGGCAGTTGCGCCGGCTGCGGGACAGCCTCAAGGGTAAGCGGACCTAGCCCATTTGGGCCAAGTTGACGGTAAACCCGCCGGGCGAGAACCCCAACACCTCGAGCCCGGCGAGCCTACAACCCGATCTGGAACGCGACCGGGACCGGGGTTAGCCGGCATGGTTGCGCTGCAAGATTGGTGCCTATGAGAATATCCCGAAATGGGACAGAACGAGCTCAAGCGCGCCGCGCTGAAACGGATTCAAGCGACGCGCTTTAAGTTTTGTTTTTATGCATGTCGTTATCCCAGAACCTCTGCACACTTCTGGGCGACATGCATTAGATATCGAACTCGCCCTGCCCTTCGTCCATGGCGCTGACGGTCTCGGCGGCTAAAGCGCGGGTGATCGACGTCTTGCGCTCGAGGGCTGCCCGGTCGAGGCGTCCGACGACGCGCATGGCGGTGCCGAGCGAACGCTCGATGCGGCGCACCAGATATTGCACCACATGCGGCTCGACCTCGACCTGGCGGTCGGCGAAGAGTTTTGTGATGACGCCGGCAAGCAAAAGGTCGTCGGGCTCGTGGATTTCGACCGTCGCCGCCGCTTTCAGCCGCGAGACGAGGTCCGGCAGCACGACACGCCAGGCGGAGGGGAAACGCCGCGCCGTCAAAAGCAGCGTCGAGCCGGCGCCGCGCACGGCGTTGATCAGGTGGAACAGGCCCTGCTCGTCGATCGCCGCCTTGTCGATGTCGTCGATGAGCGCCGGCCTGACGCCGAGCCCGGCAATGTGCTCACCGATGCGCGCCGGATCGATGGCGACGGCGTGCGCGCGCTCCTGCCAGATCAGGGCGAGATGCGTCTTGCCGGAGCCGGGCGGCCCTGCCAGCACCACGACCGGCGACGGCCAGTCCGGCCAGCGGTCGATCAGCGACGCCGCTTGCGCATTGGTACCCGAGACGACGAGCTCGTCGCGCGAATAGCCGGTGCCGTGGCCGAGATCGAGCGGCAGCTGGCGCGGCGGATCTGCTGGCTGAGCAGCCATTTCAGCCCCGCGTCGAGCGATGGCCGCCGCCGCGATCGGCCGGCAATGGCGGCATGGGCCCGTTGGCGTGGCCCTTGTAAAGCGGCGATTCGAGGTAGCGGCCGATGGCGAAGCGCACCAGCACGGCAATCGCCGCCGAGGCCGGCACGGCAATCAAAAGGCCAACGAAGCCGAACAAAGCGCCGAAGGCGAACAGCGCGAACATAAGCCAGACCGGATGCAGGCCGACACTCTTTCCAACAAGCCTGGGCTGCAGGATGTTGCCCTCGATGAACTGGCCGACGAAGAACACGCAGGCCACCAGCACCACCATTGTCCAGTCCGGCCAGAACTGGACGAAGGCGACGCCGACGGCGAGCACCAAACCGGTTAGCGAGCCGACATAAGGGATGAAGGAGATCAGCCCGGCGAAGAAGCCGATGAGGATGGCGAAGTTCAAGCCGGTCAGCGTCAGGCCGGTGGCGTACATGGCGCCGAGCACAAGGCAGAGCGTGCCCTGCCCGCGCACGAAGCCGGCGGTGGCGGTGTTGATGTCGCGGGCAAGCGCGCGCACCGTCTCGACATAGTCGCGCGGCACCCAGCTGTCGACAACGGCCACCATGCGGTCCCAGTCGAGCAGCATGTAGAAGGCGACGACCGGGGTGACGACGAACAGGCTCACCACCGAGACCAGCGCCACGCCGGAACTCCAGATCGAGGTGAAGACGGTGGTGAGCAGGCTGAAGCCGGAGGTGAGCAGCGAGTTCAGTCCGTCGCGCAGGCCGGCGGCATTGACGCCAAAGCGCTGCTCCAGCCACTTCGGGTCGAAGCTGGTGATCAGCGATTGCAGGCGGGTCAAATATTCCGGCAGCTTGCGGGCGAAATCGGCCATCTGGGTGGCCAGCACCGGCACCAGGATGACGAAGGCCAGCACCACCACGACGATGAAGGCGATCAGGATCACCACCGTCGCCATCAGGCGCGACAGGCCGAGCCGCTGCAGCCAGTCGGCGACCGGATCGAGGAAATAGGCGAGCACCATGCCGGCCACGAACGGCAGGAGGATGCCCGAGAAGATGTAGAGGAAGAGCGCTAGCAGGACGGCCGTTGCCAGCCAGAAGAAGGCCTGGCGGCGGAGCGCGCCCGAGCCGCCGTCAGCCGCCATCACCGCGCCATCGTCGTCAGGCGCCCGTGTTGGAGCCGCCCGACCTGCTGATGCCCGACCTGGTGTCGCCTGTACGGGAGTTGCTCGTCTGGGAGACTTCGCCATAGCCGCTCATATGCCTTAGCCAAGCCACGAGATAGGCCGCGGCCGAAGCCACGGTCAAGACCCCGGTCAGCAATATGAACGCGGTCCGCAGCGGGCCGAGATGCACCGAGAAGGCCATCTCGCCCAGCACAAGCGCTGCCAGCACGATCTGCGCGGCAGTGTTGGCCTTCGACACGAAGAGCGGCTTCACCTCGACCGGATGGCTCATCACGCTGGACAAAAGCACGGCGCAGACGATCAGCCCGTCACGCGAGACCATCGTCACCACCAGCCAGAGCGGCAGTTCGCCGGCAAAGCCCATGACGACGAAGACCGAGACCAGCAAGAGCTTGTCCGCAATCGGATCGAGATAGGCGCCAAGGCGGGACGACTGGTTCCAGCGGCGCGCGATGAAGCCGTCGACGCCATCGGAGATGCCGGCGACGAGGAAGCCGGCGAAGGCCCAACCCCAAAGCGATTGCAGCATGGCCAGCACCACGGCGGGCACCAGCAGCAAGCGCAGGATGGTGATCAGGTTGGGGATGGTCACGTGATGTCCCGTCGTGGCCGTTGTTGGGAAATAGATGAGGGAGTTCAGAAGTGGGCGCAAGGGAGGAGCTGCTTCCTTCTTCCGCGCTGGCGATTTGCGAAAGCGGCGATGATAGCCAATCTCCCCCCTTGCGGGGGAGATGCTGGCAAGGCAGAGGGGGGTGCTGTCCCGCCAGCTTGTCGGTCGTTGCTCAATGGACATCGAAAAGCTAACCGTTCGAAGGTCGCGATCCTTCACACCCCCCTCTGTCCTGCCGGACATCTCCCCCGCAAGGGGGGAGATTGGCAGCTTCGGCGCCTCGCCCACTTTCCACGGTTTTGTCCGCCTCGACGACCGTCATCCTTGCTCCCCGAAACCATTCATGCGAAGAGCCCGCAATGGAAACAGGGACGAGCCGACGATGAGCAAGGGCGACCAGGCCAAGCGCAGGAACGGGCTCACCTATGCCGAGGCTGGCGTCGATATCGATGCCGGCAATTTGATGGTCGAGAAGATCAAGCCGCTGGTGCGCGCCACGCGCCGGCCGGGCGCCGATGGCGAGATCGGCGGTTTCGGCGGCCTGTTCGACTTGAAGGCCGCCGGCTTCACCGATCCGGTGCTGGTCGCGGCCAATGACGGCGTCGGCACCAAGCTCAAGATCGCCATCGATTCCGGCAAACACGACACGATCGGCATCGACCTCGTCGCCATGTGCGTCAACGACATCGTCGTGCAGGGCGCCGAGCCGCTGTTCTTCCTCGACTATTTCGCTACCGGCAAGCTCGACCCCGACCAGGGCGCTTCGATCGTCGGCGGTATCGCGCAGGGCTGCCGGCAGGCCGGCTGCGCGCTGATCGGCGGCGAGACGGCGGAAATGCCGGGCATGTACCACGACAAGGATTACGACCTTGCCGGCTTCGCTGTGGGCGCGGCCGAACGCGGCCAGTTGCTGCCGACCGACGACATCGTCGAGGGCGATGTGCTGCTAGGCCTTTCCTCCTCCGGCCTGCACTCCAACGGCTTTTCGCTGGTGCGCCGCATCGTGGCCGCAAGCGGCCTTGGCTGGGGCGATCCGGCGCCGTTCAACGATGAGGCGACGCTGGCCGAGGCGCTGCTGGAGCCGACGCGCATCTATGTGAAGTCGATCCTGAAGGCGATCCGCAACACGCATGGCATCAAGGCGCTCGCCCACATCACCGGCGGCGGTTTTCCGGAAAACATCCCGCGCGTGCTGCCCAAGGATTTCTCCGCCGAGCTCGACCTCGAGGCGATCGACGTGCCGCCGGTGTTCTCGTGGCTGGCCAAGACCGGCGGCGTCGCGCCGGAAGAAATGATGCGCACCTTCAACTGCGGCATCGGCATGATCCTCGCCGTCGCCTCCGGCCAGGCGGCGCAAGTCGCGGCGGTGCTGCAGGAGGCCGGCGAGACGGTGACGCCGATCGGCCGCATCGTGCCGCGCCGCGACGCCGGCGTGATCTATCGGGGCTCGATCGGCCTATGAGCAGGAAACGCACGGTCGTCCTGATCTCGGGGCGCGGCTCCAACATGACGGCGCTGATCGCGGCGGCCGCCGATCCCAGTTATCCGGCGGAAATCGTCGGCGTCATTTCCGACCGCGCCAACGCAGCCGGCCTCGGCATCGCCCAGTCGCGCGGCATCGCCACCAAGGTCATCCAGCGCGCCGACCATCCGAACAAGGATGCCTATGACGCCGCGATCGATGCCGCACTCACCGGCTTCGGCGCCGACATCGTGGCTCTGGCCGGCTATATGCGCATCCTTGGCCGCGGCCTCGTCGAGAAATGGCAGGGGCGCATGGTCAACATCCACCCTGCCCTGCTGCCGGCCTTCAAGGGGCTGGACACGCATGCGCGGGCCATCCGCGCAGGCGTACGCATCCATGGCTGCTCGGTGCATTTCGTCACGCCCGAGATGGATGACGGCCCGATCATCGCGCAGGCCGCCGTGCCGGTCATGGTCGGCGACAATGAGGACACGCTGGCCGCGCGGGTGCTGAAGGTGGAGCACCGGCTCTACCCGCTGGCGCTGGGTCTCGTCGCCGAGGGCAAGGCGCGCATGGAAAAGGGCCACACTGTGCTCGCCCATTTCGCAGACGATGCCGACAACGCAACCTCCGCGGTGATGGCGCCCGACCCGCTGCGAGAGGAGCGAGACCTCGAACAGCTGGCGCGAATCACGCCTTAGGTCCTTGGAGCAGCAGAATGTCGCTTACATCGGACTTGCCGAACCAACGGCGAAGCGAAGCGGAGACAGACCTGCTGCGTAAGGCTTGGCAAGACGGGCTGGCAAGCGGTCCGCTCGATGATTTTGACATCGAGGCAATCAAGGAGAAGGCTCGCGCTCGGCTCGCTAGTCACCCTGGTCCTGAATAATGCCTGTGAGACAACTTCTCATCCTGCGCCACGCCAAGTCGAGCTGGGATGATTCTTCCCTTGCCGATTTCGACCGGCCGCTCGCGCCGCGCGGGCAAAAGACGGCGCCGCTGATTGGGCGGGAGCTTGCCCGGCGCGGCTGGCTGCCGGATCTAGCGCTGGTCTCGCCGGCGCTGCGCACCCGGGAGACCTGGCAGCTGGTCGCGGCCGAGTTGCCCAGGCATGTGCGGGCGCAATTCGCCGAGGAGCTCTACGAGGCGGCGGCAGGCGCCATCCTGGCGCGGGTGCGGCAGGCAAAGGCGACGAGCCTGCTGGTGATCGGCCACAATCCCGGCCTGCAGCATTTTGTGTTGCGGCTGGCCGGCGCCGGATCGGATGAGAGCGTGTTCAAGAAGATCGAAGCGAAGTTCCCGACGGCGGCGCTTGCGCGGTTCACGCAGGACGAGGATTGGGCGGACCTCGATTTTCGCGGCGCGCGGCTGACGCATTGCGTGAGGCCGAAGGATTTGGCGTAGAAGCCTAGAGCCGGATGATTTCAGGTCGAGTCGACCTGAAATCAGAATCCGTCTCTAAATCAAAGTGATAGAGCATGATGTCGCCCGAAAACCGCTTCACACTTTTCGGCATCATGCTCTAGTGTGCGGCTGCACGGGTCGGCGGGACAGGAACGCCAGCCTAGGTGAACTGCGAAACAAATGGCGGCGGGCAAGCCGGCCGCCATTGGCAGTTCGGGAGGCGAGATCAATTGCCCCAGATGCCCTGGCCCGGATCCGGCCAGGCCTGCGAGGGCGCCGCTCCGGTCGTCGTCGAGGTGTCGACATTGGCCGGCTTGGCGGCCTCATGCTTGCGCACCGACGCGGTGAGGCCGCGGTCGACGCCGGCGGTGGTGGGCTGATTGGCGTTGTCGGCGCCGTAGTGGTCGCTACCGGCGAAGGCAGAGCCCATGGCGAGAAGCATAGCTGCGGTGGTGAGAGCGATCCTAGTCATTTCGGAAGTTCCTGTCGTTGAGTATGGATGGGAGTTTTTGAGGAAGGCCGAGCGCTGTCAGTTGCCCCAGATGCCTTCGTCGTTGTGCCGGGCGATCATGTCGGCGACCGTCTCCCCGGAGCCGGTCGCGATCGGATCCTGCTGATGCGCCATATCCGGTCTCCGGATCGAAGCGGTGAAGGCATGATCGACACCGGCGGTCGGCTGATTGGCGCCGTCGGAGCCATAGTGGTCGCTGCCGGCAGAGGCGCTGCCCATGGCAGCGAGCATGGCGGCCGCGACGAACGCGATCCTGGTCATCTCAGTGTTCCTTGTCCTGTTGTTTCATCGGCGGCGCCTTGGGAGGATGGCCCCGCTGCCGACAAGACCTGGAACGGCTCGGATTTATTCCCGGGCGAAATCTCTTCTTCTCCGGTCGCTTCGTCGCCACCGTCAAGAGATCACTCGGAAAATTCATCTCGAACAATGGGTTGGAAGGAACTGCTGCTCGACTGATTCAGGCCGACCCGTAGCCGGCTCCAAAAAGACAGAGCGGCGGGGCACACCCGCCGCCTTTGAAGTGTCGGGGACCGGACCGATCAACGATTGCCGAACAGGTTGCGGTCGGCGCCCTGGGTCACCGGCTTCTGGACATTCACATCCGACTTCTTGATCGAAGCGGTGACCGAGGTGTCGACCGAAGCGGCAGGCTGGTTGGCATTGGCCGAACCGTAATTGTCCGAGCCGGCGAAAGCGGCACCGGTGGCAACGAGAAGGGCAGCGGCGGTAAGAGCGATCTTGGTCATTTGAGTTACTCCAGATTCAAAGTTGTTGGGTTGAAGTTGGTCAGGAGGGGGCCGGTTTAGCGGCCCCAGATGCCCTGGCCCGACTGCGGCTGGTTCTGATCAGGCGTGATGTGGAGGTCGCGCTGCTCGAACTTGCGGATCGAGCCGGTGATGGTGTTGTCGACATTGCCCGCGGGAGCGGTCACGGCCGGCTGGTTGACGTTGTCGGAACCATAATGGTCGCTGCCGGCAAAGGCGCCGCTCGTGGCGACGAGGAGGGCGGCGGCGGTAAGAGCAATCTTGGTCATTTTAAAGTACTCCAGATTTTCAAAGTCTTGTCCGTCTGGTGGCGTGCCTTGATGGAAATTCGCGTCGCTCGGACCACCCCGAGATGGGTCTGCCCTGCTGCCGGTTCCAATCACGAAAATGTGTGAACCGAACCGTTCGGTTCGATATTGAAATTGCGCGAACGGCGCAGCGGCCACATTCTTATCTTTTGATATCAACCAGTTACGGTGACCACCGGGCAATATGGCACTCCAGTTCGGCGTGCCAACGTTCATCTTACTTATACGAACCGTCAACATAAATTGAACCGAACGGTTCGGTTTTATCACTTGTCCGGCCGATGAGGCGGCTCGACAGGCGCAATGGCCGCGGTGGCGACCGCCGGCAGACCACGTTTGCCTTGCGGGCGGATCAATACTATCGGTTGGCTTCAGGGACCAATTCGAACGCTGGCTGCCGCCCTTGGGCGAAGCCGACGATGTTGGGAGGAAACAGCGACGAACGATGCGGCTGCTGCTTGTCGAGGACAATCGCGAACTGGCCGATTGGCTGAGCAAGACGCTGCGCCAGGCGAGCTATGTCGTCGACGTCGTGCATGACGGCGAGGATGTCGAGCATGCTTTGGCCGCTGGCGATCATGCCTTGATCATCCTCGACCTCGCCCTGCCCCGCATGAGCGGCATGGAGGTGCTGAAAAGGCTGCGGGCGCGCGGCAACCCGGTGCCGGTGATCGTGCTCACCGCCAATGCCAGCCTCGACGGCCGGGTCAAGGGCCTCAACGAAGGCGCCGACGACTATTTGGCGAAACCCTTCCAGATCGAGGAGCTGGAAGCGCGCATCCGCGTGCAGCTGCGCCGCGCCAACGACCGCACCGCCCCGGTCATTTCCTGCGGCGATCTGGCCTTCGACACCAACACCCGCCTGTTCTCGCTCGCCGGCGCGACGCTGTCGCTGACGCCGCGCGAGCACGCGGTGCTGGAACAGCTCGTCGTCAAGGCCGGGCGCACGGTGAGCAAGGCGGCGCTTTCGGCGGCGATCTACGATTTCGAAACCGACGCCGATCCCAGCGCCATCGAGATCTACGTGCACCGCCTGCGCAAGAAGCTCGAGGGGTCGCGCGTTCAGATCGCCACCTTGCGCGGCCTCGGCTACCTCTTGCGCCATGACGATCCGGCGCCATGAGACTGGTCAGGCCTCGGATCAGCAGCCTACGCCTGCAATTGCTGGCCTGGGTGGTGCTGCCGCTGGCCGGGCTCGCCGCCATCAATCTGTGGACCAGCCATGGCAATGCGCGCGTGACTGCCGATCTGGTTACCGACCGGATGCTGATGGCGTCGGCGCGCGCCATAGCCGAGCAGGTCGCGGTAAAAGACGGCGTGCTTGACGCAACCATTCCGCCGGCGGCGATCGAAATGTTCGACACCGGCGACCGCGACAGAGTCTATTATCATGTCGAGACCGCGGGCGGACACCTGCTTACCGGCTATCCCGACCTGCCCAAGGCGTCACAGCGCAGCAGCATCGAGACCGGCTTTCGCGATCACCATCTGCGGCTTGCGACGCTCAGCCATGCCGTAATCGGCGCCGGGGCGGATTCGCCGATCACGGTCACTGTCGGCGTGACGCTCGCCGGCCATGACGCGATGGCGAGGCGTCTGTGGCTAAGCGCCTTCGGCCAGCAGTTGGCGCTGGTCGCGATTGCCGGCGTGTTCGTCCTGCTCGGCCTGCGCCGGGGCCTGGCGCCGCTGCTCCGCCTGCGCGACGCCGTGCGCTCGCGAAGCCGCAGCGATCTCGATCCGATCGAGGTTTCGGACGCACAGAGCGAAATCCGGCCGCTGGTCGAGGCGCTTAACGCCTATATGGAGCGCGTGCGGGCCCAGATGGCGGCACAGCGGCGTTTCATCGCCAACGCCGCGCACCAGTTGCGCACGCCGCTGGCGCTGCTGTCGACACAGGCAAGCTATGCCTTGCGGGAAACCGCCGCCGATCGGCGCCAGGAGGCGCTGGTGGCGTTGCAGGCCAGCTCCGGCAAGCTGGCGCGGCTGGCCGAGCAACTGCTCACGCTCTCGCGTGCCGAGCCCGGCAGCCGGCGGCCGCGCGCCGATCGCATCGATCTTACCGAAGCCGCCCGGCAGGTGCTGGAAGGCCAGGCGCCGAAGGCAATCGAACGCAACATCGACCTTGGGCTCGAGGAGACCGGCCCGGTGCCGGTCACCGGCGACGGCACGATGCTGCGCGAGATGATCGTCAACCTGGTCGACAATGCGCTACGCTACTCCAAAGCCGGTGGCAGCGTCACGGTGAAGCTCGCCGTCGTCGACGGCGAGGCGGCGCTCACGGTCACCGATGACGGGCCTGGCATTCCAGCGGAAGAGCGGGAGCATGTTTTCGAGCGCTTCTACCGCATTGCGGGGTCCACGGAGGAAGGCAGCGGGCTCGGCTTGGCAATCGTGCGCGAGGTTGTCGACAATGCCGGCGGCAGCGTCACGCTTGGAGACGCTGCCGGCGGTGGACTCAAGGTCGAGGTGCGGCTGCCGCTGGCAAATGGCTAGGGCTCGGCCACCTGCGAACCACGGCGCATTCACTGCGTCTCATGCAGCGGCTGGGGACGCCATTTCGCCAGCCTGTTCTCGACCATCGTCATAAGATATTCGGCGGCCAGCGCCACCACCATGACGATGACGATCGCGGCATACATACCGGCCGCGTCGAACGAGCCCTTGGCGATATTGATCAGCAGGCCGATACCGAAGCGCGAGCCGACGAACTCGCCGACGATGGCGCCGATAATGGCGAAGCCGAAGCTGACATGCAGGCTGGCGAAGATCCAGCTCATCGCAGACGGCACGATCACCGAGCGCGTCAGCTGCCAGTCGGAGGCGCCGAGGATGCGGGCATTGGCGATCATCGCGCGATCGGCCTCGCGCACGCCCTGGAAGGCGTTGTGGAAGACGACGAAGAACACCATGACGAAGGCCAGCGCCACTTTCGAGGCAAGGCCGAGGCCGAGGATCATGATGAAGATCGGCGCCAGCACGACGCGCGGAATCGAGTTGATCACCTTGATGTAGATGGAGAAGACATCGGCGGCCATGCGATTGCGGCCGAGCGCGACGCCGATGATGACGCCAGCCACCGAACCGGTGACGAAGCCCAGCACCGATTCCTCCATGGTGACATAGAGGTGGTACCAGAGCGGTCCTTCCGACGTGCCCTCCGTGATCCATTCATAGAGCCGCCCGGCGATCGTGCTCGGCATGGCGTAGAAGAAGGGATCGATCCAGGCCATGCGGCCGGCGAGTTCCCACAAGCCGAGGAAGGCGACCAGGATGGCGAGACGCCAGAAGATGACGGTGTGGCGGCGATACGCGGCTGCCTTTGCGGCGGCGGCCTCGATCTCGGCGTCCGAGGTGCCCGGCTTGAAGGCGGCGGTCGAGATATTGATGGTGGCGTCTGTCATTTCGGCCTCCCTCATGCTGCCGCGCGGGCATAGCTGGTCTCGACCTCTTCCTTGAGGTCGGCCCAGATGGTGCGCGAATAATCGATGAAGCTCTGCTCGTAGCGGATGTCGGCGACGACGCGCGGGCGCGGCAGGTCGATCGTGTATACGGATTTCACCGTCGCCGGCCCGGCGGTGAGCACATAGACCTTGTCGGCCAGCGCGATCGCTTCCTCGAGATCGTGGGTGACGAAGACCACGGACGCCTTCGCCTCGGACCACAGGCGCAGCAGCTCCTCATGCATGAGCACGCGCGTCTGCACGTCGAGCGCCGAGAACGGCTCGTCCATCAATAGTATCTCGGGACCGTTGATGAAGGTCTGGGCCAACGCCACACGCTTGCGCATGCCGCCTGAAAGCTGATGCGGATAATGCTGCTCGAAACGCGCCAGGCCAACGCGCGCCAGCCAGTCGCGCGCCGAGGCCTGCGCCTGCGCCTTCGGCTTGCCGCGAAACAGCGGCCCGGCCATGACGTTCTCGATCACCGTGCGCCAAGGGAATAGCGCGTCGGTCTGGAACACGAAGCCGATGCGCGGGTCGATGCCCTTGACGGGCGCGCCCATGACGCGGACCTCGCCGGCGCTCGGGCTGGCAAGCCCGGTGACGAGGTTGAGCGTCGTCGACTTGCCGCAGCCGGTCGGGCCGACGACGGCGACGAACTCGCCGCGCTCGACGGTCATGGTGAAATCGCGGAGCGCCGTCAGCGACTTGCCGGTGGGGGAAAGGAAACGGCGGCTGACATTGATCAGCTCGATCGCCGGAGCGGTCTTTTCGATGGCCATGATTGAGCAAGCTCCAATAACAGGCGAGCCGCGCGGGGATCGCCTGGCGCAGAGAGACAGAGCGAATGCTGGCGCGGGACAAACCCCGCGCCAGCCTTGTCCACTACTTCGCGTTCTTGACGAATTCGGTGGTGTAGGTCTTCGAAAGGTCGATCTGCTTGCCCTGCAGTTCTTTCTTGAAGGCCGACAGCACGGTGAGCACCGTTTCGGGGCCGCCCTGAGGCATCACGCCGTCGGCGGTGAACATCGCCTTGCCGGCATCGAGGGCCTTCACATAGCCTTCCTTGTCGCCGACATAGTAATCCTTCGGCATCTTGTCGGCGATCTCGGCACCGCTATGCGTTTTGATGAACTGCAGCGTCTTGACGAAGGCATTGGCGAGCTTCTGCGTCGTATCCTTGTGCGCCTCGACCCATTCGGTCTGCATATAGAGCGAGGCGGCCGGATAGGTGCCGCCGAGAGCCGTCTTGGTGCCTTCGATCGTGCGCATGTCGATCAAGACCTTGGCCTCGCCGGTCTTGAGCAGCCGCGTGATCGTAGGCTCGGTCGTCATGCCGGCCTGAATCTTGTCCTGCTGCATGGCGGCGATGAAGGTATTGCCCGCGCCGACCGGCACCGAGGTGAACTCGCCGAGCTTGAGGCCGTTCTTGACCGCCAGATACTCGGTCAGGAAGTTGGTTGAGGAGCCGAGACCCGTGACGCCGAGGCTCATGCCCTTGAAGTCCGCCGGCGACTTGATCTCGGGATGCTTGGAGGAGACCAGTTCGACTTCGCCGGGGGCCTGGCTGAACTGAACGACCGATTCGACGAACTTGCCCTTGGCCTGGAGGTCGATGCAGTGGTCGTAGAAGCCGACCACGCCCTGTACGGCACCCGCCAGCATCTCGTTTTCGGCGTCGACGCCGGCCGGCTCGTTGAGCAACTCGACGTCGAGGCCCTCATCCTTGAAATAACCCAGCGCCTCGGCGAGCTTGGCGGGCAGGTAGATCTGTTTTTCGTAGCCGCCCACCATGATCGAGATCTTGTCGGCAGCCGACGCTGTCGTTGCGCCCGCGGCAAGCGTGGCAAGCGTCAGCAGCGCCGAACCCAGGGCGCACTTAGAGATGAAACCGGTCACGTAACTTCCTCCACCTTGGCGGCCGCCATCCGGGCTGAGCCGCATTTCCTCCTGCCGGCCCTCCCAGGCCAGCCACGTGGCGAACGCCACAAAACTGTCATGGCACGGCCAAGCTTTCAGCTGGCTTTCAGCCATTTTAGCGGCGTGAAGATGGAACCTGGCCTGGTTCCCGGTCACGAGGCGCCGAAACCGAGCACATCGCGCATGTCGTATTCGCCGGACGGCCGTCCGGCGACCCAAAGTGCGGCCGCGATGGCGCCGCGCACGAACATCGAGCGGTCGCCGGCGGCATGCGAGAGAGGTCCTGGCGAGGATTGTATTCGACGACGTCGGCGGCGACGATTGGCTGATCTATTCCCTGGATCAGGCCTATCGCCTGGCGCGTGGTGAAGCCGCCCGGTTCACGGTGGGAAATACCGGGAGCGAAGGCCGGATCGAGAGCGTCGAGGTCCATCGAGAGATGGACGGGCGTCTTGAGGTCGAGTTGCAAGCCTTCCTTGAAATGCCGCATCTCCACCACTTCGACGCCGAAGCGTTTGAACTGGTCGCGATGGTGATCGTTGACGGTGCGCAGGCCGATCTGGATCAGCCGGTCGGCGAGCTTCTCCTCCATGATGCGGGCAAACGGCGAAGTATGCGAGCGCGGGTTGTCGTCATAGGAATGATAGATGTCCGGATGCGCGTCGATATGGACGATCGTCAGGCTCGAATGGCGGCGGCGTACCGCGCGCAGCACCGGCCAGGAGATCGCGTGGTCGCCGCCGAGCGAGATCAGCGGGTGGCCGGCATCGAGCGCGCGGCCGACCTCATTTTCGATCCGTTCCCACGGGTCGCCGGGTTGCGTGAAATCGATATCGCCGTAGTCGACGAAGCGGTCGGTGAGATCGAAGCCGGTTTCCGACCATGACGTGTAAGCATCGCTGGCAAGCTCGCGCCGGATCAGCGGCGGCGCCTCGGCCGGCCCGCGCAGATAGGACGAGTTCTCGTCATGCGGAATGCCCAGAAGCGAGACCTTGGCCACGACATCCTCCCATGCCACTGGAAACCGGTGCCTCAATAAACGCCGGAGCTGGCGGGCGCGACCTCAGGTGCTTGGGCCAGGTCGCAAGGCGTGGCGCAGTCGCCAGGCAAAGCCGCGCGAATGTGAAGCGCCACACTCATCATCACTCGTGCGATGTGCTAATTTAGCGCCTGTGTGTCCGGCTGCGCCCGGACCTGTCCGAGGGGGACGCCGATGCTGCGGCCAGTGCATGCCCTGGTTCTTTCCTGCCTCGCCTTGACGCCGCTTGCCGACGGGGCCTTCGCGGGCCAGGCATCCTCCGACAAACCCGACGATGCGGCCAAGAAGGCTGCGCTCGATGCGGCGAAGAAGGCCGCGCTCGCCGAGGCGATCAGCGTCTGCGACAGGGGCGCCTCAGTACCGCTCGATCCCGAAGCCAAGGCGCCGCCGGTCCAGTATAGCGAGCTCTTCCCGCAGGATTTCGATCTCAGCAAGCTCAAGGTCCTGGCCGACAAATGCCAGGCGGCGATGCTCGGCGCGCCGCAGGAAAAGCGGCTGACGCTTGAATGGCTGCGGGTCCAGGTGGCGCTCAACCAGCCGGGGCTGGGCTGGCTGGTCCCGCAGATCAAGCTGCTCGCCGACGGCGGCAGTCCCGAGGCGAATTACCTCCTCTACGAGTTCTATTCGGTGCATCGGCACGACAGCACCGACGCCGGCCCGCCACCGGTCACGCGCGGCATGGCGCTCGATGCCTTGCAGAAGGCTGGTGCTGCCGGTCATCTCACGGCGCTTGAGACGCTGCTCCGTCAGTATATTGATGGGCCGCTGCTGCGCCGCGACGCGCACAAGGTAGTCGAGACCGCGCAACGCGTCATCGACGCGCCGGCCCAGGGCCAATCGCCCGGCGAATGGGACAGCCGGTTCCGCGCCGCCATGCCGCTGCTGATTGCGCGGACGACGCTGGAAAATGACGGTTTTGCCAGCGAGGAGCAGCAAAAGGCTTTTCAAGCCGTGGACGCGGATTCCAAGGCCGGGACCGATGGCCCGGAACCATCCGTGCTTGCCTATATCAAGGCACTGCGGCTGGGCCGCGGGACGCAGCAGGACGCGGCCAAGGCCAGGCAGCTTCTGGAAGCGCGCGTCGCCAACGATCGGTATGCCATACCGATGCTGGCCGACATGCTGGCCAAAGGCGAAGGCGGCCCGGTGGACGGCAAGCGCGCCATCGCCATGCTGCGCGCCGCCACCACGACTGCCGCCGGCGCCGGGCCGATGCTCGCCGGCCTGCTCCTGGACGGCAAGTTCGTCGGCAGGCAGCCGCGCGAGGCGATCCGGCTGCTCAGCGCCCCCTGGGACCTCGACGCCGGCATCAAACTTGCGAAGCTGCTTCCCGACTATGACGGCGTCCGGATCGACAATCCGGACCAGCTTGTCGAGCGCCTGAGCGACGGCGCCGAGGCCGGCGAGCCCGGCGCGGCTTTGGCGCTGGCGCGACTGCAGCTCTCGGACGATCAGCAGTTCAAAAACGAGGATTTGGCGCGCGCCACGTTGAAGCCGCTGGCGGACGCGGGCGACAGCGACGCGCTCTGGCTCTACGCCTCGACGCAATATGCCAACCTGGATTCGACCAGCTACCGGCCATCGCGCCGCGACGACGGGCTGAGCGACGACCAATTGAAAGCCCTGATCGGCGAAGGCGAAGCCAAGAAGGAGGCGCAGGCCTATCTGCTGCAGGCCAAGCTGTTGCGCAAAGGCGTGGCCTATCCGCAGGACGACCAGAAGGCGACCGCGATGCTGATCAACGCCGCCAATCTCGGCAGCGTCGAGGCGATGCTGCTGCTGGGCGACGCCTATGACGATGGTCTCGGCATCGACAAAAACCCGCGCGAGCGCCTGCATGCGTGGCGAGAGGCCGCGCGCCTCGGCTCACTCAAGGCAAAGAGCAAACTCGCCAACGCCTTCACCTTCGACAGTTTCGACCATCTGATGACGCTGCGCGAAGGCATCACCGACCGCATCGCGCTTTACAACAACGGCATCGGCCGGATGGGCGTCGGCGTGTTCGGCAACGACGCCGGCATGGAACTGAGCGGGCTCTTTTCCGGACCGGCCTCAAACGCCGGAACGGCGGCGGTCGCGGCCGCGGTGATGGATGCGTTCCGCGAGGCGCCGGCCGGGCTCGACGAGGAGAACCTGGTCAGCATCGGCAAGGCGCTGCCCGACGAGATCCGCGCCGCGATCGAGACGACGCTGAAGGGCGAAGGTTTTTATGCCGGCGAGCCGAAGGGCTATTTCGGCCCGGACGCGCGCAAGGCGCTCGCCGCATGGGTCGATGCGAAGGGTCCGCTTACCGATGCGCCCAATTCGCAGGCCGTAGCCGGAACGCAGCAGGCGGCCTCGGCTGCGGGCCTGCTCGCGGGCGAGATGCTCGATCGCGTCCGCGACAAGGTGTTCGCCCAGGCGCAGGCGGCCAAGACGGACAAGCAGAAGCTTGCCGCCATCAAGCAACTCGGCATGCTCGCCCGCTATGGCGACCTCCCCTCGCGCTGGGTGCTGGTGCGCAACTACCATCAGGCAAGGGCCATCCGATCGGTCGTCACGCCCGAGGAAGTCACCCGCTATGCGCTCGACATCCTGGTGTCGAAGCCTCAGGGCGTCGACAAGCCGGAGTTCGAGTTCATCTTCGACCTGACCCAGATCGCGCAGGACCGGAAATCACGGGCGGTAGGTAGCGCCACCCTGCAGGCAATCCGTGACGATCCGCGCCTGCAGGACCCGCTGACGCTCGGCGCCATCATGGGCCAGTTCGCCTTCGCGCCGGACGCCTGCGATTCCGTGCTCGCCGCAGCCAAAAAAGCCGGCGTCGACGGCGTGGGCTCGGACGGATGCGACGAGGACACGCGCACCGCGCTGATCGCCTACGCCAAAGACAAGGGCGCTTCCGGCGTCGACACCGCGGCGCGCAAGGCGGCCGCCGAAGAGGTCAAGGCGCTGGACGCGCAGGCCGCGAAGTAGTCGTTTGTCTTGCGCAATTCCGGACGGAAGGCTACGGCGAAGCTGCGGAGCCCAACCGCTACGCACTTTTCCTAGAATTGCTTAGAGCGCCCTGAGCCACACCTTATTGTCGTGGACGGCGGCGCCGCCATAGGGCGCCGGTGCGTCGGCGCCGGTCAGCACGTTGATGCCTTCGCCGCGTTCATGCGCGCTGTTTGGCCAGATGCCTTCCGCTATCACCACGCCGCGCTTCACGCCGTCGAAGACCCTCGCGTGCAGCACCACGTCGCCGCGCCGGTTGCCGACTTCGACGCGGCCGCCATCCTCGATGCCGAGAGCCGCGGCATCCTGGCGGTGGATGAGCAGTTCGGGTCTTCCTTCCTTGGCCTTCGACACCGGTGTTTCGGCGAAACTCGAATTGAGGAAATTGCGCGCCGGCGAGGTCGCCAGCCGGAACGGGTGCTCCTCGTCCGCGGCCTCGATCAACTCGACATGGTCGGGAAATTCCGGCAGCCGCCCGACCGGCCCGAACAGGCCCATGCTTTTCGGCGGCCGGTTGGGTGCCGCCTGCCCGGTCCAGTTGGGCCGGAAGTGGAATTTCTTGTCGGCATGGCCGAAGCCGTTGATGAAATGCGCGTCGTCGAAGTCGGGCTGCAGGTCGACCCACTTCTGTTCCTTCAAACTATCGAAGCTGCCGATCCCGCGCTTGCCGAGGATGATGTCGATATGCTCGCGTTCGGTCAGGCCGAAGCCTGGACGGTCGCCGACACCCAGGCGCTTGCCGAGCTCCTCGTTGACATAGTGGTTGGTGCGCGGCCCTTCCGGCGGCTCGATCAGCTTGGGGCCGAGCGTGATGTGCTGGTTGCCGCCGCCCTTGTAGATGTCGTCATGCTCCAGAAACATCGTCGCGGGCAACACGACGTCGGCGAGCTTGGCCGTATCGGTCATGAACTGCTCGTGTACGCAGGTGAACAGGTCTTCGCGCAGAAAACCCTGTTTCACCAGCCGCTGCTCCGGCGCGACATTGGCCGGATTGGTGTTCTGGATCAGCATCGCCGTCACCGGCGGGCCGCCGTAAAGCGCGTCCGCCGCGCCGGTCAGCACGGGGCCGATGCGCGAATGGTCGAGATAGCGCACCTTCGGGTCGCGCATCGCGGTGCCTTCCAGCACATCCTGGTTCAGCTTGAAGATGCCCGAATTGGAATGGAAAGCGCCGCCGCCCTCATATTGCCAGGCGCCGGTGACGGCGGCGATGCAGGAGGCGGCATGCATGTTGACCGAGCCGTTGCGCTGACGCGCAAAACCATAGCCGAGGCGGAAGTAGGTCTTCTTCGTGGTGCCGACGAGTTGCGCGAAAGCCTCGATCTCCGCGACGCCCAAGCCCGTGATGGCGGCAGCCCATTCGGGCGTGCGGGTGCGCAGATGTTCTTCCAGCCCGCGCGGGTCGTCGGTGTATTTTTCGAGATAGGCGCGGTCGGCAAGCCCATCGCGGAACAGCACATGCATGACCGCGCAGGCGAGCGCGCCGTCGGTGCCGGGCTTTAGCACAAGGCCGAGATCGGCCTGCTTCATCGTGGCGTTGTCATAGATGTCGATGACGACGATCTTGGCGCCGCGTTCCTTGCGTGCCCTGGTCGCATGGGTCATGACGTTGACCTGCGTGACCACCGCATTGGTGCCCCAGATCACCACGCAATCGGCCTTCGCCATCTCGCGTGGATCGGGGCCGCGCAGCGCGCCCGCCCCCATCATCCAGCCGGTCCAGGCGAGATTGGTGCAGATCGAGCCGAAGAAGCCTGAATATTTTTTCGCGTGCCGCAGCCGCTCGATGCCGTCGCGCTGCACCAACCCCATCGTGCCGGCATAGAAATAGGGCCAAACCGTCTCCGAGCCGTATTTCGCCTCGGCGGCGATGAATTTTTCCGCAACGAGGTCGAGGGCTGCCTCCCAGCTTGCTTCCTTCCAAGCCCCCTCGCCCTTGGCGCCAGCGCGAACCAGCGGCTTCGTCAGCCGGTCGGGATGGTGCACGCGATCGGCATAGCGCGCAACCTTGGCGCAGACGACGCCCGCCGTATAGCTGTTCGCCTTGGCGCCATGGACGCGGCCGATGCGGTTGTTGTCGAGCAGCTCGACCTCGAGCGCGCAGGTGGAAGGGCAGTCATGCGGACAGGCCGAATGGCCGATCCGGAGCTTGGCGTGCTGGTTCATGCGGGGTGTGTAGCGGGTTTTGCCGGAGAGGTGTAGGGCCAGATGTGGCTTCCCCTTCTCCCCTTGTGGGAGAAGGTGAGCCGCGCTACTCGGCGATCCCTTCCTCATACTCCGCCGACATGGTCAGCCATTTGTCCTCGTTGAGCGCCAGCGTGTGCGCCAGCTGCGAGCGCTCCTTGGCCAGCCGTGTCGCGGTCGAGGGGTCCTTCTCGTAAATCGCGGGGTTGGCGAGCTCGTCCTCGATGAGGTCCATTCGCTTGCGGATACGGTCCATCAGCGCCTCGGTGGCGCGGATCTCCTTGGCTAAAGGTTCGAGCGCGGCGCGGCGCTGGGCGGCCTCGCGGCGGCGGTCGGCCTTGGACGCCTTGTCGGCTTCCTTCTGCTCGCGGCGGTTGGAGGATACGCCGGTCACCAGCGTCTTATAGTCCTCGAGGTCGCCGTCATAGGGATTGACCGCGCCGTCCTTGACCAGCCACAGCCGGTCGGCCGTCGCTTCCAAGAGATGCCGGTCGTGCGAGATCAGGATCACCGCGCCAGGGAAATCGTTCAGCGCATGGATGAGCGATTCACGACTGTCGATGTCGAGGTGGTTGGTCGGTTCGTCGAGGATGAAGAGGTTCGGTCCCTCGAAAGCGGACAGGCCCATCAGAAGGCGCGCCTTCTCGCCGCCGGACAGATCTTTCGCGGCGGTGTTCATTTTCTCGGTCGACAGGCCGAACTGGGCGACGCGGGCGCGTACCTTGGCTTCCGGCGCATCCGGCATCAGCCGGCGCACATGCTCATAGGCGCTTTCCTCGGGGCGCAAATCGTCGAGCTGGTGCTGAGCGAAGATCGCCACCTTCAGCCCCGGCGCAACCGTCATCGAGCCGGTCTCGGCCTTGAGCCGGCCGGCGAGCAGCTTGGCGAAGGTCGACTTGCCGTTTCCGTTGGCGCCGAGCAGCGCGATGCGGTCGTCGGCATCGATGCGCAGCGTCATCTTCTTCAGCACCGGGCTGCCCTCGGTGTAGCCGACATTGACGGCATTCAGCGCCACGATCGGCGAGGCCACCGTCTTCACCGGCTCGGGGAAGGAAAACGGCCGCACGGTGTCGTTCATCACCGCGGCGATCGGCTTCAGCTTCTCCAGCGCCTTCAGACGCGACTGCGCCTGCCTTGCCTTGGAGGCCTTGGCGCGAAAACGCTCGACGAAGGATTCCATGTGCTTGCGCTGCGCTTCCTGCTTGACGCGGCTCTTTTCCTGCAGCTCGCGCTGCTCGGTGAGCTGGCGCTCGAACTGGTCGTAGCCACCGCGCCAGAAGGTCAGCTTCTTCTGGTCGAGATGGACGATCGAGTTGACGGCGCGGTTGAGCAGGTCGCGGTCGTGCGAGATCAGCAAAACCGTGTGCGGATATTTGGAGACATAGTTCTCCAGCCAGAGCGTGCCTTCGAGGTCGAGATAGTTGGTCGGCTCGTCGAGCAGCAGAAGGTCGGGCTCGGAGAACAGCACGGCGGCCAAAGCCACGCGCATGCGCCAGCCGCCGGAGAAGGACGAGGCCGGCCGCCTCTGCGCGGCATCGTCGAAGCCGAGGCCGGCCAGGATGGTGGCGGCACGGGATTCGGCCGAATGGGCGTCGATGTCGGCCAGCCGGATGTGGATCTCGGCGATGCGGTGCGCATCGGTGGCGGTCTTTTCCTCTTCGAGCAAAGCCTGGCGCTCGACATCGGCCTTCAGCACGATCTCGATCAGCGGTTCCTCGGTGCCGGGCGCTTCCTGCGCCACCTGGCCGATGCGGGTGTTTTTCGGCAGGCTGACCGAGCCGGTCTCGGACGGAAAATCGCCGGTGATCGCCTTGAACAGAGTCGTCTTGCCGGTACCGTTGCGGCCGACAAGACCGGCCTTGGTGCCGGCCGGCAAGGTCAGCGAAGCATGATCGAGAAGCAGCCGCCCTGCCATGCGCAGCGTAAGATCGTTGATGATAAGCATAAGCGGGCTTTTGCACGGGACGTCGGCGCTTCGCAAGAGCCAGACCTTGGATGGGCTCGACGCCTGCGACCGCGGGCCATCCGCCAAAAAGCCCGATGGACGGGAACCAGTTGCCTGCCGGAGCGTTTTGCAGCCCGTGATCCGCTATCTCGCCCTCGCCTTCATCTTCTTCCAGGTCGCCACGACAACCGCGCTGGCGACGCAGGTGGTTCTGTTCGAGGACGAGACGGCTGCAGTTGCTCTCCTCGCCGAACCCGCGAGCGGGGCGCTGGCACAGCCGAACTCCCCTCTCGATGGGGAAATGGCCGGTCCACCCGCCGCGGCCGCAGCGCGGCTGTTGCAGAGGACGGGCAGGCCAGAGGGGCGCACGACAGAACACCTGCTGATCCAAATTTATGCCGGTAAACAAATCTGACTGAAAGCCCGGCGGGACAGCGCCTCCCCCCTCTGCCCGTCCTCCCGTCACACTTTGCTTGCCACATCACAGGTTGGCGTTGATCGCTGCTATCGCAATCCGCCTGCAAGGCGAAATCGGACCAATATGTCTCGCAATGCGTCCAGGTGTCGCCGGCGACCAACCCGCCCTGCAACGGCCAGAACGCGTGCGGCATGATGATCGACGAGATCAAGCGCGGCTGCGCCATGATCGGCAACGACAATCCGCCGGCCTTCTGTTCCACTTTCGCAGGCTGAGCGGCGCTGCCCGCCCCCGCTGGCCCGCGACGATCAAAATTCCGCCGCGGAAGATCAACCCGGCATAGCAAGACAACCGCAAGTTCGTCTTTGGTTCAATATTAGCACGAGAAGAGACGATACCGCCAAAAAAGGACAGCAAAATCTTCGAGGTCAGGCGTGATGCTTACCAAAAATTGATTCCAGTTTTTATCGCAAATCTGCGATCTTGTGGATGCGCCGTGAGTCGTGAGTGGGCGCCAACGATAACTTGGCACAAAAAGATCGGCCAAGTAACTTGGCTATTTCAGGAGTTCGCGATGGGCGAAGCAGACAACGATCTGCGCACGCTGAGATATGTCGCCGAGATCGCGCGTAGGCTGGCGAGGATGCTTTCGCGCACGCGCTACCAGATGCTTGTCTATCTTCTTGAAATGACGGCGGTTGAAGCGGAGAACCTTGCGAGCGAACAGGGTCCCGAACGCGCCCGGCCGGTCGGGCCGCCTCAGGCCCGCGGCTAGAGCATTTCACCGTGAACCGCTCTATCTCGTTGTTTTGACGCAACTCCGGACGGAAGGCCACGGCGAGGCGCCGAGCCCAACCGCTACGTACTTTCCTGGAATTGCTCTAACAACTCGCGCGGCTGACTGCTTGCTGTAGGCGGTCCAGAACGGCGAGGCAGTTCAGCCTGCGCGTCTCGATGGCCGGCGGATCGTCGCATTCGACGATAGCGCGCTCGAACCGGTCGAGCGCGTGGAGCGCCGCAAGCAGGTCGCCGGAGGGCCAGCCCCGCGAAAACAGGATGCGCCTCGCCTTCACGGCATCGGCCGCGTCCACCGAAGACTGGGCGGCTACCCCACGGCGCAATGCGCCGAGGGCAGCCAGATGGTCGCGCCACGGCCATGGCGCGACATCATCCGTTGCGGGCAGCATGCCTCAGGCTTTGGCCTTGCGCTTGCCCTTGCCGGCGTCGCCGGCGGCCGGCTTGCGGCCGAGGCCGGAAGACTTGGCCAGCGCCGAGCGGGTGGCCGAATAGCTCGGCGCCACCATCGGATAGTCGGCGGGCAGGCCCCATTTGGCGCGGTATTCATCCGGCGTCAGACCATGGTCGGTCGCAAGGTGGCGCTTCAACGACTTGAACTTCTTTCCATCCTCCAAGCAGACGATGTAGTCGGGAAAAACCGACCGCTTCGGGTTCACGGCGGGCGTCAGCGCCACCGCCTCCTTGACAACGCTGCCGCCGGCGAGCTTGCGCACCGAGGCGCTGACGCTGGCGATCAGATCAGGCAGGCCGGAGGCGGGAAGCGGGTTGTTGCCGACATAGGCCGAGACAATGTCGGCGGTCAGCTCGATTGCAGTCTTGTCGTCGATGTTGGACAATTTTTTCACCTTCTGCTGGTCCTCAAATCGCCAGCTCTTTTTTTAAGACTTTCGTCGGTGTATCGAATTGGACCTGTCCCCCAACGGACCGTCCGGTGTCAGTAAAGCTACCAGACTCAATACAGGGTGATGTTTCTACGCGATCTGGAAACGCGCAAGTTAGGAATTCTAATAGCTACAACAAACACTTTATAGCACAGGCGGTCCGCCTGGACGCGTAAAAGTCGCTATAGCACTTCGATTTACCGTGGAGGTTGCTGAACAATCGAAGTTCAGGCCAAGTTCCGATGCGGCAACGATAATCCGCCGGCCGGATAGTCGACCATGCGCGATTCGGCGGCGCCGTGGCAAATCGCTCATTTGACGGCGACGCCGCGGCTGATATCCACCGGTGGCTTGTCCGCCAGGATTTCCAGCACGCGCTTCCAGCGCGCGCAGCGGCCGAAATCCTTCTGCTCGATAGCCTTTTCCGCCTTCATGGCCGCATAGAGCGGCGCTTCCGCGCCAAATTCCCTGACCAGCCAGTGCGCCTCTTGTCTGGCGCGGCGTTCGTCCTCGTCAACGAGCATTTTGGACATCGTCCCGGGTCTCCGTACCTTCGATGCCGACCGCAAGGCAGCTGCCAATGACGAGGACGGCGCCGGCAACCGCCGTCGTCGACAAGCTTTCGCCCGACAGGGTCAGCAGAAACGTGGAAGCGATCGGCGTCAGATAGGCGACGACCGCTATCCTGCCGCCGTGATCGAGCTTTGCCGCGCGCGACCAGAAATAGTAGCCGAGCCCCATCGGGCCGGCGCCGAGATAGAGGCCGAGCAGAAGGTGCGCGCCGGTCGAGCGCACGACGCCGTCATGCAGGCACCAGGCAAAGGTGAGCGCGACGCCGATGAGCGCCGAGGGCAAAAGCAGACGTTCCGGCGACACGGCAAGGCGGCCTACGGTGAGCGAGTAAAAGGCCATGCAGAGCGCCGAGCCGAAAGCGGCGAGGTAGCCGACGAGGCTGCCTTCGAACCAGGTCTGCGCGCGGCCGCCGGAGATCACCAGCGCGACGCCGACGAAGCCGAGCGCCGCGGCCAGCCCGAGCAGCAGCGGACGCCGCGGCCGGCCAAGCAGGATAACCACAGCCGCAGTCATCAGCGGCCAGGTATAGGCAACGAGGTTCGCCTCGATAACAGGCATCGAGGCGAAGCCGATATATTGCAGCACCATCGTGCCGACCAGGCCCAGGAAGCCGACGGCGTAGGCGGCAAGCGCGGCGGTCCCCTTCTCCCCTTGTGGGAGAAGGTGGATCGGCGCGAAGCGCCGAGACGGATGAGGGGTGCTGGAAGAAACTCCGGCGTCGGCGATCCGTCCAGCACCCCTCATCCGACCGAGCTTCGCTCGGCCACTGCCCGGGGGCGAGCCACGGGTCTCGCCCCGTCCTTCGGACCCCGCAAGGGGAGAAGGGAAGAGCCGGATCAGCGCAAAGACCAGGGCCGCGCCGCAAAATTGCAGGAACTGCACTTGCGACACGGGATAGCTGGCAAGCAGCGTCTTGCCGACCAGGGCGTTGGTAGCCCACAGCGCCACGGCGCCGAGGGCGAAGACCAGCGCCGCCCCGGGGGCGACGCTGGAGCGGCTTTGACTTTCCGGCACGAGGCTCAGCGGCACTGAAGGCGGCTCGACCGGATCATGGCTCATTACCACGACTCCCTTGCCCCGCCCGGGACCGTCTCCGCCGTCGGCTGCGGCACGGGATGCTCCTCGGCATGGCGGCGATAGGCGGGCAGCTGGTTGGTCCAGACATCCTCGGCCAGTTCGTTCACCCAGGCACGGTCTTGGTCGTTGTCGGCGGCGAGGTAGAACATGCGGTTGTCGTCGACATAGGGCTTGGTCGCCGAACGCTGGTTGAGCACCAGGGTGACGCGCTCGCCGAGCTGGATCGGTGCGGTGCGGTGGAGCACGCCGAGGAACTGGCCGAGCGTGGCGTAGTTCATCTTGTGGTCGATGCGCATGATCTTGTTGCGCGGCAGGTCGCGGCCGGTTTCCAGGATCGAGCGGCCGGTCTCGGCATCGTCGCAATAGATTTCAAGATGACCGCCGATGAGAGGATCGCTGATCGACAGCGGAATGAGCTCCGTCACCGGAACGCCATCGCAATGCCATTCGACCGCGCCGTCCTTCGGGTTCATGAAGGTGACGGTCGAGCCGACGATCGACAGCGGATACGGCTCAAGCTTGGTTCCCATCATGTCGGACAGCTTTTCCAGGCGCAGCTTGTTGTGCAAAAGCTCCTTGATCTCCGGAATATAGCGGTCGGCGCCGGTGATAAAGGTGAGGTCGAGATGCTTGTGCACGGCATGGCTGGCTTTCAGCTTCAGGGCGGCTTCCTCGATGGCGGCAAGCAGAGCGGGGTCGTAGCCATGACGATACTGGGCGACGCCGAAGCCCGACACTTTCCAGGCCGTCTCATGGCCAATGATGGCCTCGCGGCTCATTGCGCAGCGCAGTTCGGGAATTGTATGGGCGTTCATTCTACTTTCTCCAAGATGGGGGCAACACTTGGTTAACAGTCATTTAAACGCCTACCCCTGTAAATTTAGGAATGCTGGTGGTAGCGTAAGCCCAGCTTAAGGTCGAAACCCCCGTGCGTCTGCTCAGTCAGGTCAACCTCAACTCGCTGAAAATCGTGGAGAGCGCTGCGAGGCACAGGAATTTCACGCGCGCCGGCGAAGAGCAGTTTATCACCGCTTCCGCCGTCAGCCAGCGGGTGAAGAGCCTGGAGGACCAGCTGCGCTTCAAGATATTCGAGCGCGGCGGCAATGCGGTGTCGCTGACGCCGGAGGGCGAGACCTATGTGGCGCGCGTGCGCGAAGCGCTGGAGCGGATCGTGGCGGCCAGCATGGAGGCTACCGGCCAGTCGCAGGCGCATGTGCTTCGGATCTGCGTGCTGCCGACCTTCGCCGCGCGCTGGCTGTTTCCGCGGATGTCGTCCTTCCAGCGGCATTTTCCCGACATCGAGATGCGGGTGTCGACTTCCTACGCCACGCATGAATTCTCGACCTCGGAATACGATCTCGAGATCCGCTATGGCGACGGCAATTTCCCCGGCCTGACCTCGGAGCTGCTGTTCAGGGAGGATTTGACGCCGGTATGCAGCCGCAAGCTCTTCCACGACGTGCTGGGCGACAAGCCGCTGTCGAAGGTGACGCCGGAAGATCTGCGCTACTTCACGCTGCTGCACTCCGACACCTGCACCCAGAACTGGCAGTCATGGCTGGGCTTTGCCGGCGCGAGCTTCGTGCTTGGCGAGACCAGAAGCGTCTATTTCGATTCCTGCATGATGTCGTACGAAGCGGCCAATGCGGGCATGGGCTTTGCCGTCGCCAACCGCGCCTATATGGCAAGCGACATCCGCGCCGAACGGCTGGTGGCCCCCTTCGCGGTCCACCACCCCAACACGGCGGGCTGGTATTTCGTCAGCCCCCTCAAGGTGCTCGGCGCACGCAAGGTGGAGCTGTTCAAACAGTGGATCATGGCCGAGGCGGCGTTGACGCAGCGCCAGCTCGACCTCGAGATCGCCGGCGGACAGCAGGGGCGCGCGGCGCTGGCGTGAGGGTCACTCTTCCACGAATGCCCGCTGGAAAGAGTCCAGGATCGGCCGCATGAGATATTCAGCGAATGTGCGGTTACCGGTACTGATAAAGGTCTCGACCGGCATCCCGGG
Organism: Mesorhizobium sp. Arg314; assembly: GCF_053714275.1. Taxonomy (NCBI): domain Bacteria; kingdom Pseudomonadati; phylum Pseudomonadota; class Alphaproteobacteria; order Hyphomicrobiales; family Phyllobacteriaceae; genus Mesorhizobium; species Mesorhizobium sp. Arg314. The sequence continues at coordinate 93,204 of NZ_JBSKBP010000003.1, read as the reverse complement.
GTAAAGCTGCTCGGCGGTCACGTTGGCCGGAAGGTTTTCGGCGATACGCAGCTTGGCGCGGTAATAGGGCTGGTGGGTGGTTTCGTCGACCAGCTTGTCGGCGGACACCTCGGCAACAGTCGCTGCAATCTCCGGCGTAAGCCTGGCGTTGAGCGCCGAGAGGCGCAACCTTGCGCTTTGCCCAACATGGACGACATCTATGTCGCGCGGACTGAGCTGCGCCTCGACGATGACCTGCGAACTTGTCGGCAAGATCTCCATCAGTTTTTCTCCCGGCGAGATAACGCTGCCAGGCGAATTGTAGACATTTGAGACGACAACGCCGTCGGCGGGAGCCCTCACTACTGTCCGGCTCAGGATAGCCTCGGCCGCGAGCGACTGCTCCTCGACGTCGGCCAGCGATGTTCGCGTTTCGGACAGTTGGCTGACGGCCTGTTCGACCCGCTGGCTCTTGCCGCGTTCGATCTGCTCGTTCGCCTCGACGATCTGGCTTCGCGTCGAGGCGAGTTCGGAAGCGATCGCTCCTGCCTGGCCGGTCAGGTCGGCCTGGTTGCGCTGGATCTGCGTGTATTCGAAGTGGTTGGTCAGGCCTTGCTCGACCAGAGTCTTCTTGCGCTTGAGCTCGTCCGCCACGATCAAAAGCTGGTTATCGATGGCCTGCATCTGCGCGGTCAGGCCCGCGAGCGATTCAGTAAGCGTTGCGCCGCGCTGGTGCAGAATGTCCTGCTCTGACCGAAACCGGGCAAGGCGGGCCTCAAATTCCTTCTTCTGCTCGTCAATGAGGTGAGCGAGTTCCGCATCGCCCGCGCCGGTCTCGACAATCGCGTCGAAATGCAGGGTCTCCAGCCCATCTCTCTCTGCTGCAAGACGCTGCGCTGTCGCGGAGAGCGATACGAACTGTTTCTTCAGCCTGTTGACCCGCGTCCTGGCGGTGGTTGAGTCGAGGACAATCAACTCTTGCCCAGCCCGCACCCGATCGCCTTCGGCAATGCGGATTTCCTTAATGATACCGCCTTCGAGATGCTGGATACGGATATTGCGGCCCGCCGCCGCGATCGTCCCATGGGCGATGGCAGCGCCGGAGATCGGAGCGGTCGCGGCCCAATAGCCGAAGCAGCCGACCAGCAGCGCGATCGCGCCGTAGCCGCCTAGCGCGACCCAGCGCGTGCTCGAGCGAACCGAATGCTCCCAACCTGTGGCGCTCATGGTCCAGCCTGCTCCGCCTTGAGTGACCGCCCCCAGCGGCCGGAACCCTGGCTGCCGGTGCTGAACGAGGCCAATTGTACCTGCGGCGCTAGTATCGGCGCCGATGTGGCGGCACTGGGCGGTTCCGCACCCTTAATAGGAGCGAGAATGTCCGCGCTCGGACCAAAGATTTCGATAGCGCCATTGCGAAGCTTCAAGACGCGGTCGCATGCCGCCGCGATTGACATGCGGTGCGTGATGATGATCACGGTCGTGCTATCCGCGCGCGCCTGCCGGATGGCGCGATCGAGGGCCACCTCGCCTTCTCTGTCGAGATTGGCGTTGGGCTCGTCAAGGACCAGCACGTTCGGCCTTGCGAAGAATGCTCGCGCCAGCCCGATGCGCTGGCGCTCGCCGCCGGACAGCGCGACGCCCGCCGAGCCTATCTGTGTCTGATAACCTTCGCGCTGCGACAGGATGAGATCGTGCGCATGGGCATGTTGCGCGGCCTCGACGATGGCCTCGTCGCTTGCCGCCGGTTCGAAACGGGAGATGTTTTCGGCTATAGTCCCCGGCAGCAACTGCACATCCTGCGCCAGATAGCCGATGCTGCGCCCTAGCTGGCCCTCGTTCCAGGTCTTGAGGTCGGCGCCATCCAATTGCACTGTGCCGCTGCTTGGCTGGATGGCGCCGACCAGCAACCGCGCCAGAGTCGATTTCCCCGCTCGGCTAGGACCGACGATGGCGATCGCCTCGCCGGCGCCGATTTCGAAGTTCAGGCGCTTGATGATCGGCTCGGTTCCGGGCGCCGATCCGGGCGGCGTGTAGACGAGATCGCGAACCGAAAGCCGGCCGGTCGGATCGGGAAGCTGCAGCTTCTGCCGGGCGTCGGCTATTTCCGGAAGCGATTTTCTCAAGCGCTGCCAAGCGCGTCGTGCGTCGACCGTCTGCCGCCAGCCGGCAATGAGCTGGTCGAGCGGCTGCAACGCCCGGCCCGAAATAATCGAGGTGGCAAAGATCATTCCTGCTGTGGCCTCACCTGCGAGAACCAGCGAGGCGCCGACGGCCAAGGTGGCCAGTTGCAGCAGCATCCGCGTCGAGCGTGAAATGCCGCTGAAGATCGCGTTCACCGCCGAGGAGCGATCCTGAAGATTGAGCGATCCGCCAAAGCTTCTGCCCCAGACTTCGGTCGCATTGCCGCTCATGCCCATGGCCTTCAGCGTGTCGGCGTTCCGGGCGAAAGCCTGCGCAGCAAGGTTGGCGCGCGCCGCCTGCTCCGACGCGGCCGCGGAGCTCTGGCCATTGGCCATCTGGTTGAGCACCACTAGGATGATCATGATGACGGCCCCGCCGAGCGTGAGCCAGAACAGGGCGGGATGGATGAAGCCGAGCAGGACAAGGAACAGCGGCGCGAAAGGCAGGTCGAACAAGGTCATGAGGCCGCGTGAGCCGATGAAGGCGCGCACGGTGGCAAGGTCGCGCAGCGGCTGGATGTCGCCAGCGTCGGCGCGCGGCCCGTAAAGCGAGGCCTTGAACGCGCGCGATGCCAGCCGCTTGTCGATGCCGGCAGCGACGCGCTGCGAGTAGACGGCACGGATGATCTCGAAGAGGCACAGGAAGGCCAGCGCAAGCACGGCGATGATCGAGAGATAGATCAGTGTGTCGACGCTCGCAGCCGGCAGGACCCGGTCATAGACCTGCAGCATGAACAACGGCATGACCAGAAGCAGCGCATTGATGACGAAAGAGAACAAACCGATCTCGAAAATGCTCCGCGAAAACAGGGCGGTCGCACCGGGCTTAGTCATATAGCGAAGCTCCGAAGTGGGAGAGGAAGGGCCGGATCGCAAAGCTTGCGGTTCGGCCTTTCAAGGGAGGTTCGTGGTTACACCAGACCGCCAATGGGCTCCGGCTCGTACCAAACATCGCCGGGATTGTGGTTGGAGTTGGCGACGATGTCGGCGAGCGAGATCGCCGTCGTACCGTTGAAGGAAATGTACTCCATGTTGGTGAACTGGACGGCGTCGTCGGTGGCAGTGTTGTGGATGACGAAATGGTCGCCTTGCCCCTGGATCTCGTAGTCCGAGACGTTACCGTTGAAGACAATGATGTCGTCACCACCCTTGCCATCGGCATAGGCCTGATTGCCGCCCGTAAAGTTTACCGTGTCATTGAAGCTGGATCCACCGAAGTAGTTGCCATTGCTGGTGCCGGTGCCGACGCCTTCGGTCACACCCGTATGATTGTCGGGATCATAGCTTTGGCCGACGTGCACCATCGCAACGGCGCCATCGCCCATCGTCTGATTGTCATTGTCGGCGTCTGCGAGCCCGTAGTAGAACCAGTCCACCCCGGTGAAGCCTTCGTCAGGTTCATAAGTATAGCCTGAGCCGTTCCAGTAGACGTTACCGTGCTGCGCCTGCGTCCAAACAAAGGCGTTGAAATTGGCGCCATCGGGAATCGTGTCATTGGCGGTGACATCGACGACGACGGGGGTGTTGGCAGCCGTCCAGAACCGATCATCATTCGCGGCCCACAGCTGGGATCCGGCCAATCCTTCAAAATCGGCCCGCGCCAGGGTCGGACCCCCGTCGAAAGCTATCGATTCGATGCCCGCACCCGCGAACTGGTTGGTGATCGAGATGTGTTCGCCGCCAGTGAAGGTGACCACCAGATTGTTGCCGGCTCGCGAGAACTCGACACTTGCCGACGAGATGCCGGCGCCAAGCTGCAGCACGTCAGAGTCCTGCGTGTTGCCGTTGTCCGTGATGACGTCGTTGCCGTCGCCCAGGTTCCAGACATAGCTGTCGTTACCCTCGCCTCCTTCGAGAACATCGGCACCGTGACGGCCATCGAGCGTATCGTTACCATCATTACCGCGAAGCACGTTGTCACCTGCGCCGCCAATCAAGGTATCGTTAAATGCCGATCCGCCTAGATTCTCGATTGAGGTAAGCTCATCCCAATCTGCGTCACCGCCATGGCCCAGGCCGAAGAGTTCATGGGAGCTGATTTGGTCTGGTGTCAGTTCGCTACTTTCCATGAAAACAGAGACCCACGGCGGTGGGGGTTGGTTTCCGAAATGCGCCTCAATCTGTTCAGGCGTCATTTCACTGACAACGAGCCGTGTGCCCGCAGCAAGGTCGACGGCCACACCTTCCGAAGATGCATCGTAAACTGCCCAGTCGGAGCCAGGCCCGCCGTCAAGGAAATCACGGCCCGCGCCCCCTTCGAGAATATCATTCCCTGACCCTCCATGTAGGGTATCGCCACCGCCCAGCGCGACTATGTGATCGTTCCCGGCCAGGCCGTAGATTCTGTCTCCGTCCTGGGTTCCGCTGAGAGTGTCGTTATCAGCAGTACCGATCGTGTCACCTGGCCGGGGTGGATCGTTCGAGAAAATCTCGAACACTTCGTGCTGCGTCGTTTGCTTCTCGCCGTCGCTTACCGTGTAGCTGAACGAACCTTGGCCGTAGTAATCCGAATCGCGCACGAAACTTACGACGCCATCGTTCAGAGAGACGGCACCACCGATGGCATCCTGGACCGAGACAACCATCAGCGTGCTGCCTTCAACGTCGACGTCGTTTGCCAAGAGCTCTGCGTCGGTCACCGTCAAGACATCTCCGGACCAGTTGTAGAGGTCGTCCGCGACGGTCATGGGCGCAAAGTTATAGCCCGGATATCCGTTGGCGATAATCTGCAAGATGTCAGCGCGATCGAAAACGGTGTTGTCGGCGAACTGAATGAGCTCGATACCGCTTTCATTTCCGGCGAACTGGTTGAGGATCTCAATGCGCTCGCCGGTAGCCTTGTCGACAATCACCAGATTGAGGCGGTCCTCCAGGGGGGCCCAATTCTCATCGTCCACATTGAGGCTTATCTTCGCGAGTGCGACATCCCCAGCGTTCAGGTCCGCCAGCACCAGCTTGTCGACGCCGGAGCCTTCGATATCTCGGTCGACGATGATGTCGTTTCCGTCCCCGGAATTATAGACGTAGGTGTCGCTGCCTTCACGGGGGTTTTCTCCCATCGGTAAACTATCACCTTCCAGATGATCATCCCCTAGACCTCCAGTAATCACATCGTCGCCGGGGCCGGCGGTGATCCAATCTTTCGCAGTCGAGCCTATGATCGTTTCAGAGTAGCTGGTCCCGTGGGCGAACGGATGATCCGCGTCCATGACCAGCGGCGCCAGTTTGGCGATCATTTCGCGTGTCAGAACTTCACGATCCGCGAATACGAACAGGTCTTTGAAGTCATGCGTCGGCCGCATGTCGTCGTTCATTTCAAGGAAATGATCCTGAACGGTGAAGGTGTAGTCGCCATGCGTGATGGTCAGGTTGTCGTAGCTACCCGGCGTGCGCTGGATCGTGACCTCAGACAAGAGGTATGGAATGTCGGCGACCCAAAGCCGCTGGACGTCGGTGAACGTCTCGGTGGTGTCCGTGAAGGAGTAGCCGTATTTCTGTGTGAGGTCGTAGATAGATGTCTCCCGAACAGGATCCCACCTGCGGTCCTTCACTGTCAGCTGCTGCTCGGACAGATAGAGATGTGTATTGCCGAGGCCGTCCGTCATCTCATTGATGAACTCGACCCGCTGGTCGCGGAGCCATAGATCGCGCTGCTCGTTGTTTCTTTGGAAGACCCTGTCCGAAGCATAGTCGAAGTGGATCGTGTCGGACTGGGCTTGCGTGTCGCCATCGCGCTGGATGGTGTCGGAGCCGGAATTGGCAGTGATCACATATGTGTCGGATCCCAGCCCCCCATAGAAAAAGTCGGCCTGGCCATCATGGCCGGTCAGCACGTCATTCCCCGACGTTCCGACTGTAGCGGCCCGGTCCGATGCGACTATGGTCGCGAGGTCCGCGATAGAGACCGTTCCATCCAGGAAGTTGAGGTCGGTCAGCGTGGTGGCGCCCAGACGAACATAGTCGCCGCCATCGAAAGCACCGCGGATATGGACCGGGTCCGCCTCCGACCCATCGATAACGACCCACAGGTCACGCCCGTCGAAGGTGAAGGTCACGTCGTCGAGATTTGCGTTGAAGTCCGCTGTGCCGTCCAGATTGTCGTAGGCTTTGCCATAGGGATCGCTTTCCCCAAAGCTGGACGCCATGGACATCGCGAAATTGGTGCGGAAGTTCTGCAGTCCCTCACCCGGATCATCCGCACGCGCCACGAGCCCGCCATCGAAATAGAATCCCAAGTCGCCATCACGATAGTTCTTAATGGCGATTGTCCCTGGGCCGACACCCGCGAATTCCGGCGGGACCTCTCTGCCGTAGAAAGGCGAATACGGCCATTCGTCCAACGACATATGATGAAAAACTTCGGGATCGCCATAGTCGAACAATGTCGAAATAGGGAGGTAGATATGCAGATCGCTGCCAACCATCTCCGCGGAGACCGCCAACTTCGATGACTGCCGCCAATCCGCCCTGAATTCCTGCCCTACTCCGGTGAGGTTGTGATCATTGTAGACAAGCCGGCCAAGTCCGTCTTCGTCGTAAACGATGGCTGTGTTAGGCAACGGCGACGGTTGAATGAACGTTTGTCCGGGATTGCCAAGCACGATGTAGTACTCGGTCGGCGGGTTTAAAATATAACTGTCGAAGCCGGTTCCGCCATCCAAAATGTCCTGCCCGCCAAAGAAGCGATTGAGCACATCAGGATTGCTGTGCTCTGGGTCGTAAATTATCGAGCCGTCGAAATTTAGATTAGCGCGGACAGGGGCCGATATCAGGATGTCATTACCGGCCCCGCCGACCAGCTTGTTTAGGTATCTGTCGCCGTTCAGAGTATCGTTGAAGCTTGAGCCGCGAATCTCTTCGATCCCAACGAACGTGTCTCCTTCAGCATCGCCACCGCGCTGGATCTCAAGCGAAAGGTCGATGTCGACGCCCTGCTTGGAGGCCTCATAACTCACAGCATCCCAACCATCGCCGCCATCGAAAGCATCCGTGCCCGATCCGCCGTAGAGAACGTCGTTTCCTGCATCGCCGAACAACTGGTTGTTGCCGGGGCCGCCGCGCAGTAGGTCATCGCCCTCTCCGCCGTGGAGCACATCGTCGCCAGCCTGGCCCCAGATGATGTCGTTGCCGGCCCCGCCATCGATCGTGTCCTCGCCGCCATAACCGAAAATGAGATCGTTGCCGCCAAGGCCATTGATCGTGTCGTTGCCGCCGATTGTTAAAAATGAGTCAGTCCCAGAGATAATATCTGCTCCTTCGGTTGGCGAAGCCCGCCAAACTGGCATCCCGGCCTGGATCGTTGGATCTCCGAAAGGCTGTGCGTCACCGTTGAAGCCCGCGGTGTAAAATTCGCTCAGATGGGCGGGATCGATGTCGCCGGCCGGAGTCGGCCATATCGTCGTAGTAAGATAGTCTCGCAACGCGTTCAGCGCGAAAATGCTTCCTCCTGCTGCAATGGCGGTCTCCATGGCGGTTGCAGCGCCAACAACCAGCGCATCATTGGTATCCACGCCGATCACGGCACCGACGATGCCGTCACCGTTGATAAGCAATGAGTGGCCGTTCGGTCCCGAGATTTCGGTGTATCCCTCGGCTGTTAGCGCTGACGCCGTCTTTCCGAAATTTGAGTAAACAAGCGTCGCCAGCAACGATGCAACAATCCCGGGTGAGGAAAGCGAACTGAACGAGGCTTGTAGGGCCTCATCCACAGTCGCTCCGCCCGCAATTGCCGCAAGGTAGGAGCCCGCAAATTCTGCGACGTTTGCCGCAATGGTCGCTGAGCTCTCAAGCAACAAATTGCCCGGGAAATAGGTGTCCAGTCCGTGCCAAGCAGCAGTAGCACTGTCAAAAAAAGAACCGTCATTTATATATCCGTCCGCGCTACCATCTGTATTGCTTGGCGATAGCAAATCGCTTCGGATGGCAGCCAGGGCCGATTCGGCGACCTTTTGCGACAGATGATATATACCCGTATACTCTGGATCCGCGTTGGTCCCCGGACCAAACACTACCTGGAGGATTCTATTAGCCGCAAAGGCCACGCCACCGACTGGACCGGAAAATGTCGCGATCCGCGACTGCAGAGAGGCTTCGCTACTGTCGAACATGGCATTATATGCCATGTAGAAACCCCCACGATTGTGAGCATCCACGAGACTTGAGAGTACAGCGACCTCGCCGTCAGTCAGACCTGCTTCGCCATTTGGCGCGACACGTATTTCCGACATATTAAATCTCCCTTCTATGGACCATCTATCTCGTCAATGGCAACTGTGTGCTCAATCAGAAATTTTAGTACTGGCTCGCAGTACACTTCTTGCTGCTGGGCGTAGTATTTTTTTGGAACACTTAGGCGAATAGACCAACCCTTGTAGCTCAGACGCGATTCGCACCTTACAGTGCGCTTGTCGGGATCGCAGGGAGGGCTCCTTAGTGCGGGCCCGGCATTTAGCAGGTCATCTACTTCGTCGTTTCGCAGGCAGCGATGACTGTCCGACAGCGCCTTTGCCGTCCGCGCATTGGTAAGCTCTATGAAAAACCTGTCCGCGCGGTTGGCAGCGGGATCGGCGAGGGTCGCAGGGGAGAATTTTCCTTCGACTGTATCCAACAGAGCATAGAGGTGTGCACCGTGAAGTGAATTCTCGCCAGGGCGACCCGCTATGGAACTATCAGAGCCGACCTCTGCCCACAGGAAGGCTTTCGGTATCGCCAGCTTCCACTCGGCAATTTTCCCGGATTGGCTGTCGCGCTGCGAAGCGGCATCGTATCTAAAAACGAACTCACGCAATTCCATGCTGCGAGATGCGGACGTGGGCACCCCGGGCAAGATCGACCTGGACAGTCGAGCAAATCCTCCAACGAACCAAACGGCCAGGCCAAGCAGCAACGCCAAACTGATCACCAGACCCAGCAAATTGCGAAATCTCTGCATGGATTTCGTCACCCGGGGGCCTGGTTCTTGCCAGGCCCTATGGCGGCGCAGTCGATGGCAGATTTTACATAGATATACCCGGCCCAAAAATTCGCCGTGCCACCGTTGGTGATTGCCGAAAGCGTATCACGTTGTAGCTTAGAAAGTGTCGCCACAGGTATCTTCACGGCCTCGCTACTCAGGCCAAACCCGCGAAGTGCTCCGATTAGTGACGCCTGAGGCCGGCGCGCTCGATCAACAAAGCTGCGCTTTTGCGGTAGTTGGATCAACGTCGCCGGCCGTCGAAACAGCGGAAGAGGCGATAGATACTGGACCGGCCAATCAACTCTTAGGTAAGGTCTAGTACGCCCCGTGTAGGCGCGCACAAAACCGACAATGTCAAGCCTAGTGCTCGACACCATGAAGCTCTCCGCCGATCTTTGGGATTGCCGCGATTGTCGCCGCACTACCCCCGCAGCAAGACCGGTAACATAGCTGTGATCGGCTGTTAAGACCGCGACACAGGAAAATCGTAATATTCGTGAAATTTAGCAGAGTCTAATCTATTGTACGATTATACACACTCTTTTGACCTCAAGCATTCGGCCTGCAAATATTTTCTTTTTGTTTTACCTTTTATAAATCTTGAATGTAGGCAAAGAAGCGCCCTGGCGTGCGGCTGATGGCGCGGTCTTGATTGCCGCACAGACGCGGCTGATTTCCGCGTACGTCGGCGAGCAAATTTCGCATTATGAATGACCGACATCAGGCGCTCAGCAGTCGTTCGGCATGTGTGGCGGGAACGCTGGAATGGGCATAGGCAGACGCTCATTCAACGAACCTGCCTTGCTATAGCGTAATTGGCCCCTTTGACCACCTCCCAAACCAAACACCGAGGCAGTTCGGCCACGCCATCACGCTGTCTCGATGCCCCTTGTGTCCAATATCCAGCCGTCGGCATCGATCGAAACTTCACGGAAGTAATATCCCGGGTTTGATGTCCTTTCGATGAGGCAGCTCATCTCTACGACTGAGACGCCGTCTTCGTAGAGCCGCGCCGAAACTGCCGCCATTCGTGGTTGGAGTGCCTGACGATGCAGCAGCCGGTTGCTTCGCAATTTTCCGGTGATTTGTCTGGTGCCGTATAGCCGGCTACCGTGATCGCACCATGACGTGACGGAAAGACTCAGCTATCTTGGACTGTGCGGCGGGCCTGATTTTCCCGCTTGGCCGGCGCTCCGGCTTCCTCCCAAGCAGCGCCGGCCTTCTTCGTTTCAGCCCAACGGCAATTTCGGCCGGACCTGCCTTGTCCCTATTGCTTGGGCGGCGTGCCTGGCTGATCACCGCCGGTGGTCGATTTCGGCACCGGGTTCTTGTCGACCTGCGGGTTCTGGTCGACGGCGGGCGCCTTGGTCGGCGGCACGCTGTTGTCGCAGGCGGCGAGCGCGAGCCCTGCCGCAAGGGCCAGCAGCACAGGAAGCTTCTTCATGACGACCTCCTCGTTCGCTCCTCGGAGCAAACGAAGCGATGGCGGTTTGGTTGCGTAGCGGGGAACCAACCGGCGCACGTCCTGTTGAACCCACCGAACCGTATGAGGAGACGATCATGATACGCCTGTTGCTTACCGGCCTGTTCGCCTACACCGCCTATCGAGTCGCCGTGAGGATCATCCACGAGATGCCCGGCGATGTCGCGCCGCTGGACATGCCCGGCGACGAGAGGCGCAAGCTGCGACGGCAGTCGGCGGCGATGGGGGTGGAGCCGAGGCGGTAATTCAGCCCGCTTTCGCCTATAACAACCGCACGGGCGAGATCAGCTGTATTGCGAACAAAGCGGAAACGATGCTTGATGGGCGATGAACATCGCCGCTCGTGATTCGTCCTTCGAGGCGCCCGCTTATCTTGCCCGGCTGAATGATGAGCAGCGGCTGGCGGTGGTGCATGGCGACGGCAAGGTGGCCGCGCCGCTTCTGGTGATCGCCGGCGCCGGCTCCGGCAAGACCAACACGCTGGCGCATCGCGTTGCCCACCTCATCGTCAAAGGTGCCGATCCGCGCCGCATCCTGTTGATGACCTTCTCGCGCCGCGCCGCCGCCGAGATGGCCAAGCGGGTCGAGCGCATTGCCGGCGAGGTGCTGGGACGCGACGCGGCAATCATCGCCGACGCGCTCGCCTGGGCCGGTACTTTCCACGGCATCGGCGCCAGGCTGTTGCGCGACTATGCCGAGCAGATCGGCCTCGATCCGGCCTTCACCATCCATGATCGCGAGGATTCGGCCGACCTGATGAATCTCGCTCGGCATGAGCTGGGATTCTCGAAAACCGAAAGCCGCTTTCCGACCAAAAGCACCTGCCTGCAGATCTATTCGCGGGCGGTGAACGCACAGGCGCCGCTGGGCGAAGTGCTGGGCACCGCCTTCCCTTGGTGCTCAGGGTGGGCAGAACAGCTGAAGGAATTGTTCGCGGCTTATGTCGAGGCCAAGCAGGCGCAGAACGTGCTAGACTACGACGACCTGCTGCTCTACTGGGCGCAGATGGCGGCCGAGCCTGAGATCGCCGCCCACCTCGGCAGCCGTTTCGACCATGTGCTGGTCGACGAATACCAGGACACCAACCGGCTGCAGGCCTCGATCCTTCTGGCGCTGAAGCCGGACGGCGCGGGCTTGACCGTGGTGGGCGACGACGCTCAATCGATCTATTCCTTCCGCGCGGCGGAAGTGCGCAACATCCTCGATTTTCCAAAGCAGTTCGCGCAAGCAACCGCGGTCGTCATGCTGGAACGCAACTACCGCTCGACCGAGACGATCCTGGCCGCCGCCAACACGGTGATCGGCGAGGCAAGCGAGCGCTTCACCAAGAACCTGTGGACCGAGCGCCGGTCTTCGCACAAACCGCAGCTGGTCAGCGTGCGCGACGAGGCCGAGCAGGCCAATTATGTCTGCCAGGCGATCCTTGCCGAACGCGAGGCCGGCACGGCGCTGAAGGCGCAGGCCGTGCTGTTCCGCACCTCGAGCCACAGCGGACCGCTGGAGGTAGAGCTGACGCGCCGCAACATCCCCTTCGTCAAATTCGGCGGCTTGAAATTCCTCGATGCCGCGCATGTGAAGGACATGCTGGCGATGCTGCGCTTTGCCGAGAACCCGCGCGACCGCGTCGCCGGTTTCCGCGTGCTGCAATTGATGCCGGGCATCGGGCCGTCCGCCGCCTCGCAGATCGTAGACGCCATGGCGACGTCGCTCGACGAGACGCTGGGCCTCGCCCGCTTCCGGCCGCCGCAGCGCGCGGCTGAAGCCTGGCCGTTGTTCCTCGACATCTATAGCGGGCTGCGCGCCGGCGCCAAATGGCCGGCCGACCTCGAGCGGATCAGGCTCTGGTATGAGCCGCATCTGGAGCGCATCCATCAAGACGCCATCACGCGGCGGGCCGATCTCCTGCAGCTCGAGCAGATTGCCTCGACCTATCCCTCGCGCGAGCGTTTCCTGACCGAGTTGACACTCGACCCGCCCGACGCCACCAGCGACCAGGCCGGGCCGCCGCATCGCGACGAGGATTACCTCATCCTGTCGACCATCCATTCGGCCAAGGGCCAGGAGTGGAAGAATGTCTTCGTGCTCAACACCGTCGACGGCTGCATCCCGGCCGATCTCGGCGTCGGCACCAAGGAGGACATCGAGGAGGAACGCCGTCTGCTCTACGTGGCGATGACCAGAGCCAAGGACAGCCTGCATCTCGTCGTGCCGCAGCGCTTTTATCCGCACAACCAGCCGGCGCGCGGCGACCGCCACGTCTATGCCTCGCGCACCCGCTTCATCGCGGCCTCTATGCTTTCGGCCTTCGAGCAGTCGTCCTGGGCGAGTGCCGCGCTCAAGGACGACCCGCGCCAGAGGCCGGGCGTCAAGGTCGACCTCGGCGCGCGCATGCGCGGCATGTGGAAATAGGCCGCCTGCCCGTTCCGGCCGGCTGCCAGGGGAAGAGCCCGATTTGTTTGCGCGGCAGCAGGACGGCATCTCGAGCCAGTCAGAGAAAAATTACCATGCGCGGAACCTCTCGCCGCAAGCCGCGTTGTGTGGCGTCCCACCCCCAGACCGGAGGCGGCAGCCCCGCCGTTTTCGCAGCCAATCGACGAGGTCCGAATGCACGACAGGATGTTCTTCACCCCGGTCGCCCTCAGCGTCGGCGCCGGCCACAAGCGCATGATCGCCTCGCTGTTCCAGATGCATGACTTCCTGACCGAGTTCCCGCCGTCGCGCCGTCGCCTCAGCTACGGCGCCGCGGTGAAGGCCTGCGAGGCCGCGCGGAGCGGAGAGATTTCGGCCGAAGCCGCGCGCGATGCGCTGATCACCTTCGCGGTGACGGCCGGCATCCTGTGGCCTTCGGAGCAGCCGGTCATCTCGGTCAAGCCCGTGGCGCGCGGCTATGGCGGCTTTGCCGCCTGAACTTACGGCAAAAGACCATTCTCCCGGGAAGCCCGCCACCAGACGGCGGGCTTTTCCATACCGTCATTCCGGCTTGCCGGCGGCGGGTGAGGCGTCGGCGATCGGCGCAGCCGGCTCGGCCGCCGCGGCGAAGGGGTAGACGAGCTGCTGGTGGTAGAGCTGCGGCACCGGCTCGTCGACACCGTATTTTTCCGGCATTCGCCGCGGCATGAACAGGGTGCCGGCGATCAGGTCGAGAAAGGGCAGTTGGCCGGCGAAATTCTTGTCATAGGCCTGACGCTCGTTGGCGTGGTGCCAGTGATGAAACTGCGGCGAGGCAATCAGCCATTTCAGCGGTCCGAACTTGATGCGTGTGTTGGAGTGGATGAACACCGACTGCCATTGATAGATCAGCACGTAGATGAGAACCGCTTCGCCGGAAAAGCCCAGCGCGAACAGCGGCAGTAACGAAGCCGACTTGGTCAGGATCTGGTCCACCGGGTGCACGCGGTGGCCGGCCAGCCAGTCCATCTCCTCGATCGAGTGGTGGATGGCGTGGAAGCGCCACAGGAACGGCACCGCGTGGAAGGCGCGATGGGCAAGGTAGAAGCCGATGTCGGCGACGAGCAGCGCTTCGATCGCCTGCAGCCAGATGGGCTGCGACTGGACGGCGGCGGTCAGCGCCCCGGGAACGAAACGCTGGACCAGGAGCATCGTCGCGCCGATCACCAGCAAGATGCCGAACTTGATGAAGATGCCGTTGAAGAGCAGATAGAAAACGTCGTTCAGCCAATGCCGGCGCGTCGCAGATTGCTCGCCATGCAGGGGCAGGAGCCGCTCCAGCGGAATGAAGATGAGGGCGATGACCAGCACCGCCTTTAGGTCGATAAGATCGAACACGGTCGCTCGCGGATCGGCTGAAGTCAGCCCCCGACACTAGCCGCTAAAGGATGAACGGACCGTTGATGGCACCGCTGGCATGCGCGGCACTTCGGCCTCGGCGAAAAATCTCGTGGAACTTTTCGACCGCTGCGTGAAACACCGCACGGAACATTCGCATCGGCCGCTGCTCAATCGCAGCCACAGCTGGCCGCACTCAAGGTGCGCCAGCAAGGCGTTTAAAGCGCATGCCGAAGCGGATTAGTGCACGGTACCGCCTGCGTCGCCGGCAGGTCCGCCGCGCGGGCTCTCGAAGCTCACCTGGTCGCGGCCGTTGGATTTGGCCCTGTAAAGGTGGCGGTCGGCGACCTGGAACACGTCGTGGTAGGTGGTCGGGCCGCTGAAGGCGATACCGCCGATGCTCACCGAAAGCGGCCAGGGCCGCCCGTCGGGCGCAAACTCCGCCTCGCGAATGCGGCGCCTGATGGATTCGGCGACCAGGAAGGAGCGCGCGGCGTCGGCGCCGGGCAGGAAGACCGCGAATTCCTCACCGCCGATGCGTCCGACAATGTCGGCGCCGCGCAGTTGCCCCTTGATCGTCGCGGCGATCAGCCTGAGCGCCTGGTCGCCGCAATCGTGGCCGAGGCGGTCATTGATCGACTTGAAGTGGTCGGCATCGACGATCAGCAGCGCGCCGGCATCGGCGACCGTCTGGCCGCGCGCCTGCTGGAGGTAGGCTTCGACCAGCATCGAGAAGGCGCCGCGGTTGAAGACCGCGGTCAGGCTGTCGGTCGCGGCAACGACGCTGAGCTCCTTCTGCGCGATGGCCAGCTGGCGCATCTTCCACATCAGGACGAACAGGAAGGAGCCGCCAAGGACAAGCGGCAGGAAAAGATCCGTGAGTTGCGCCCAAAGCAGCGCTTGCGGCGACAGCGAGGGGAAATTGAAGGAATCGACGAAGAAGGCGGCGGCAATGAAAAAGGCGGTGCCGGCGGCTGTGACCACCAAAACCCTGCCCCAGCTTGTCGGGGACAAATCGATGCGCATGCCATTGCTCCCGTTGCAACGGCTCCATTTTGGGGCAGGAGCGCAAACGAAGTCCTAATCTATTAGGTTCAATGCAAGTTTGGTTAACCAGAGGTCGGGACCGGCCCACCTCGACGGGCAACAGAAAGCCCACCACCGCTGGTGGCGGGCTTTCCGACTGGCCGGAGGTTCTCGTCAGCACGCCGCAGGCTGCGCCGGCGGCGCGGTAGGAGAGTGCCGTAGAGCCTCACGGCTGGTCCGACACTGGTCCATTGCCCGGTGTTGCCTGGCGGCACCCGGAACGGCATGGCACTCTGACCTGGCGCATGATGCTGCCGGATCCTCGATCCGGCGTCAGCGGCGCGCGATCATCAGGCACAAGGCCTTGAGGTCGCTGTCATAGGTACCCTCGCTGGAAAGGACATCGGCACAGCGCTTCTTCATGCGCGCGAGTTGGCTGCTCGACATCTGTGCGACGGCACGTTGTTGACCGATGGTGGCTGGCGTGCCGAGGGTACCAGGAACTGCCGGTGTGCCTAGCGTGCCGAGGGTCCCCGGAGCTGCCGGTGTGCCTGGCGTGCCGATACCGACACCGACACCGGCAGAAGCTCCAAGCGTGCCGATGCCGACATTGGCGCCGCTGGTGCCGATCGAGGCGGTGGCTCCGGCGCCGCTGGTGCCGCCGAGGGACACCGCCGCATCCGCTGCCTGGCCGCCGCCAAGCGAAACCGAGCCGTTGGCGCCGCTGGTGCCGCCGATGGAAGCCGTCGCACTGGTGCTGCTTTCCCCGAACGAGGCGTCTGCATTGGCACCGCTTGCCCCGCCCGCGTTGGCGCTGGCGCTGTTATCTCCGACGGATGCGCCGCCGAGACCACCAAGCCCGAGACTTGCAGCATTCGCTGGAACTGCCAAAATAGCGATAATCGTGCCACAGGTAAGGGCTTTATACATTTTTCGAACGATACTGGGCATGACACTCTCCTTTTGAACGCCATATTTGCTGCGCTGCGTCATATTAGCATCGCGTGTTTTAGCTATGACTTGCGCGCAAATATCTACGCCGAAAGCCATGACTCGGTTTCGGATGCGAATTTTTAAGAATAGTTTGTAGTTTTTGATTTCTATATCGAATTACTAAACAAATCTATGATATTACATCAATATTTAACCTAAAAGCTTCGACCGTGAGACGTCCCTCACAGGAGGCGCGAGTGACAATGAAACCGCGCCAGAATTGTGAGGGTTCCCCGGAGCGATACCTCAGGCGTAGGGGCGGCCTTCCTCGGAGCGCTGGAACAGCATAAGGTCGAGCGGCACGGAGGGCCGGCTGAGCACCGTCAGCACCATATGCGCCTGGCCGCGATGATGGGTCTGATGGTTGAAGAAATGGCTGAGCGCCGGCGAAAGCCGCTGCGAGACGGTGCGCATGTCGACGGTCATGTAGGAGAAACGGCCGGCAATCGCCTTGTCGCCCATGCCGCTCATCCAGTCGACGATCCTGCTGTCTTCAGCCTCGCGCGCCAGTTTCAAGGCCGGCAAGGCTCGGTAGAGGATGGCGGCGGTGTTGGAAGGCGCGTCGCCCTCGCCGGTGAAGCGCTTCATCCAGACGCGGTCGACGGCGAGCAGATGGTTGAGCGTGCCAAGCATCGAGCCGAAGAAGGCGCCGACGTCACGACCGAGCTCGTCTTCGCCAAGATCGGCGGCGGCATCGTAGAGGCGGCCATTGGCCCATTGATTGTAGGCCGCAAACATCATGAAATGCTGCTTCATTCTTCCCACCGGGCTCATCGCGAATCCGGGCTCTTCGTAACCCGCAGCAACGGACCCGCCAATGACCATTCTGCTCTACGACCTCGTCGGCCATGACACCGCCCGCCCGTTCAGCCCGCATTGCTGGAAGACCAAGATGGCTTTGGCGCATAAGGGGCTCGCCGCCACCAAGGTGCCGACGCGCTTCCTCGAGGTGCCGAAAGTCGAGGGCGGCGTATCGAAGACGGTGCCGGTGATCCGCGACGGCGAGCGTGTGGTGGCCGATTCCTTCGCCATCGCGCTCTATCTCGACGAAGCCTATCCGGAACGGCCGACGCTGTTTTCCGGAGAAGGCGGCAAGTCGACTGCGCGCTTCATCGAGCGCTGGTCGCAGTTCACCATCCACCCCTATGTCGCGACGGTGGCACTGACCGATCTGCATGCGATGCAAGACGTGCCGAATGCGGCCTATTTCCGCGAGAATCGCGAGCAGCGCTACGGCAAGCGGCTGGAAGACGTCGTGGCCAACCGCGATGCCGGGCTCACAGCCTTCCGCGCCGCGCTGGAGCCGCTGCGTTCGATGCTCACCTACCAGCCCTTCATTGGCGGCGAGGCGCCGCTGTTTGCCGATTACATCGTGTTCGGGGCGCTGCAATGGGGCCGCATCGCCTCGCCTTTCCAGTTGCTCGACGATAGCGACAGCATCGCCCACTGGTTCGAGCGCTGCCTCGACCTGCATGGCGGGATCGGCCGGCAGGTCGCGGCGGCGGCGTGAAGGCCGCGAGCGTCGGGATGTTGCGTTATGAGATGCAGTCGGAGATCTGGGTCTACCCCGGCAAAGGCGGCTGGCATTTCATGACGCTGCCAACCGACTTCGCGGCGCGGATCAAAGCGGCGATGACGGGACTTGCGCGCCCCTGGGGCTCGCTCGGCGTCACGGCGAAGATCGGCAAGGCCAGGTGGCGAACATCGCTCTTTCCCGACAAAGCGTCTGGCAGCCTGCTGTTGCCGGTCAAGGCCTCGGTGCGCCAGCGCGAAGGGCTCAAGGCCGGCGATGCGCCGACACTGACCATTGAGAGCGAGCTTTAGCGCCTATTTGTGGCGCTCCTTGTTCGCCTCGCCCTTATCGACCAGCCTGACGCAGATCGGGTCGCCCTCACCCATGCGCGTGCACTGCCATTCCGGGCCGAAGCCGAAATTGTGCTCCCGCGGCGCCAGGACCAGCAGGGCGAAGACGAGCACGGCAAGGACAACGGCCATGAAGAGAATACCGGCGATATCGCCACGTCTGAGGTAGCGCCAGTTCATTGCCTCGGGCTCCACGCCGCAATGCTTCAAGCCTGCGTTCCGCGCGCTCGCAGCCGTCTAATTATCCCGCAAAGGGCTCGCCTTGACCAGAAGGCGGCTCCCCTTGGCAAGCCGCCAAGCGACTTGTATAGAGCCCGCCACTCCAATTTCCATTCCCAGAACAAGGACGACCCTATGGCGATCGAACGCACCTTCTCCATGATCAAGCCGGACGCGACCAGGCGCAACCTGACGGGCGCCATCACCAAGATGCTGGAGGACGCCGGCCTGCGCGTCATCGCATCGCGCCGCGTGTGGATGAGCCGCCGCGAGGCGGAAGGTTTCTACGCCGTCCACAAGGATCGCCCGTTCTTCGGCGAGCTGGTGGAATTCATGTCGTCGGCTCCGACCATCGTGCAGGTGCTGGAAGGCGACAACGCTATCGCCAAGAACCGCGAAGTGATGGGCGCCACCAACCCGGCCAATGCCGCCGAGGGCACCATCCGCAAGGTGCATGCCCTGTCGATCGGCGAGAACTCGGTGCACGGCTCGGACGCGCCGGAGACCGCCGCGCAGGAGATCAAGTACTGGTTCTCCGACACCGAGATCGTCGGCTAAAGATATCGAAGCAGCCCGGTCCGACCGGGTTGCTTCATTGCTTGCGGGTGGACAAACTCGCCGAACACCCTAAATCGGCGACAAGATGGCCAAGGGCGTCGCCGCCGGCTGTGAGCGACCGTCGCGCTTCCGCCCCGACAGGAGGGAGGGGAGCATAGTCAAGCCGCATGTTTCCGAAAGTGGCGCTGCCTATCCGGACGATCTCGTCCTGTTGAAGCGTATCTATGACCAGATCTGCGAGGAACGCGACATCGCCGTGGGAAGCTCCGCGGCATCGGACCTGGCAGTAGAGGCCATGAAACTCTTTTCCGCCGGTATCTTCGACGTAGGGACGATCAGCCGCCGTCTTCGCGGCGGCTGACGGGGGATCGGCGGGTTCAGTCCCCGTCGCCGTAGCGGATGACTTCGACCTTCTCCCGGGTGATCAGGCAGCTCTTCGTCTTCGTAAGCGCCTTGATCTCGGGGATCAGAGCATCGATCTTCTCCGGCGCGTCGACGATCTCGACAACGATAGGCAGATCCTGCGACAAGCGCAGAATCTTGGCGGTGTGCAGCACGCTCGACCGGCCGAAGCCGAGCGGACCTCTCAGCACCGTGGCGCCGGCCATGCCGGTCTCGCGCGCCTTGATAACGATCGCCTCGTGCAGCGGCCTGCCGTCGGCCGCCCTGTCGTCCTCGCCGAAGAAGATCCTGAGCAGCGCGCATTGCGCGGGAAGTTCCATGTTCTCCTCCCTGAAACTGTTGGCCCGGTTACCTGTTGGCCGGCAAGCGGTTGAACCTGGACGCCATGAGATAGCCCAGCCATGCGGCGACGAGCGACAGCCCGACCACACTGATGAGATAGATCGCGGCGAGCCGCAAGTCGCCCTCGAAGAGCAGGATGAAGGTATCGAGGCTCATCGCCGAAAACGTGGTTAGCCCGCCGCAGAAGCCGGCCATGACGAAATTGCGGCTGGCGGGACCGACCATCAGGCGGCCGTCCGGCCCGGTCAGCGTGGCGAAGGCCATGATGATCCACGAACCGACGACATTGACGAACGCGGTCGAATAAAGCGCGTTCAGGCCAAGCTGCGAGACGATGACATAGCCCGACAGGAAGCGGGCCAGCGAGCCGATGGCCGCGCCGCAGCCGACCGCCAGATAAAGCCGCGTCGCCATCTGTCTGTCCGCCATCGCTCAACCAGCCATCCAGACGAGCGTCCAGAATCCGAGAGCGACGGACAGCACACACAGCACCGACGAAGCGACGACGTTGAAGGCGGCGAGCCGCCCCTCGCCGTCGAGCGCCAGGTTGAGCGTCTGCAGACAGAAGGACGAGACCGTGGTGTAACCGCCGAACAGGCCGACGACGATCAGGTCGTGGACGAGATCGCTGGCAAAGACGCCGCCATGCGCCCGCGCCGCGCCGGCGACGGCGCCGATGGCAAAGGCGCCGGAAACGTTGACCAGCAGCGTGCCCCAGGGAAAGGTCTCGCCGATGCGATGGCCGACCACGCCGGAGAGGAAAAAGCGGGAAATGCCGCCGAAGAACCCGCCGATCAGGACCAGGGCGCAAGCCGCAAGGGTCATCGCTTCAATGCCTTTCCAAACGCGATCCCAGACGGAATCACTTCGCGAAATCAGGCACGATGCGAGCGGGAAAAACAAACCCTGCCGCGCGAGAGCACGCCTGGCAGGAGTCATCAGCCCATAAGGGCGGTTTCGGGGGAACCCCATCCCCATTTTTGGCGAACCTAGGCGGTCGCGGCGGCCCGGTCAATCGGCTCGCTTCAGCACGATGCCTTGATGCTTACCGGCCAGCGGATCGACCTGATGGCTTGTATCGCTGATGAACAGCAGCCGCTCGCCGAGGGTGATGCGCGCCTGCAGCGTGTAGGTCCGGCCCTTCTGGATCGCCTTGGGATCGAAGCCGATGTCGAACTTGATCGGCACTTGGCCGGTGGGCGCTATCCTGCGCTTGGCGATCACGGCTGCCGGCGCATCGGCCAGCGAGACGTCGGCGATCTCGACCACCAGCACGGCATCCGGCGGCAGGGCGATGCGCTCGCGATAGGTCACCTCGCCGGCAATCGTCTTTTCACCGGCCTTGGTCACTTCCGGCACGGCAAGCACGCCAACGACCAGCGGCACCAGCCCAAAGATGAAGAATTCCGCGATGCGGTCCAGCATGAGATTGCTCCGCCAAGCAAATCAAACCGATGACAAGCTTGGCAAGGATTGCGGTCGTTCGATGGCCGAACGCGATTTTTATTCGCCCGGTTTCGTCCAGCGATCCGCCGCGTGATTGTCGGCGTCCTTGGCCTCGACCCAGCCGCCCTGGGTGCCGTCAGCGAGATGCTCCTTCTTCCAGAAGGGCGCACGCGACTTCAGATAGTCCATGAGGAAATTCGCCGCCTCGAAGGCCGCCTGGCGATGCGACGAGGCCGCCACCACCAGAACGATGTTTTCGCCCGGCGCTATCTTTCCATGGCGATGGATGACGGTGAGCCCCTGCAGCGGCCAGCGCTCGACGGCTTCCGCGGCGATACGGCCGATCTCGGCCTCGGCCATGCCGGGATAGTGCTCGAGCTCGAGCGCCGACAGCGCGCCCTGTTCGTCACGGCAAAGGCCGGAAAAAGTCACCACGGCGCCGACATCGACGCGGCCTTTGGTGAGGCCGGCGATCTCGGCGGCGACGTCGAAATCCTCGCGCTGGATGCGGATGGCAGGCACTACCGCGCCGGTCATCTCAGCCCCCGGTCATCGGCGGAAACAGCGCGATCTCGCGCGCGCCGGCGATCTTCTCGCGGTGACCGACATGTTCCTGATTGATGGCGACGCGGATGATGTCCGGATATTGCAGCGCGTTCTCGTACTCCTCGCCGCGCGACCTGAGCCAGCGAAGCAAATCGGCAACCGTTTCGATGCCGGAGGGCAATTCGACATCCTCTTCCGGCTTGCCGATCCGCTCGCGCACCCAGGCGAAATAGATGAGGCGCATCTCACTCGTCCATGATGTGCTTGAGGCCGGCACGGAAATAATCGT
This sequence comes from Mesorhizobium sp. Arg314, assembly GCF_053714275.1. Taxonomy (NCBI): domain Bacteria; kingdom Pseudomonadati; phylum Pseudomonadota; class Alphaproteobacteria; order Hyphomicrobiales; family Phyllobacteriaceae; genus Mesorhizobium; species Mesorhizobium sp. Arg314. The sequence goes on along the minus strand of NZ_JBSKBP010000003.1, from coordinate 71,137 downwards.
AGCCGGTGTAGAGCGTGACCAGCGCGGCGACCCACAGCAGAACCAGGCCGATCTGCGTGGTCAGCGGAAAGAACCTGTCGCCGGCCGGGCCGGCCAGCAGGAAGGCGATGGCGACCATCTGGATGGTGGTCTTCCATTTGGCGAGCTGCGTCACCGGCACCGAAACTTTCAAGGCAGCCAGATACTCGCGCAGGCCCGAAACCAGGATCTCGCGGCACAGGATGATGATCGCCGCCCAGAGCGACCAGCCGGCGATGCCGGCGTGGCGGTCTGTGTCGGCGGCAAGCAAAAGCAGGCAGGTGGCGACCAGCAATTTGTCGGCGATCGGGTCCAGCATCTTGCCGATATTGGAGGTCTGCTGCCAGGCGCGCGCAAAATAGCCGTCGAAGTAATCGGTGATCGAGGCGAGCAGGAAGATGGCCAGTGCCGACCAGCGGGCGAAGTCGGACGACTTCAGATGCCCCTCGAGAAAGAAGCACAGCACCACCAGCGGCACCGCAACGATGCGAGCGTAGGTGAGGATGTTCGGCAGGTTGAACGCGCGCTGTGCCATGTCGTCTCGGGAAATCTCCTGCGCCAGAGGTACTCAAATCAGAAGCCAATGTAGGGGGTCAACAGGCGAGATTCGATTGGACAGGGAAAAATGGCGTGAGGAGCGGCGTGAAGCACCGGCGTTTGCAGAAAGCCGCACGTCCCCTCAGCTCTCATGAAAATGATTGTAAACCAGCTTCGCCACATGCTCGGAAATACCGTCGACCTTGACCAGGTCCTCGACCGCGGCGCGGCTGACCGCCTTGGCGGTGCCGAATGCATGGAGCAGCGCGCGTTTGCGGCCGGGGCCGATGCCGGCGATCTCGTCGAGCGGGCTTTTGACCATCTCCTTCTTGCGACGGGCGCGGTGCGAGCCGATGGCGAAGCGGTGCACCTCGTCGCGCAGGCGCTGGACGAAATAGAGCACCGGATCGCGCACCGGAAGCATGAAGCTCTCCCTGCCCTTGACGAAGAAGCGCTCGCGGCCGGCGTCGCGATCCGGGCCCTTGGCGATGCCGATGGCGACCACCCGGTCCTCGACGCCGAGATCGGCAAGGATCTGGCGCACCGCCGTCATCTGGCCCTGGCCGCCGTCGATCAGGATGACGTCAGGCCAGGCCGGGAAGCCGCCATTGCCGGCGACCAGATCCTCCTCGCCGGCGTCGTCCTGCGCGGCCAGGCCCCCAGACACTGACGATTTCTGCTCGTCGCCATGCTCCTTGAGCAGCCGCGAAAACCGCCGCTGCATCACCTCGCGCATCATGCCGAAATCGTCGCCCGGCGTGATCTCGGTCGAGCGGATGTTGAACTTCCGGTACTGGTTCTTCACAAAGCCTTCCGGCCCGGCGACGACCATGGCGCCGACCGCATTGGTGCCCATGATGTGCGAGTTGTCGTAGACCTCGATGCGCACTGGCGGCTTTGCCAGGCCGAAGGTCTCGGCAAAGCCCGTGAGCAGCCGCGCCTGGGTCGAAGTCTCGGCCAGCCTGCGACCGAGCGCCTCGCGCGCGTTCTGCAGCGCGTGATCGGTCAGGTCCTTCTTCTCGCCGCGCTGCGGCACCGAGATCGATATCTTGCGGCCGGCATGGGTGGAGAGCGCCTCGCCGAGCAATTCCTGTTCCTGCGCGGTCTGGGAGAGAAGCAGCGTGCGCGCCGGCACTTTGTCGTCATAGAACTGCGCCAGGAACGAGCCCAGCACCTCGGCCGGCTCCAGCGCCGGATCGGCCTTGGGGAAGTAGGCGCGGTTGCCCCAGTTCTGGCCGGTGCGGAAGAAGAACACCTGGATGCAGGTCTGGCCGCCTTCCTGATGGATGGCGAAGACGTCGGCCTCCTCGACCGTTTGCGGGTTGATGCCCTGATGCGCCTGCACATGCGACAGCGCCGCGAGACGGTCGCGGTAAATGGCGGCGCGCTCGAAATCGAGCTCTTCGGAGGCCTCCTGCATGGCGGCCGAGATTTCGGTCTTCACCTTCTGGCTGCGGCCGGACAGGAAATCCTTCGCTTCCGAGACCAGCGCGGCATAGCCCTCATGCGAGATCTCGCCGGTGCAGGGACCGGCGCAGCGCTTGATCTGATAGAGCAGGCACGGCCGCGTGCGGTTCTCGTAGAAGGAATTGGTGCAGCTTCGAAGCAGGAAGGCGCGCTGCAGCGAATTGATGGTGCGGCCGACCGCGCCGGCCGACGCGAACGGCCCGAAATAGTCGCCCTTGCGCGAGCGCGCGCCGCGATGCTTGTAGATGCCGGGCGAGACATGGTCGCCGGTCAACAGGATGTAAGGGAACGACTTGTCGTCCCGCATCAGCACGTTGAAGCGGGGCCTCAGCCGCTTGATGAGGTTCGCCTCGAGCAGCAGCGCCTCGATCTCGGTGCGGGTGACGACGAACTCCATCGTCGCCGTCTCGCGCACCATGCGGCCGATGCGGGCGGTGTGGAAACGCCCTTGCGCGTAATTGGTGACGCGCTTCTTCAGGCTGCGCGCCTTGCCGACATAGAGCACGTCGCCGGCGGCGTTCATCATGCGGTAGACGCCGGGCTGGTTGGGCAGCCGCTTGACGAAGGTCTGGATCACCTCCGCGCCGACCATGCCGTCGGCATCGCCGGCATGCGGCGTCCAGTCGATGGCCGTGAAGGCGACCTCAGGACCGGACGGCAAAGCCTCGGGCTCGACGATCTCTTCCGCCGCCTCGTCCTCGATGTCGATATCGGGGTCGAGATCGGGCGGCAGATCGTCGGCGGCGCCGTTTCCTTTATGTCTTTGGGCTGCGGGACTCATTCCACCATGCCTGTCACATCGGGCGTCTGCCACGCAAGATGCTGGCCGCCGTCGAGCGCGATCATCTGGCCGGTCACCGAGCGCGCCTGCCAGAGATAGCGGATCGTGGCGCCGAATTCGGGCAATTGCGGGCCGCGCTTCAGGATCAGGCCCTCGACCTGGCTTTCGAAATCATCGTTTTCCTGGCGCTTGTTCTTCAGCGTCGGGCCAGGGCCGATGGCGTTGACGCGGATGCGCGGCCCGAGCGCCTGCGCCAGCATTTGCGTTTGCGTCCACAGCGCCGATTTCGACAGCGCGTAGGAGAAATAGCGCGGCGTCGGCCGCCAGACGCGCTGGTCGATGATGTTGACGATCAGCCCTTCTTCGCCTTCGGGCAGGGCGCGGGCAAAGTTCTGCGCCAGCAGCGCCGGCGCCTTCACATGGATGGCGAAATGGCGGTCCCAGGCCTGCCAGTCGAAATCCTCCACTCGGTCGTCGACGAATAGAGAGGCGTTGTTGACTAGTAGCGTGACAGGTCCGAGCGCCGCTTGCGCGCGGCCGACGAGGTCGCCCACGGCATCCATGTCGGTCAAGTCGGCGGCGATCACGGCGGCGCGGCCGCCCTCGCCCCTGATGCGGTCGGCCAAGGTCTCGGCCTCTTCACCCGAACGATTGGCGTGGATGGCGACGGCAAAGCCATGCGCGGCAAGGTCCTCGACGATCGCCTTGCCGATGCGTTTGGCCCCACCTGTCACCAGCGCCACGTCGGCAGCTGTCTTCATCTGTCAATCCTCAATCGGCTTCACGATTCCGGGAGCCGGCACAATATGACGGACCAAAGCGTTAAATGCCATTTCCACCTGGGGCAGGAATGTGGCGAAGCGGCCCGGACGCGCGTCCGCCCCACCGGATTCGGGGCGTCGCATACGGCAATATATGTCGCTGGACCCCTTGAACCAAGCGGTGTGCAGCGCAACATGATTAGCCTGCTGACATTTCGCTGTTGCGAAGATGCAACGTCAACTTTCGGCCTCATTCGCGCCGGGGAATGACCCAAGTTCAGGTTCGCTTCAGCCGCATTTCAGCACGACATTTGGAACCGTTGAACGCCAGACCCGTTTATCCCCCCGGACGGGCCGGGGCGTTTCATGAACAAACAAGCCTAAGTGTCTTGTGGCTTAAGGAGTATAACAATGAAGACCAATCTTAAATTCGCGCCGCTTGCCGCCGCGCTCGGGCTGTTCGCCTTCGCTGGTACCGCCTTTGCGGCTGACGTCGTTTCCGAGGAGCCGCCGGCTCCCGCCCCGGTTGCCGAGCTTCCGGTAGCTTCCTGGGCCGGCCCCTATGTCGGCCTGAGCGCCGGCTACGGCTTCGGCGGTCATGCCAAGCTGAAGGACCAGGGTACCAATATCGGCACCAAGGGCTTCGTCGGCGGCGTTTTCGGCGGCTATCAGTGGCAGCAGGAGAACTTCGTGTACGGTGCTGAAGCCGACCTCGGCTATAATGGCACCAAGGGCTCTTCCAACGGCTTCAGCGCCAAGTCGGGCCTCGAAGGTTCGTTGCGCGCCCGCCTCGGCTATGCCGTGACCCCCGAGATCCTGCTTTACGGCACGGGCGGTCTCGCCGCCAAGAACCAGAAGGTCACCGACGACGTCCTCGGTACCAGCGAAAGCAAGGCCATGGTCGGCTGGACGGCCGGCGCCGGCACCGACATCAAGATCACGGACAACGTGTTCGGCCGCGTCGAGTATCGCTACACCGACTACGGCAGCAAGAACTTCGACAATGTCGGCAAGGTCAAGTCTTCCGACAACCGCGTCACCTTCGGCGTCGGTATGAAGTTCTAAGTCGTCCAAGCCACGACACGGAAAAGCCGGGCCTTGCGCCCGGCTTTTTTTGTGCCTTCACGCCTACGCGGCAACTGCCACCGACCAGGTTGCGGGTGACATCGCCCGGATAGGTCCAGGTCACGGCCCCGCACATGCAATGTCCATGGAGTGCCATTGCTTCCTCCGCCTGGCCGTGCGTTCCTCAAAGCCAACTCAACAAATACCGACACATCACGGTCCAGAAAGTGGCAAGCCAGCGGCTTACGCGCGCTTCTTTGCGACCTTGGCGGATTTGACCTTCGGCGGCAGCGTCTCGACGAAGGCCAGCGCGCGATCGAGCCAGGCGCCGAGGTCGGCTTCGCTCGCCGTGCCTTCCGGCGCGACGTGGAGATAGCCTTCCATCGAGCGTCCGCCCATTTCCATTGGGCTCGCATGGGGACGGGCGGCCGCCGCCGCATGCGCATCCTTGCCGACACGTACCAGCAGCCCGCGCTTGGAGGTGCCGATCAACATATTGCCGTTGATCATGAAGCAGGTGCCGCCGAACATCTTCTGCTCGGTGAAGGGGCGCTTGCCGAGGGCGGCGCGCAGGCGCTCGACCATCGGGTCGGGGATAGTGTTGGTGACTGACTTCGCCATGCTCAGCCCTCCGCGATTTGCGTGGCGTCAGGCAAGCACGAAGCGAGTGGCGGTTCAAGCCCGCCTCCCTTTGTGGGAGAAGGTATCGCCGAAGGCGACAGCTTGACACATACCTTCGTCAGCGTTCTGCAGGGCGCCAGGTTCACCTGCGCCTCATTTCTTCCAGTACCCCTCATCCGTCTCGGCGCTATCGCGCCGATCCACCTTCTCCCACAAGGGGAGAAGGGAGCGCGCCTCACCCAGGCACGCTGCCTTTGAGTTCCGGAAACTTCTCATCAAACCGCGCGGCCCAGCGCACGAGCCGGCCGCGGCCCTTCTCCCACTGGCCAGAAAAGCGCAGCGCGAGGTAGCCGAGGGTGGCGCGCAGCGCCAGCTGGCCGGCGGTGATCTTCTTCGGCAGCTTCGGCGGGTTCGCGTTGAGCAGGTCGAGCGCGGCGGTGATCTTTACCCACTGGCGATCGAGCCAGGGCTGATAGACAAAAGTCTCGGGCCGCGTACGCCGCTCATAGACCATCGACAGCGCGCAGTCGCAAATGCCGTCGGCCAGAGCCTCGAGAACTTCCGCCTCGAGCCGCTTGTCGGGATTGCGCGGGAACAGCGCGTTTTTCGACAGCCGGTTGAGATGCTGGGTGATGGCGCGGCTGTCATGGATCGCGCGGCCGTCCTCCAGCACCAGCACCGGGATCTTGCCGAGCGGATTGGCCGAGATCAATTCGGCGGGCTTGTCCTCCGTCTTGACCGGCACGAGGTCGACGGCGATGCCGGCGTGGATGGCCGCCATGCGGACCTTCGAACTGTAGGGGGACGTGGAGGCGTAGAGCAGTTTCGGCATGATCGGTTTCCCAGTTGTTTGCCGCACTGTCGACCGAACGGGTCTCCGGAGCAACGGCCCAGCAAAGCCAATCCCGATTGGCCAATGCACTTTGCCGGCGCGGCTGCCGCAACAAAAAAGCTCCCGGAAGTTTTGCCTGGCAGCAAAATTTCCGAGAGCTTTAGGAGGAGCGTCCGCTCCGTCTTCGCTCGCTGTCACACCGAATTGGCGAGAGGGGTGCCTGGGTGGCACCCGCCCTCACCTGTTGGGCCAGCCAAGCGAAGCTACGCGATTACTTCTTGCCGGCCGGCTTCTTTGCCGGAGCAGCTTTCTTGACGGCTGCCGGTGCCTTGGCGGCGGCTGCCTTCATCGGAGCCTTGGCGGCGGGCTTGGCCGCGGCCTTCGCTGCCGGCTTCTTGGCGGCAGGCTTGGCCGCTGCCTTGGCCACGGGCTTTGCCGCTGCCTTAGCGGCAGGCTTCGCCGCGGCCTTTGCGGCCGGCTTGGCCGCAGCCTTCGCCGCCGGCTTCGCTGCTGCCTTGGCCGGAGCCTTGGCGGCTGCCTTCGGCGCCGCTGCCTTCTTCACTGCTGCAGGTTTCGCGGCAGCCTTAGCTGCCGGCTTCTTTGCCGGCGCTTTCGCCGCCGGCGCCTTGGTTGTCGTCTTTGCCATGCGATGCCCCTTGCGTTTTGCCGATGGTCGTGAGTGACCCGGCGTGCCTATGCATATCTGACTCGCGACTGTCTAGCCAGCGAAGCAACACAATGATTTTCAGTTATTGAATTTTGGTTACGCGAAACGCGAGAAGATGCATCTCATCGTAAAATTGTGAGCGAATCTTTCACTTTCGAAGTGACGGCACGCCATGCAGGTTTCCGCGCGGCTTCTATGACCCGATCATCCACCCATCCCTAGCATAATCTTGCATATGAATGTGAGCATAGTGCTCACAATAAAGAAGAACCCGCCGAGCGCCTGTCTCATCTTGTCCAGCACAAACATCTACAGATGAATCGGCGGCGCGCCGCGATCAAAGCTTGCGCGCTGGTAAGTGAGCTTTTAGCTCATATTCAGATACCGCCCTCAAGCCTCCGCGGGTTCGCATTCGCCCTGCAGGCGACGCATCGGCTCGGCCCGATGCAGATAAACGGCGTAGGTGTCCCAAGGCGGCGAGACCGCGATCCGCGTCAGCATGCGGCCGATCTCGCCGCGATGGTAGCTGCCGTGCAGGACGACATGGGTCAGCATCTCCTGCCTCGTCATGCAGCCCTTGTCGCCGTCGGTGAAGGTGAAGGCGACCGGGTCGGCAAGCTCTTGCTCCGAAACGGTTTCGAGATAATCGAGATACCAGCCGTCGGCCTCCGCCAACGCGGTGCGCAACCCGGCGGGCTCCGGAGTTTCCTCGGTGTTGTCGCTCGCATAGCCATGGGCAACGCCCTTGAGATGCGCGGCGAAAATCCGCGACACGACGTGGAGGTGGTTCATCAGACGGATCGCGGCGTGGCGGTCCCCGGCGTCGGGAGACGGATCCATTCCGGCAAGCTTTTCGACAAGCTCATCGTTCGCCCAGGCCTGATAGACAAACAAGCTCTTCAGCAGGGTCTTGGCACTCATCTTCCGGCTCCATTTGCGTTGATGAAATGAATGTGAGTATCCTGTTTATATTCTCGGGAGACGGGCCAGGATGTCTACTCGCATTGCAAAGCCGGCCGCGCGCATGCGCAAGCAGCCGCGCCAGGCGCGTTCGATCGCTACCGTCGAGGCGATCATCGAAGCCGGTGCTCACGTTCTGAGCGAGCTCGGCTGGGCCGGCTTCTCCACCAACAAGGTGGCCGAGGCCGCGGGCGTCAGCATCGGCTCGCTCTATCAATACTTCCCCGACAAGCTCGCTCTGGTCGAGGCAATCCGGCGCCGTCACTTCGACCATGTGCTGTCGGTGATCAGCGAAGCGGCGGCCGACGAGAAGCCGCTCAGGCAGTTCGCGCGCGAGCTGGTGCGCGGCATGATCGGCGCGCACAGCGTTCATCCGACGCTGCACCAGGTGCTGCTCGACGAGGCGCCCGGCGACCGCGGCTCGCGCGCCGCGCATGCTTCGTTCCAGGCGCGCTATCTCGAACATTATGCGGCGGCCGTCGCGCAGTACCGCAAGCGCCGCAAGGATACCGAGACGATGGCGCGCGTGCTCTCCTCGGCGATCGAGGGCGTGATCCACAACGCAGCGCGCCGCGATATGCTCGACGCCCCGGAATTGCAGAAGCAGCTCGTCGAGCTGATCTCGGCCTATCTATCAAGCAGCAAGGCAGCCTGAGGCAGAGGAGGCTGGCGCCGGCCCGCGCGCCGCCACGCCTTCTCGACCGGTCACCGGCATCGCAACCAATTTTCGCGTCGCTTGTCGATTCCGCCGATCCCCATTCGTCTTATGATCGCAACCAACCGAACCGAAGGAATACCAAGATGCGTTTCATGATGCTGATGATCCCCGGCGGCTACGCGACCGCGGCTCCCGACGCCAGGCCCGAAGCCGAAGCCGTGGCGACGATGATGAAATACAATGAAGAGCTGAAGCGGGCCGGCGTTCTGCTTGCGCTCGACGGGCTGCATCCGCCGTCCTCGGGCGCGCGGGTTTCCTTCAAGGGCGGCAAGCCGGCCGTCACCGACGGCCCGTTCGCCGAGGTCAAGGAAGTGCTCGGCGGCTATTGGGTGATCGACGTGCGCTCGCCCGAGGAGGCCATCGAATGGGCGCGCCGCTGCCCCGCCGGCGAGAACGACGTTATCGAGGTCCGGCGCGTTTTCGAGATGAACGATTTCCCCGAGGACGTCCAGAAGGTTGTCGACGGCTTCGACGAGCTCAAGGATTGACCACGGCTGCAGCGATCGAGGCGGTCTGGCGGATCGAGCAGCCGAAGCTCGCCGCCAGGCTCGCCCGCACCCTGCGCGATGTCGGGCTAGCCGAGGAGGTGGTGCAGGATGCCTTCGTGCTGGCGCTGGAGCGCTGGCCCCAGGATGGCATTCCGCACAACCCGGCCGCCTGGTTGACCAGGGTCGCCACCAACCGGGCGGTCGACCGGTTGCGCCGCACCGTGCTCATCGACGGCAAGCATCGGCAGCTCGCCGTCGATCTCGCCGAGCTGGAGCGGGCGATGCCCGACATCGTGGCGGCGCTCGACGAGGATATCGACGACGATCTGCTGCGGCTGATCTTCACCTCTTGCCATCCGGTGCTGCCGGCCGAGCAGCGCACGGCGCTTGCGCTGCGAATGCTCGGCGGGCTGTCGACGCCGGAGATCGCGCGCGCCTTCCTGGTGCCCGAGGCCACCGTCGCCCAGCGGATCGTGCGCGCCAAACGGACACTGCGCGATGCCGGCATCGCCTTCGAGACGCCGCGCGGGCAAGAGCGGCGCGAGCGCTTGGGCGCCGTGCTGGAAGTAATCTACCTGATCTTCAACGAAGGCTATGTCGCCTCGGCCGGGCCGGACTGGCTGCGCGCGGACTTGAGTGGCGAAGCGATGCGCCTCGGCCGCCTGCTGGCGGCGCTGGTGCCCGAGGAGCCCGAGGCGCTCAGCCTTGTGGCTCTTATGGAGCTCAGCGCCTCGCGCTTTGGCGCCCGCACCGACGGAGCGGGCAATCCGATCCTGTTGCCAGACCAGGACCGCGGCCGCTGGGACTGGTCACTGATCCAGCGCGGCCTCGACGGGCTGAAGCGCGCGATGGCGCTCACGCCGACACCCGGTCCCTATCAGCTGCAGGCGATGATCGCCGCCTGCCATGCCCGCGCAGTGAGCGCGGCCGACACTGACTGGATCGCCATCGCCGCCTATTACCAGGCGCTTGCGCTGGTGGCACCCTCGCCCATCGTCGAGGTCAACCGGGCGGTCGCTGCCGGCATGGCGTTCGGACCGGCGCAAGGCCTCGCCATCGCCGACGCGCTGCGGGAGCAGCTGAAGGATACGCATCTGTTGCCCATCGTGCGCGGCGACCTGTTGGCGAAGCTCGGCCGGATGGAGGAAGCCCGCGCCGAATTCCGCCGCGCCGCCGCGCTCACCGGCAATGAACGGGAACGCGCGCTGCTGCTCGCGCGGGCCGGTGGTGAAACGGTCGAGACCAGCACAATTATCTGATCTCCCCCCTTGCGGGGGAGATGTCCGGCAGGACAGAGAGGGGTGTGAAGGATCGCCGAGCTTTGAGATCGCCGCTCAAAGGGCGTCATCGTCGCTGGTAAAAAGCCAAGGCTGACAATGGCTGGAGGGACAGCACCCCCCTCTGCCCTGCCGGGCATCTCCCCCGCAAGGGGGGAGATTGGCAGCTTCGGCGATAGCGCCTCTCCGCCTTACCTAAGCACGCGGCAGCGGCCGTTATAGACCATCCAGCGGTCGAAGCCGGAGACGCAGAACTCGACATTGTCGCCGATCGAGGCAAAACCCTGCCCTTCCTCGATCAGGTAGAAGATCGAGCGGTCGCGGCCGTCCGATAGGTTGACTGTCGCGCGGCAATAGTGGCGGCCGATCGGCCATTCGTCGCTTGCCGGCTCATAGCGATGCTGGCGAATGTTGCGGAAATCGGTGATCGCGACGTCCGGGAGATGCGGCACGTGATGCACCTGGTAGGAGAAGCGGTCGGTGATCTTGCTAAGCACCCAGCTTTCGCCGCAGACGCTGCCATCGTCCTGGGAGTACGTCGACAGGTCGGCGGCATGCGCAGCCTGGCTGAAGCCAAGCGGGGCGGCCAACGGGGTGCTCAGTGAAATCAGCGCGGCAAGAGCGGAATGGGCGAAGCGGGTCATGACAGCCTCTCAAGGTCGATTGCACGCACTGTGGGGATTCGCTTGGCGGCGGTCAAGCGGTTGCGAAAACAATGGTTTCCGCAAAACTTCGTTCCGGATTTCATCGGCTAATCAGACAGTGCCGGCAATCAGCAGCCCGCCGATAACGGCAATGTTGATCAGGAACGCATTGCGCAGCACCTGGCGCTCGGGCTCCTCGCTGGCCCAGAAACGCAGCAGCATGAGGTTCGTCGCCAGCGTGAAGATGATCAGCGCGCCAGCGGTGAAGGGCCGGGCTATGCCAACAGCAAGCAGGAAACCCGCAATGATCTCGACCGTCGAGCCGGCGGCCAGCATCAAGGCCGGAGCCGGAAATTTCCCGGCGGCCAGATAGTCGCGCATCGTCCCGAATTTCAGGAAATGCTCGATGCCTGCGAAGACGAACACGCCGCCGATGAGGAGAGCGCCAAGCGCTTGGATCATTTGAACAGGCATGGCGGCCTCCTCGGGACTTACTTCGCTGCGTTCAGTCCTCGGGGACGAAGGCCGGGTTGTAGACGACCTCCCACAGATGATCGTCGGGATCCTGGAAGTAGCCGGCATAGCCGCCCCAGAAGGTCTTTTGCGCCGGCTTGACCACGCGCGCGCCGGCCTTGACGGCCTGCGCCATCACCGCGTCGACCTCGGCCTCGCTGCCGACATTGTGGCCTATGGTCAACTCGGTCGGGCTGCGGCCGGTTTGAGGAACGCCGGCATCCCAGGCGATGTTGGCGCGCTCGTAGATGGCGAATTTCAGGCCGCCGGCGAGGTCGAAGAAGACGACGGCGCCATGCTCGAATTCACGGCCGACGATGCCTTCGGTCGGCAGGCCGAGGCCGTCGCGATAGAATTTGAGGGACGCTTCCAGATCATCGACGCCGAGCGTCAGTACGGTGATGCGAGCTTTCATTTCTCTCACTCCTTTCTATATTTGTGACCACAGTCGCAAACGGATGCGGTCCGATGCGAGTGCGCGAAGCGCCCGTCAAGCTCCGTCCGTTTTGCCATGGACGACGTGGCCGGCCTTGAAGATTTCGGCCAAAACGGCCGTCGCACCGATCATATCGGAGAAGAGATGGAACCGGTCCTGGCACAGACAACCGGCTTGTTTCGGGAGCGGCCCGCCCTTCCGGGCCTGGCCGATGCCTTCTCCGCGGTCTGGGTCCACCGCATGGACGAGCACGCTGTTGCACCCATCGTCATCACGCCGGACGCCACGATCGACCTGCAGTGGATCGACGGCCGCTTCCGCGTGGCAGGGCCGGACAAGGAGCCGCAGATCGAGACGCCGCCGGCAGGCGCGGTGATCATCGGCTTCCGCTTCCGGCCAGGCGCGGCCGCCGGCTGGCTCGGCGTGCCGGCCGGCGAAATCGTCGGCGGGCGGCTGGACCTCGGCGAAGTGTGGGGCACCCGCGCCCGCGCGCTGACCGAGCGCGTCAAGGCGGCGCCGGACCTTGTCGAGCTGGTGCGGCAACTGGAGGAGACCGTCGGCATGCACACGCAGGGGCGCGATGCGCTCGACCCGCAGATGGGCCGGGCCTTCGACGTCATCCACGAGGGATTGCCGCCGCAAACGCCGCTGGTTCCGTTCCTGCAGCGTCACCTGCATATGAGCGAGCGGACGCTGCGCCGGCGCTTCGATGACACGTTCGGCTATGGCCCGAAGACGCTCGACCGCATCCTGCGCTTCCACCGGTTCCGCCGCCTGCAGCGGCGGCAGGGCGAAGCTTCGACCGCGCTGCTGGCGATCGAAGCCGGCTATGCCGACCAGGCACATCTGATCCGCGAGAGCCGGCGGCTGACCGGGGTGACGCCCTCGGTACTGGCTTAGAGCGCCCTACTCGCCAGCCAGCCAATCGAGCATCCAGCGCGACGGCTGCCGGACGGCGAGCACCTTGTGCAGCGCCGGCAGCATCAGCCGCAATTCGCCTTCCAGCGTGTAGGGCGGATTGACCACCACCAGCCCACTGCCGTCGAGGCTTGGTTCGTCCGAGGCAGGCCGTATCTCAAAAGCAATGTCGAGCAGTTTCGAAATGCCGGTTTCCTTCAGCGCCGCACGGAAAGCGGTGACCGCCTTGCGGTCCTTGATCGGGTACCAGAGCGCGTAGATGCCGCCCGGCCAACGCCGGTGCGCCTTCTGCAGGGCCTCGACGAGGCGGGAGAACTCGCCCTCTTCCTCGAAAGGCGGATCGATGAGGACAAGGCCGCGCTTTTCCTTCGGCGGCAATTGCGCGCCGGGCGCCAGCCAGCCGTCGAGCTCGATCACCCTCGTCTGGAAATCGCCGGCGAAAACCGATTTCAGCCGCGTGGCATCCTGGGGATGCAGCTCGATCGCCGTCAGCCGGTCCTGGCCGCGCAGGAGATGGCGAACGATCAGCGGCGAGCCCGGATAATGCTTCAGGCCACCGCCGGGATTTTGCGCGCGCACCGCTTCCAGATAGGGCTGAAGCAGTGCCGCCGCCCGTGGCTCGAGCGTGGCCTCGATCAGCCGGCCGATGCCGCCCTGCCACTCGCCGGTCTTGCCGGCCTCGAGCGAAGCAAGGTCATAGCGGCCGATGCCGGCATGGGTGTCGACGACGCGGAAGGCCCTGTCCTTCTGCTTGAGATACTCGACGAGGCGCGCGAGCACGGCATGCTTGACGACATCGGCGAAATTGCCGGCGTGGTAGGCGTGGCGATAGTTCATGCGCGCCTCACTCTAAAGAGCATGGTGTCGACCGAAAACCGTTTCACACTTTTCGGCATCATGCTCGCGGCGAACCGTTGCGGCCCCAGCGCGGCGGTGGCGGCTGCGAATTGGGATTCTGCGGATGGCCGCCGCCGCGCCGGCCGACGACCAGCGACAGCACCAGTCCGGCGAGGCCGATCCCCAACAGCCCATAGCCGGCCGGCTGCGCGCGTTCGTCGACCGAGGCGGTGCCGGCGCGCAGGATGAGATCGACCGTGCGCATGTCGATGCCGTCGGCATCTCCGGGGCCGACGGTGAAGACGTAAGGACCGGGCGTGACCGCCTCGATGACGCCGGCCTCGTCGCGAAAGATCTTGTCGGGCAGTTGCGGGCTGACCTGGCGCGGATTGTCGGTGTGGTTGAAGGAGAGCGTCGAAGCAAGCGCCGTGCGGCCGCCCGCGGCGGCGGTCAGCGTCAGCACCGTGCGCTGCTGCCCGGCGACGCGTTCGGCCCGCGCGGTAAGGTCGACCAGCACTCTGACCGGCGCATCGCCCGCGGCGAGCTGCGCGATGACCGGCCGGAAGCGGCCGCCCTCATAGACGCGATAGGTGCCGATGGCATGGCCGGAAAAATTGCTCATCGCCCAGGGATAGAAGATGCCGATGGCGGCGCCGGCGATGAGGAGAAGGACACACAGGAAGCGCATTCAGGGCCTTGGTTTTCGGGGCGAGAGTGCCACTATTTTTTGGCGGTTTCGTTTCGGGCAGCTTCGCGAACCCGCTCCATCTCGTCCAGGAACATTTCCAGGCCAAGCTCGAAAGTCATGTCGAAGTCACCGGTGCCGAAATAGGCGCCAGCCTTCATGACGCCCGGATAGTCGCGCGCCAGTTCCTCACTGCTGACGGTGGTGACCGCCGAAGGCCCCTTGGCGTAGCCGGCCGTCTCGTCGAGGATCGCGCCCATCAGATAGTAGCCCGCGGCGCGGAACAGGCGGGCGCTGAGCTCAGGCCCGAAACCGCCATCCTCGAACAGGCCGATGATGGCGTTCAGCTTGGCCAGGCAGGGCGGCGAGTTCATGCGGTAGACGACGATGAACGGCGCGAAGGCCGGGTGCTCGGTGGCGACGCGGCGGAACTCCTGCATGCCGGCGCGGACCCTGTCGCGCCAGGGCAAGCTGTCGTCAGGGATAACCAGCCCATTCATCTGCCGGTCGACCAATGCCTCATAGAGATGCGCCTGCGAGGGAAAGTGGTGGTAGATGCTCATCGCCTCGCAGCCGAGCCTGGCGGCGAGCTTGCGCATCGAAAAGCCGGAAAGCCCTTCGCGCTCGATCACCTCGAAGGCGGCGTCCTCGATCATCTCGCGGGAGAGTTTCCCGCGGATCCGCTTTTTTTTGCTCGATGCATCCATGGCCGCGCTTGACAACTTACACTGTAAGGTTCATTTTCCACATACCTTACATCGTAAGGCTAACAAAAACCAGAGGAGAACATCATGTCAGTCATTCGCATCGTCTCAACCGTGCATTCATGCCTTCGTTCCGCCTCGCTCATCGCTGCTGCTGGCGTGTTTGCCGCCGTGCTGGCTTCCGCGCCCACCCGGGCCGATGACTATGACGCCGCCCTCAAGGACATCCAGTCGACGATGGGCGGCGTGCCAAGCTTCGTGAAACAGTTCCCGAAAGCCGGTCTGCCCGGCGCGTGGGCCGAGGTCAAGGCCATCGAGATCAGCGACAAGACGGCGTTGCCGCCGAAGGTCAAGTCGCTGATCTCGCTGGCGGTCGCGGCGCAGATCCCGTGCAACTACTGCATCTGGTCCGACACCCAGGATGCCAAGCGCGCCGGCGCCACCGACGAGGAGATCCAGGAGGCCGTCGCCATGGCGGCGCTGACGCGCCACTGGAGCACAGTCTTCAACGGCATGCAGGTCGATTTCGACCAGTTCAAGAAAGAAATGGGCGGGGAGTAAGGCCAATCACGGCAAAGCGGGCGGGCGCGACGTCCGCCCGCTTTTGACCGTGCCGATCGAGGCTCCAACCAAGCTTATGGATTCGCCGCGGCCGCTGCTCTATAGGAACAGCGCCTTGAAAAAGCCGGCGCGGATCCGATATCGGACCGGCGCCGGCCGGGCCGACATTCGAGAGTTGCCCCCACGTGGGCCTCGGATTGCGCTTCCGCCCCGACTGGGCGGCCCATTGGAGACCTGATTGAAGCGAGCGATATCGATAATCGTCACTTTGGCGCTGCTGGCATGGCTTGCCAGCGACTCGCGCTGGAAGATGGTCGGCGATGCCTTTGCCAGCATCACGCCCGGCGCGTTCGCGGCTGTGGCGGCGGCGCTGTTCGTCACCTATGTGCTGCGGGCGCTGCGTGTCTGCGATGAATTCCGCGACGATGTGAATGGCCGCTTCGGCGCCACGCTTCGCGTCATCCTGATCCACAATGCCATGATCAACATCGTGCCGTTCCGTGGCGGCGAGACGGCCTTCCCGATCCTTTTGCGCCAGGTATTCGGCGTATCGATCGTGCGCGCCAGCGCTTCGCTCCTGTGGTTCAGGCTGCAGGACGCTTTCGTCGTCGGCGTGCTGGCCTGCCTCGTCTGGCCGGGCCTGCATCCGGCGCTCAGGGCCGCTGGCATCGCGGCGCTGATCGCCGCCGCGTGGTACCTGCCGCGCTGGGCGCGCGCGCCGCATGACTGGACAGGGCGCGGCAGGATCGTCTCGAAATTCGGCAAATTGCGCGACATCTTCACCGAAGCGACGGGGCGCTCGCGCTATGGCTGGTGGTGGACGATCGCCAATTGGGCGCTGAAGCTCGGCGTGCAGGGCTGGCTGCTCGCCATGCTGCTCGGCACCTCGTTCCGGACCGCCTTTCCCGGCGCGGTCGGCGCGGAAGCCGCCGCCATCCTGCCGGTGCAGGGCGTCGCCGGCTTCGGCACCTATGAGGCGGGTGCCGCCGCAGCACTGCTCTATTCCGGCATCGCTTTGAAGGACGGCCTGCAGGCGGCGCTGGCGCTGCATCTCTTCATCCTCTGCTCGGCGGTCGCAACCGGTGCGATCGCCTGGCTGTTCCCCTCGAAATCGACGCTGCCGGAAACCCCGGCGGCGGGACCGGCAAGGAAATGACCGCCATGAACGTGCTTCCCATTCCGGCTTCCGGATTGCCCGAGGGCGCCGTCATGCCCGAGCACAAGCTCTCCATCGTCATCCCGATGTACAACGAGGCCGACAATGTCGAGCCGCTGCTTGTCCGCATCCATCAGGCGATGGAAAATTACAGCCAGCCCTGGGAAGTGGTGCTGGTCGACGACGGCAGCACGGACGCCACGCCCGCCGAGATCCGCCGGCTTGCGGCCCGATACGGGCCACATGTGCATGGCGTGGAGCTGGTGCGCAACTACAAGCAGACCGCCGCCATGCAGGCCGGCCTGGACGCCGCGCGCGGCGACGTCATCGCGACGCTCGACGGCGACCTGCAGAACGATCCGTTCGACATTCCGCGCATGGTCTATCGCTTGCTGACCGAGGATCTCGACCTCGTCGCCGGCTGGCGCAAGAACCGCAAGGAAGGGTTCTGGATGCGCCGCCTGCCCTCGCGCATCGCCAACAAGCTGATCGCGCGCGTCACCGGCGTGCAGCTCAAGGACTATGGCTGCAGCCTGAAGGTATTCCGCGGCAGCGTCATCCGCAGCGTCCGGCTCTATGGCGAGATGCACCGCTTTATCCCGGCCTGGCTCGCGACAGTGACGACGCCGCGCCGCATCGCCCAGGAAGTGGTGACGCACCACGCCCGCATCCACGGCCAGTCGAAGTATGGCATCTCGCGCACCTTCCGCGTGGTGCTGGACCTCGTCTTCATGTTCTTCTTCTTGCGCTACCGCACACGGCCCGGCCATTTCTTCGGCGGCATCGGCATCGTGCTCGGCGTGCTCGGCTCGCTGATCCTGGCCTATCTGCTTGCGGTGAAAGTGTTCCTGGGACAGGACATCGGCACCAGGCCGATGCTCATCACCGGCTTCTTCCTGGTGATTGCCGGGCTGCAGGCGATAACGTCGGGCGTGCTCGCCGAAATGCTGTCGCGCGTCTATCTCGAGGCCAACGGCGCGCTCGCCTATGTGGCGCGGCCGCAGCCCGCGCATGGCGAGGGCGACGGCTGGCACTGGCCGAGCAAGCCGGCGACCGAGAAGGCAAAGCCGCGCCGGAAATGATCCGGCCGGCCCCAAAATAGCGCAGGGCATCGATAACAGCCCGCGTTGCCAACGACGCCGATTTCGCGCAACGGTTTTTCGCGACGGGAACGACCGCGAATGAGCGATGCCGGGGGCTGACGGATCCATCCTGATTACCGGGGCACGCGCCCCTGTGGCGCTGCATCTGGCGCGCCTTCTCCATGGCGCTGGGCACAGGGTGATCCTGGCCGACACGCCGGCGCGGCCGATCGCGGCAGGGAGCAAGGCCTCGGCGCACTATTATCGACTGCCACCGCCCCGTTTCGCGCCGCAAGCCTATGCCGACGCCGTGGCGGCGCTGACCCGGGCTGAAGGCGTCGGCCTCGTCATCCCGACCTGCGAGGAAGTCTTTCACCTTGCGCTCGTCTGGCGCGGCAGGACCATGCCTGCGCTTTTGTTTGCACCCGATATTGAGTTGTTGGCGCAGGTTCACAACAAGCACAGTTTCATCCGGCTCGCCGAACGGCTCGGGCTGAAGGTGCCGGAAACGACGCTGCTCAGCTCGCGCGGTGATGTCGAAGCCGTGGGCGACCGCTCGCGCGCACTCGTGTTCAAGCCGGTCTGGTCGCGCTTTGCCAGCCATGTGCTGCTGCGCCCGCCGCCGCAAGCGCTCGATGCAATCGCGCCCTCGCCCGCCATGCCTTGGGTGGCGCAGCGTTTTGTCGAGGGCGAGGAGATCAGCGCCTATGCGGTGGCACGCCAGGGTCGGCTCAAGGCACTCGCGCTCTATCGCTCGCTTTACCGCGCCGGCAAGGGCGCCGGCATTTTCTTCCAGCGGGTCGAGGACAGTGTTGCGCGTGAGCTGGTCGAGCATATCGTCGCCGGCACCTCATGGACCGGGCAGATCTCCTTCGACCTGATGCGTGAGCCGAGCGGCCGCGTGCTGCCGCTCGAATGCAATCCGCGCGCCGTGAGCGGCCTGCATTTCTTCCGCGATCCGGCGCGCTTCGCGGATGCCGTGCTCGGCGACGGTCCGGAAGTCGCGCCCGACGTCACCGCGCCGCAAATGGTGCGGCTTGCGATGTGGATTTATGGATTGCCAGCGGCGTTGCGTTCGGGCGGGCTCGCCCGGTTTCGCCAGGCGATGCGCGAGGGCCAGGAATTGCTCGACTGGCCGGGCGATCCCGCGCCTGTAAGGGCGCAATGGCCGGCGCTGGCGGAGATCGCGCGAATGGCGTTGCACGAGCGGATCAGCCTGCAGGCGGCTTCGACGCGCGATATCGAGTGGAACGGGCCTGGTTGAGGTGCTTCACGCTCCGAGCGAACCAGGGTCGATAGGCTTTACGTCGAGCTGCAGGCCCAGGGCCTTGGTGACACCCAGCAGGGTGCTGAGGCGCGGATCGCCCTTTTCACTCAATGCCTTGTAAAGCGCCTCCCGGGTAACACCGGCGCCCTTAGCTACGGCCGTCATGCCGCGAGCGCGCGCGATGACGCCAAGTGCGTGTGCGATATAGGTCGCGTCACCGGTCTCGAACGCGTCGGCAAGGAGCTCGGCCTGAGACTCCGCGTCGTCGAAATATTCAGCGGCATCGAACGGTGTGGTTCTGAGAGCCATATTAAACCTCGTTTGCCATCAGCTTGGCTTTTTTGATGTCTCTGTCCTGGGAGGATTTGTCACCTCCGCAGAGCAGGACGATGACCGTGTTGCCGCGCCGGACGAAATAGACGCGGTAACCCGGCCCATAATCG
The DNA here is from genome assembly GCF_053714275.1 of Mesorhizobium sp. Arg314. Taxonomy (NCBI): domain Bacteria; kingdom Pseudomonadati; phylum Pseudomonadota; class Alphaproteobacteria; order Hyphomicrobiales; family Phyllobacteriaceae; genus Mesorhizobium; species Mesorhizobium sp. Arg314. The sequence goes on along the minus strand of NZ_JBSKBP010000003.1, from coordinate 51,699 downwards.
ATCCGAAGCTCGCCTATGCCTTCGAAGAATTTGGCGTCTCCCAGCAGACCGGCCCCAACACGGATGAGCCTCTGAGCGATCTTCCTGGCAGCTCGGATGTCCTTGAGGTCGCGCAGCCATTTCCCGAATTCGTCAGTCTGCCGGACCTCGATCATGTGTGAATTATAATTCACGGAAGCGTTCAAATCAAGGTATGTGAACTATAATTCACAGCTCAATCTCATGCACCCGCGGCTCACCGGCCGCCGCCGGCACCTTCCCGTCCATGATCGCGGCGATATCGCGGCGCAGGAAATCCAGCGGGCCTATGACCGGCAGGGCTTGCGGCGGCAGCCGAGCGTTGTCGCTTGCCGATTTCAGCACCCGGCGGTCCTGGTGCAGCGCGATGGTGAAGAGCGGCTTGAAGGCCAGCGCCTTGAGCTCGCCGAGCAGGCCCTGGCGCCGGCCGATCAGCCAGCCGACACCCTCGACGGTGCGCTCGTCGGCCTGGCGCAGATGAAAGGTGGTGGCAAGCACCAGCCCGTCCTTGCCCCAATATTCGAGCTCGGCGATGCCGGGATGGCGGAAGCGGCCGATGGTCCTCGCGCGCTCGCCTTCCAGCAGCCTGCTGATCAGGCCCTGCTGGCGATCCTCGCCTGTGTAGCTCGCCTCGACCCACCCCTCGCCGCCGGTCACCTCGACCCGCACCAGATGGCGCTTCGCCGTCAGGCCGCGCAGCAGGCCCTTATGGGTGAAATGGGTATGGGTGGCGTCGAGGATGTTCTCGGCGGCATCGATGACCGTCGACTGCGTCGATGAGCGCACCCGCCGCACGATGACGTCCTTGCCCTGCATACAGTGCAGGTAAGGCTCGCCCCGCGGCACGCCGGAAGAAATGAAGACGACGCCGTCGCGCTCGATCGCGGCGAAGCGGCGGACCCGGTAATGCGGCATGGCGCCGACATGACCGGGGATCGCGGTGCAGCGGCCTTCGCCGTCATAGCGCCAGCCATGGTACGGGCATTCGATCTCGCCGCCGACGATCTTGCCGGTCGACAGCTCGACCAACCGATGCGGACAGCGGTCGAACAACGCGGCGATGCCTTGCGCCGAATGGAACAGCACCACGGGCTCGCCGTCGTACAGGATGCGCTTCGGCCGCTTGCCGATATCGGCGGACAGCGCCACCGCCTGCCAGTGGTCTTGCCCGCGGCGCTCGCTCACAGTTCGAACCTCCTGAGCAGGGGAATGCCGACCAGCGCCAGCACGGTCTCCATGACGCGGATCACTATCCGCCGACGGCGCGCCAGATGCCCGGCATAGACGGCGATGTATTCGATCGCGGCGACCGCGCCGCGCCGGCGTTTGAAATCGGCGGCGCCCGCGCTCATGTTGAAGAACAGGCCGCGCGCCGTGGCGTGGTCCTGCGCCATCGCCATCGCCATGCGATAGAGCCCCTCCCCGACAGGCAGGCTTGTGTCGTAGCCGACGATCGGCTGGGTCAGCGTGCCGCCGTTTTCGAACAGGCCGGTGACGGCGACCAGCTCGCCACCCGGCCTGCGCAGTCCTGCCAGGCTGATGATGCCGCGCCGGTGCATCTCGGCGATGTAGCGAGCCGTATAGTGCGGGTTGAGCGGCGTGTATTTGTCGAGATAGAGCATGTTGTAGAGCATCTCGGTGCGGGCATAATCGGCCTCGGTGAAATCGCCATTGCCGACCCGCTCGAAAGGCGTTGCGCGCAAGCGGGCGCGATCGCGCTTCATCCCACGCGTCATCGCGGGTGCGGCGCTGCGGTCGGCGAAGATGTAGATCTGGCGTGCCGCCAGCATGCGAAACCCCTCGGCCTTCAAGGCGGCAATGGTCGCCGGATCGGCGATATCGTTCAACGAGCGGATGACGATGGCGCGATCGGGGAAGCGCGCGGTCAAGGCCGCGCGCAGCGACGCGGCCGTCGGCCGATCGAGCAGCGGCACCGGATTGGTCGAATAGAGCCAGTTGTTGAGCTGCGCCTGGTGATCGAGGCCGCTTGCCCTGACCAGCGGCGCGCAGGCGCTTATCAGGGCGTTGAGCGCGCGCCGCAGCAGCGGGTGGGTGGCGAAGTTGCGCGTCTCGTCCATCGCATAGTCGATATAGGCGCTGGTCGGGCAGCAGATATAGCAGTTGGGCGCTTCATCCGCGTCGTTCAGCGTCAGCGGAAAAATGCGGCCGGCGACTTCGAATGTCTCGACTTTCGTCTTCAGGTTGGCGACGAGATCGTGCACCGGCATCTCGTTGAAAAGGCCTACAAAAGCCTCGACCTTTGCCGGCTTGTTCTCGACCCGGTCTGCCTGCTGCTCAGGCCTTTCCATCATCGCCGCGCCGCTCATCGCGCCTGCTCCAGGCGGCATTCGACGCGGCGCAGTTTGCGGCCTGTTTCCAGCGGCAGCGGCGCGCGGACGAGCGTCACGGCGGCGACCGCCCTTCGCGCTTCCAGCAACGTTAGCACTGCCTGATGAGCGGCAGCCGCCGCATCGTCCGCGAGCGCCGGCGGAAGTCTGAGCTCGATCCTGTCCGGCCCGGTCTGGATGAGGCGAAAATCGTCGATGCGGCGATCGGCCTTGAGCACGGCGTTGCGCAGCACATCCGGCGTGACGAGGATCGGGCCGTTCCTGGAGGTGAGCCGAAAGACATCGTCCATGCGGCCGACAACTTCGTCGACGCAGCGCAGAGGCGAGCCGCAGGCGCAAGGCTGTCCGGACAAGCGCAACAGGTCGTTCATCCGGTAGCGCGCCATGATCTGCGTCCGGCGGCGAAAAGCCGTCACCAGCGGCGTCACCAGCTCCTCGCCCGCCGGCTCGAATTCGAAGAAGACGGAGTCTTCGGCAAGATGCAGTCCGCCCTGCCGGCAGGTCACCGCGAACAGGCCTTCGGTCGCCATGTAGATCTGGTCGAGCGGCAGCCGGAAGAAATCCTCGACGACCGGACGATCGACCGGGTCGAGCATCTCGGCGGCGGAGAAGACCCGCTTCGGCCGGAGCCGAAAGCTTTCGGTCGCGAAATGGCGGAGCATCTTTGGCGGCGCAATGATGACCGTCGGGTCGAAGGCTTCGAGCGCGCCGCGCCAGCTTTCCGGCCCCATGGTCACATCGAAGAAGGCGAGCTTGACCAGGCGCGATTTGCGGGCGCTGTCGTAAAGCCCGGTGTTCTGCGGCAGGATGACGGCGACGCGCATGCCGCGCCACAGAAGATCGGGCGCCGCCTTGGCAAGGATTGCGCCCAGCCAGCGGTATTTCTCGGCCTCGGAAATCACGAACAGGCCGCGATTGCCCGAGGTGCCGGTGCTGGCGCCGACCGTGAGCGCGCCGACGCGGCCGCCCCGCGCCAGGGCCGCCCAGGCTTCCGCGGCGGGGAGGCCGTGAATGTTGAAATCCTGGAAGCGCGCCATCAGCATCGACTTGTCGGTGACCGGCAGGTCGGTGAGGCGCGCCGGCGCCTTGCCGTAAAAGGGCGCGCGCGGCAGGTCGCGGTCGAGGAAGCGCCGCAGGGCCGCCGCCTGCCAGCGTTCGAAGTCGAGGCGGCTCTTGCGCGAGACCCAGCGCGTCAGGGCGAAGGAGCCGACCGCTTCCGCCAGCCCGTTCATGCGGCCTCCGGCGCGAGGTCGTGGGGCGTCGGCGCGGGATCGTGGCAGAGCATGACCTGGCCGCCGGCCGCGAGGAAGCGCCGCAGCATGGCGCTGGTCGGCTCGATCGCCGTGGCATCCTCGGCGATCAGGGTGGCCGGGAAGCCCGGCGTGTGATTTTCCATCAAAGCGGCGAGCAGCCATTGCACATCGACGGCGTAAAGCAGCGGCCGGTCGAGGCCGGCAAACAGCAGGCCGAACTGGCCATCGGCATGGCCGGGAAGATCGACCGCGATGACGCTGCCGTCGCCGAAGAGATCGGCGCCGCCCGGCACGCCTTCGCTCGCCTGAACATACCGCTTGTCGGAGAGGCCATCGAGCCGGGCTTCGAAGTCGGTCGGAAACAGCTCGGCAAAGATACCATGGCGCAGATTCTGTCCGACCGTACGCGCCTTAACCCGCGCCCAGGCGGCATCGCTGGCGATGAAGCGAGCGTTGCGGAACAGCGACAGGCCCGAAATGTGGTCGGCGTGGAAATGGGTCACGATGACGGTGCGGATGTCATCGGGCGACAGGCCGAAACGCCGCAGCACCGGCAGAACCTGTTCGGCAGCGTTGAGCTGAGGTTTGAGCAATGCGCCGTAGAGCCGCAGCATCCGGCCGCGCCGCTCACCGCTCAGCGCTTCCGGCGTGTAGCCGGTGTCGATGAGCGCCGGCCCGGCAGCCGGGTGAAAGATCAGCCCGTAGCGGACGCGCAGCTTGACACTTTGCCAGCCGCCGCCGCGCAGGATCAGCCGCTCGGCGGCGCTCACCCAGGCGCTGTTGGCGAAGACGAGCTTCATGCCGGCACTCCGCCGACAAAAGTGCGATCAAGCCCTTGTTCGAACGAGATTTTCGGCGCCCAGCCGAGCATCCGCTTCGCCTTGGAAAGATCGAGGCTTTGCGCATAGGCAAAGAGGCCGAGCCCATAGCGCGTCACCGGCGGCTCCGGAGGCCCGGGCAGCCGGAGCGCCACCGCTTCCATCAGGCCCGCCGCCAGCATCGCCGGCATGAGCGGCATCGGCCGCCAGCGTGTATGCAAGCCCGCGCGGATGCAGGCCTCGTCGGCGACGCGGCGGACCGGCAGCACCTCGCCGCCGGAAATGTTGAAGACCTGGCACTCTGCCTCCCCGGGTGCAGCAAGCGCCGCCAACACAGCGTCGACCACATCGTCGACGTGGGTGAGGTCGATTGCCGCGCGGCCATCGCGAAACAGCGGCAGCGGCCGGCTTTTTGCCGCCTTGATAAGGCGTGGCAGCAGCGCCCGATCGCCGGCGCCATAGATGCCGCGCGGCCGCAGCACCACCGGATGGATGAAGGGCTGGCCAAGCACGATCTTCTCCGCTTCGCGCTTGGTGCGGGCATAGTGATTGACGGGCTCCGGCAAAGCCGCGTCCTCGGTGAGACCGAGTTGATCGCGAAAGGCGAAGCAGACGGACGGGCTGGAGATATGGACGACGCGGCTGACGCCCTGGCGCTTGGCGAAATCGACGAGGTTCTGCGTCGCCGTGACATTGGCCGCCTCGAAATCCGCGAGCCGGCCAAAGGGCGAAGAAAGCGCGGCGCAATGGATGATCCGTTCGACCCTGTTGAGCCTGGGGGCGAACGTGCTGTCGAGCGGCTGCGCAAGATCATGGCGGATGATGCGATGGCCCATGGCTTCGAGCGCGGCGCAGCGGGCTTCATCGCGGCCAAGCCCAAGCGCCAGCGTGCCGGATGCGGCCAGCCGCTCGAGCACATGGGAGCCGAGGAAGCCGCTTGCGCCGGTGACGAGGACGGTCATCCCTCAGACCTCCAGCGCCATGCCGCCGAAGGAGACGCCGGCCGAGGTCCCGAGGAAGAGCAGCTTCATGCCCGCCGCCACACGGCCCTCGCGGCGTGCGACATCCAGCGCGAAAGGAATGGAGGCCGCGATCTGGTTGCCGAAGCGGGCAGAGATGTCGACCAGCTTTTCCGGCGGAAAGCCAGTCTGGCGTGCCATATGGGCCAGCGCTAAGGGGCTTGCCTGATGCGGTATGACGAGATCGACCTCCTCCCGCCGCCAGCCGGCGCGCTCGAGCAGAGCGTCGACGAAGCCGTTGAAGTGGCGCGAGGTGAGCCGGAACAATTCCTTGCCGTCCATGTGGAAAAGGCTGTGCGCAGCGAACGCTTCCCGCTCCTTTCGGAAATCGAAGCGCGTGCCGCCCGAACCGATGCCGCAGGCTTCCCAGCCGGAAGGATAAGTGCGCATCAGGCTCGCCGCCACCCTGCCCTCGCCGGGCTCGGCCCGGCGCAGCACCGCCGCCGCAGCGCCGTCGCCGAACAGCGCGGCAATCTCGGGCGCATCCTCCCAAGGCAAGGCGCGAGAGGCGACTTCCGACGAAAAGACCAGCGCCGTTTGGCATTGCCCGGCCTCGATCATCCGGCCAGCGGTCTCGAAGGCGGTGAGGAAGCCGAGACAGCTGCTGTTGACGTCGAAGGCGGCGGCCGAGCCGTCGGCAATACCAAGCCGCTGCATGACCAATGGCGCCGTTGCCGGCAACGGCTGATAGGGCACGCCGCAGCCGCCGACGATCAGATCGACGGCGCCCGGCTCGAGGCCGGCATCCGCCAGCGCAAGTGTCGCCGCGGCGCAGGCGAGGTCGATCTGCGATTCGGCATTGCAAACGTAGCGTTCGACGACGCCGGTCGCGGTTTCGAGCGCGCCCCTGCCGAGGCCCAGCCTTTCCTCCAGCGCATTCGTGGCGACGCATTGGGCCGGCACCGCCCTGCCGGTTCCGACGATCCTGATCCGCATCCTTCCCCCGGCGCGTGAACCCGCGTCTGACTAACTCATAGACCGGATCGGGCGTGATGGTAATGATGTCTTTCGAGCGTGAGAGGTCGCTCTTCAGGCCTTGCGCTCCCAGCGCCGGTCAGGTGTCTGCTGCCAGTAGGTCACGGCGTGGCCGGCTTCCTTCATCGTTTTCCAATGGCCGCGGGCGGCTTCGAGCTGTGCTGCGTCATGGCCGTCGAACAGGAAGACGGCGCGCTCGTAGCCGGAAAGCTCGGGCGGCGTTGCGCCGTCGACCAGGAAGCGGATCTGCGCGGCGTTCTGGTTGCCCCCACCGGTGGTGAGCAGGATCGGCTGCTCGGCCGGATAGGCCTCGCGGTCGGTGGCATGCGCCAGGAAAGAATCGTCGCGGAACGTCCACAGATGCTGGTCGAGCGCGTCGCGGCGCTCTTCGGTGCCCGTCTGCACCACCGCGCGCCAGCCGCGCTCGACGCTGCGCTCGAGCAGGCCGGGCAGCGCCTCCTCGAGCGTCGATTCGGTCAGGTGGTAGAACAGGATGTCGGCCAACCCCTATCCCTCGTAGTGATCGCGCACGAGTCGATCGAGCAGCCTGACGCCGAAGCCCGAGCCCCAGGACTGGTTGACCTCGCTCGAGGGCGCGCCCATTGCGGTGCCGGCGATGTCGAGATGCGCCCAGGGCGTGTCCTTGACGAAACGCTGCAGGAACTGCGCCGCGATGATGGCCCCGCCATAGCGGCCGCCGATATTCTTCATGTCGGCGTTCTTGGAATCGATCAGCTTGTCGTATTCGGGCCCGAGCGGCATGCGCCACAGCCGCTCTTGGCTGGCCTGACCGGCGCCGAAAAGGCGGCCGGCGAGCTCGTCATTGTTGGAGAAAAGACCGGCATAGTGCTGGCCGAGCGCCACCATGATGGCGCCGGTCAAGGTCGCCAAATTGATCATGAATTTCGGCTTGAAACGGTCGTTGGTGAACCAGAGCGCGTCGGCCAGGACGAGGCGGCCTTCGGCGTCGGTGTTGAGCACCTCGATCGTCTGGCCCGACATCGAGGTGACGATGTCGCCAGGACGCTGGGCGTGGCCGTCCACGGCGTTCTCGACCAGGCCGATGACGCCGACCACATTGGCCTTCGCCTTGCGCGTGGCCAGCGCGTGCATCAGGCCGGTGACGGCGGCCGCGCCGCCCATGTCGCCCTTCATGTCTTCCATGCCCGAAGCAGGCTTCATCGAATTGCCGCCGGTGTCGAAGGTGACGCCCTTGCCGATGAAGGCGACGGGCGCATCTTTCGCCTTGCCGCCGTTCCAGCGCATCACCGCCAGGCGCGCGCCGCGCGGCGAGCCTTGCGCGACGCCGAGCAGCGAGCCCATGCCGAGCTTCTTCATTTCCTTTTCGGTGAGGATCTCGACCTCGACGCCGAGCGTTTCCAGCGCCTTGACGCGTTCGGCGAATTCGACAGGGCCCAGCGCATTGGCCGGCTCGTTGACGAGGTCGCGCGCAAGCAGCACGCCGTCGACCACCGCTTCCTCACCGGCAAACACCTTCTTCGCGGCCGCGGGATCGGCGCAGTGGACGGTCACCCTGGCGGGCTTGCCCGACTTTCGGTCAGATTGGCCGTCTTCCTTGTCTTTCCTGGTCTTGTATTTGTCGAAGGAGTAGCTGCGCAGCAGGATGCCGGCGGCAAGGCTCGCCGCCTGCCGGCCGTCAGGCTGCAGTTCCGGCAGATCGAGAATGACGGCCACCTCGGTCGCCTTACGCAGCGAAGCGGCAACGGCGCCGCCGAGCTTCAGCCAGGCATTGTCGTCGAGGCTCGAGACCTTGCCGGCGCCGACCGCCACCAACCGGTCGACCGACGTTCCTTCCGGCGCCAGCACTTCGGCCGAGCTTGCGAACTTGCCGGAGAAATCGGCGACCGGAAAGGCACGCGTGAGCGCGCCGGCCGGATCGCAAGCCTTCGCCGCCTCGCCGAGCCCGCCGCCGTCGGCTGCGAATACGAAGACGCTGCCCTTTTTCGGCGCGGCGAATTTGGCAAAAGAAATGGATGGTCTCGACGTCATCAGGTCCTGCTTTCGGGGATGGCCGTAAGGTGCCGGCAAAGGTAATTTTCAGCGAGCAAGAGGTTTGGCAAGCGTGCGCGACATTTGGTCGTTTTCAGCCATTTGGCAAGACTTTGGCCGAAATCGCAGTCTATATCGGCGCCACCATAGACAAAGGATTCGCCTCGGCACGGCCTTAGCTCGCTGCCGCAACCTGCTGTTAACCATCAATGTTTTGCATTTCTTATCCATTGGCGCGGAGACTCCGCCACGCCGGGGCATGTGGCGTGGGGCGACAAACCGGAGCGAGCCGCCTATGACGCAGTTGTGCGGGCGTCGCCGGATCACTACCTTGTCGGCGGGCATGATGCCGTTCGGCAAAATCGAGAAAAGCCTTCATGAAGGTCGTTGAACGCTACATCATGCGCCGCGCGCTGACGATGTTCCTCGCGGCGCTGGTCTGGACGCTGGCGATCGTGTGGACGACGCAGGTGCTGGCCAAGATCGACCTCGTCACCGACAACGGCCAGTCGGCGCTGACCTTTTTCGAAGTCGCGGCGCTCATCATCCCTTCGGTCATCCCGATCGTGGTGCCGTTCGCGCTGGTGGTGGCGGTGGCGCAGACGCTGAGCGCCATGAACACCGATTCGGAGCTTGCCGTGCTCAGCGCCGCCGGCGCATCGCGCTGGACGATCGCGCGGCCGATCCTGCTGCTCGCCATCGCGGCTTGCGCCTTTTCCTTCATCGTCGACAACGCCATCGACCCCTATGCCAGGCAGAAGAACCGCCAGCTGGTGGCGGCTTCGCGCGCCGATCTTCTGTCGCTGATCATCCAGGAAGGCACGTTTCGCAAGATCGACGAGGGCCTGTTCCTGCAGGTCGGCGAACGGCTGCCCGGCAACCGGCTGGGCGGCATCTTCGTGGCCGATTCGCGCGAGGAAGGCGCCAGCCTCACCTATTACGCCAAGACCGGCAGCATCGTCGAAAAGGGCGACGAGAAGGTGCTGATGATGAATGACGGCGTCATCAACCGCAAATCGGTGACCGGCGACCTCTCCGTCATCCGGTTCACCTCTTATGCCTTCGACATGTCCGCCTTCATGTCGGCGGCGAACGACATCACGCTTTTGCCCAAGGACCGCACGACGCAATATCTGCTCAATCCGGATCCCAACGACAAGATGTTCCAGCGCGAACCGGGCAGCTACTGGGCGGAGCTCAACCAGCGCTTCGCCGAATGGTCCTATTCGCTGGTGTTCGCGCTGATCGCGCTTGCCGTTGCGGGCGATGCGCGCTCGCACCGAGAGGCGCGCGTCAATCCGCTGATCACGGCGATCGCCATAGCGCTTTTCGTGCGATGGCTCGGCTTCTTCGCCGCCGGCAAAGCCGACAGGGTCTGGTACTATGTCTACCTGCTCTACGCCATACCGCTCGTCGCCTCCGCGGTTTCGATCTGGTTCATCGTCTCGTCGCGCAGCATGGAATTGCCGGTCGCCTGGGCCGACTGGCTGACGGGCCTTGCCAGGCGCACCGGCGACAACTGGACGGCATTCAAGCTCTGGCTCGCCCGGCGCGCTTCCGGCCAGGGAGCCTGAGCATGGGCTGGACGCTGGGCCGCTATTTCTTCTTCCGTTACGTCTCGATCACCTTCTGGTTCTTCCTGGGCCTGCTGGCGCTGGTGTTCCTGATCGATTTCACAGAGTTGTCCGGACGCACGACCGGGCTGCCGGGTTTCACCTACGGCACGGCCTTCGCCATCTCGGCGCTCAGGATGCCGATGATCATGTTGCAGACGGTGCCGTTCGTCGGGCTGTTCTCGGCGATGGCGACGCTGGTGTCGCTCAACCGCCGCTATGAGCTTGTCATCGCGCGTTCCGCCGGCGTCTCGGCCTGGCAGTTCCTGTTCCCGTGCTGCGTCGGCGCGCTGATGTTCGGCGTGCTGTCGGTCGCCGTCATCAACCCGATCGCAGCACACGGCTTCTCCTGGTCCGAGCAGATGGAGAACGACCTCAGGGCCGGCAAGTCGAACGCCGTCACCACCAACGTCACGCCCTGGCTCAGGCAGAAGACCGAATCCGGCGACACCATCATCGGCGCCCGCGCCATCCTCAATCAGGGCCTGGAGATGGCGGACGCGGTGTTTTTCATCCTCGACCCGCAGGGCAACATCGCCGAGCGCAAGGATGCCGCAAAGGCCTTCCTGCGCGACGGTTACTGGGAATTGCAGGACGTCAAGGTCTTCAAGAACGGCAATATCCAGGCGCTGGCGTCCGACAAGGTGCCGACCAATCTCAAGCCGGAATTCGTGCAGGAACGCCTGGCGCGCCCGGAAACCATCCCCTTCTACGAGCTGCCGCGCAAGATCGAGGTTGCCCGCTCCTTCGGGCTCAAGGCAAATGCCTTCGCCATGCAGTTTGATTCGCTGGTGGCGTTGCCGTTCCTTCTCGTCGCCATGACGCTGATTGCTGCAACGGTTTCAATGCGATTTGCGCGAATGGGGCAGTCGGCAACGATGATTCTGGGTGGCGTCGTGGCCGGCTTTCTGCTTTATGTCGTTTCGGTACTGGTCAAGGCATTCGGTGTCGCCGGATTCGTGCCTACTATGGTGGCTGCATGGGTTCCGGTTGTCGTGGCTATGTTCTTTGGGGTGACCTTTCTGCTATACAAGGAAGACGGCTAGTGAGGGAGGCGGTTTTGCGCAGCCATGGGCAGGCCGGTATGGCACGCCTCTATGGGGCGACCGCCTTGGCATGTCTGTTCGCCTGTGCGGTGCCGACGGCACCCGCGCTGGCGCAGACCATCGCTGCCAAGTCCGTCCCTTCCGGCACGCAGATGCTGCTGGCCGCCGATACGCTTGTCTATGACAACGACAAGCACACGGTGACGGCCGTCGGCGGCGTGCAGATCGACTATGGCGGCAACAAGCTGGTTGCCCAGCGCGTGGTGTATAACCGCGATACCAAGCGCCTCGTCGCCAGCGGCGCCGTCGAGTTGATCAACAGTGACGGCACCAAGGTCAATTCCGAGCATATCGACATCACCGACGACTTCGCCGACGGCTTCCTCAACGCGTTGCGCGTCGAAACGGTCGACAAGGCCTATTTCGCCGCCGAGAGCGCCGAGCGCATGGGCGGCGTGCTGACCACCTTCCACAACGGCGTCTACACCGCCTGCGAACCTTGCGAGGACAAGCCGGACAAAGCGCCGACCTGGCGCGTCAAGGCCAGGAAAATCATCTGGAACGGCGAGAAGAAGACGGTCCGCTTCGAAAACTCGAATTTCGAATTTTTCGGCTTCCCGCTTGCCTATCTGCCCGCCTTCGAGATCGCCGACCCGACGGTGAAGCGCAAGAGCGGCTTCCTGATCCCCGGCATCGTCTACAACAACCATCTCGGCGTCGGCGTCAAAGTCCCCTATTATTTCGCGCTGTCCCCGACATATGACCTGACGGTCACCGGCAGCGGCTACACCAAGCAGGGTTTCCTCGGCGAGGCCGAGTGGCGCCAGCGCTTCAACAACGGCCAGTACACGCTGAAGATCGCCGGCATCCAGCAGCAGGATCCCGAGGCGTTCATCGCCACGGGCAATCGTCCTACCGTCGATTCGGGAGATTTCGGCGATCCGAACAAGTTCCGTGGCATGATGGGCACCAAGGGCCAGTTCGCCATCAACGAGCGCTGGGACTTCGGCTGGGACGTGCTGCTGCAGACCGACAAGGACTTCTCGCGCACCTACAATATCGACGGCTACAGCGATCTCGTCCACCAGTCGTCGATCTACCTGACGGGCTTGAGCGACCGCAATTACTTCGACGTCCGCGCCATGCGCTTCGAGGTGCAGGAGGATACGCTCTCCAGCGATCCGACGGCGCGCGCCTCCAAGCAGCCCTGGGTGCTGCCGTCGTTCGACTATGCCTATATTCCCGACACGTCGCTGGCCGGCGGGCAGCTGTCGCTCAACGTCAATGCACGCGTCATCAGCCGCAACCGGCTGGATGCGGTTCTCGCCAATCCTCTCGACGACACATCCATCAACAATGTGCGCGGCATCGAGGGCGAGTCGAGCCGGCTCACCGCCGAAGCCGAATGGAAGCGCACCTTCACCACCGATGGCGGCCTGCAACTGACGCCGTTGCTCGCCTTCCGCGGTGATGCCGGCTACGTCAACGCCAATTCCGCTTCGATCGCGGCCGTCAACCAGATGGCGGATAATCTCCATGAAAGCGGCGACATGCGCTCCTCGCTTGCCCGCTACATGGCCACCCTCGGGCTCGAGGCGCGTTGGCCGCTGTTGTTCTCGATGCCGAACTCCAGCCATGTCCTGGAGCCGACCGCGCAGGTCTTCGTGCGTCCGAACGAGCAATATGTCGGCGGACTGGCCGTCCCCAACGAGGACGCGCAGAGCTTCGTCTTCGACGCCACCACGTTGTTCGAGCGCGACAAGTTCTCGGGCTATGACCGTATCGAAGGCGGCACGCGCGCAAATATCGGCTTCCGGTATTCGGGAGCTTATGACAATGGCTGGGCCACGAACGCCATCTTCGGCCAGTCCTATCAACTCGCGGGCCAGAACTCTTTCGCCGCACCCGATCTCGTCAATGTCGGGGCCGCATCCGGCCTGGACAAGCAGAGCTCGGATTATGTCGGCCTTGTCGGCTTCAACAGCCCGAGCGGCTTCTCCGGGTCGGTGAGCGGGCGTTTCGACGAGCAGACTTGGGAAGTCAGGCGCGCCGAAGTGAAGGCCGCCTATTCCGGTCTGCCGATATCGCTCAGTGCCAAATATGCCTTCATCGAGGCGCAGCCGCTCTATGGCTTCGCCACCGACCGCCACGAGGTCACGCTCGGCGCCTCGACGCATCTGGCGCAGAACTGGCGGCTGTTCGGCACCGGCACCTACGACCTGGAGACGAGCGTGCTGGTCAGGGACGGTGTCGGCTTCGCCTACAACGATTCCTGCTTCACCTACATCATGACGTATTCGCAGACGCGCGATTCCATTACCAAGGAAGTGTCGCAGAACATCGGCTTCAACCTGTCGTTCCGCACGCTCGGCGATTTCGGCTCGTCAACAAGCGCGGTCGATACCATCCAGTGACCAAGGACGGGCGCACCGCTTCGGGCCCGTGCGTTGTTTCGGGCGCGCCGATGGTGCTTTGATCTTGATTTGGGGCGCGATCCTTCGAAAATGGACCTGATTCTCAGGGTCATGCGCTGGCGACATCGTTTCGCCGCATAGGACGGGCATGGGGTCGACTGCATCGCGCAGGCGTTCTGAGGTCGCGCGGCGCCGTCGTGGCGGGGAAAAATTGGGAAGGTAAGATGAGGAAATACCTGTTTTCGGCAGGATTTGCGCTTCTGGTGGCGGCGACATCGGTTTCGGTCACGGCTGTTGTGCAGCCTGCTTTCGCCGCGCAGATCAAGTATGTCGTCAACAACATACCGATCACCACCGGCGACATCGCGCACCGCGCCGCCTTCTTCAAGCTGCAGCACAAGAAGGGCGATGCCGGGCAAGAGATGATCGACCAGACGCTGCGGCTGGCCGAGGCCAAGCGGCTCGGCATCCGCATAACCGATCAGCAGGTCGACGCCGCCTACCAGCGCTTCGCCTCGGGCAACAAAATGCCGCTGGCGAAACTCGACGCGATCATGAACCAGTCGGGCGTCACCAAGGAACACTTCAAGGAATTCATCCGCGCCCAGATGGCCTGGAACCAGGCGCTCAGCGCGCGCTACCGCTCCGGCGAAGGCGGCTCGGTGACCGAGCAGGATGCGGTCCGTCGCATGCTCGACAAGGGCGGATCCAAGCCGACCGCCATGGAATATATGCTGCAGCAGGTGATCTTCGTGGTGCCGGCCTCGGAGCGCGCCGCCACGCTCGCCAAACGCAAGCGCGAAGCCGACGCCATGCGCGCCCGCTTCAGCGGCTGCGCCACCACGCGCGACTTCGCCAAGGGCCTGCTCGACGTCACCGTGCGCGACCTCGGCCGCGTGCTGGCGCCGCAATTGCCGTCCGACTGGGCCGAGCAGATCAAGGCGACCAAGGTCGGCGCCGCGACGCCGACGCGCGAGACCGAGCGCGGCGTCGAATTCATCGGCGTCTGCTCCTCGCGCGAGGTTTCCGACGACAAGGCCGCGCAGATGGTGTTCCAGGCCGAGGGCAGCGGCGACAAGGACGCCGACGAACTCAGCAAGAAGTATGTCGCCGAGTTGCGCCAGAAGGCCAAGATCGTCGAGCGCTAGAGCCGGATGATTTCAGGTTCGATCGACCTGAAATCTGGATCCGTCTCTAAATCAAAGAGATAGAGCATGATGTCGCCCGAAAACCGCTGCACACTTTTCGGCATCATGCTCCTTAGAGGCCGAGCATGATGTCGCCCGAAAACCGCTGCACACTTTTCGGCATCATGCTCTGAGCGACAAGCGTGCGATACCGCAGCCAACCCACCGCATGAGCACGCAGAAGACCGATGCGCCGCTGGCGCTGAGTGTCGGCGATCCATCGGGCATCGGGCCCGAGATCGCCATCGCCGCCTGGCAGGCGGGCGACAGCGCCGGCGTACCGCCCTTCTATCTGCTCGCCGACCCTGCCCTGATTGAAGCCCGCGCCCGACTCGTCGGCGCAAATGTCACGATTGCCGAGACGTTGCCCGGACAGGCGGCGCATCATTTTGCCCGCGTGCTTCCCGTCGTGCCGCTCCATGCGCGCCATGTCGACAGCCCGGGAGAGCCAAACCCGGCCAATGCCGCCGGCACCATCGAAGCCATCGACCGCGCTGTCGCCGACTGTCTCGCCGGCCGCGCCGCCGCAGTGGTCACCTGCCCGATCGCCAAGAAGCCGCTCTACGATGCCGGATTTGGCTTTCCCGGCCACACCGAATATCTGGCGTATCTGGCCTCGCGCCAGACCGGCAGGGACGTGACACCGGTGATGATGCTGGCCGGACCCGACCTGCGCACCGTCCCGGTGACCATCCACATCCCTCTGGCCGAAGTGCCGAGCGTGCTCACGACGGAGCTGATCGTCGCCACGGCGCGCATCACCGCCGCCGATCTCAAGAGCCGCTTCGGCATCGCGCGGCCGAGGCTTGCGATCGCCGGGCTCAACCCGCATGCCGGCGAAGGCGGCGCCATGGGCCTGGAGGATGCTGCAATCGTCGCCCCGGCCGTCGAGACGCTGAAAGCGGAGGGCATTGACGCGGTCGGACCGCTGCCGGCCGACACGATGTTTCATCCGCGCGCACGCGCCTCCTATGACGCGGCGCTGTGCATGTATCACGACCAGGCCCTGATCCCGGCCAAGACGCTCGCCTTCGACGAGGCGGTAAACGTGACGTTGGGCCTGCCCTTCATCCGCACCTCGCCCGATCACGGCACCGCTTTCGACATCGCCGGCAGAGGCATTGCGCGCGCCGACAGCCTGATCGCCGCGCTGAGGCTGGCGCGGCGGCTGGCCGACAGCGGCCGGCAGGCCGCGGCAGCATGAGGATAAATTGAACGCGCGCACCACGATCGACGGGTTGCCGCCGCTGCGCGACGTGCTCGAGCGACACGGCCTGCAGGCCAAGAAAGCGCTCGGGCAGAATTTTCTGCTCGACCTCAACCTGACAAGCAAGATCGCCCGCGCCGCCGGTGATCTCGACGAGGCGACGGTGATCGAGGTCGGTCCAGGCCCTGGCGGGCTGACGCGGGCGCTGCTCTTCAACGGCGCTCGGCGCGTGATCGCCATCGAGCGCGACGAGCGCTGCCTTGAAGCGCTGGCCGAGGTTTCCAGCCACTATCCCGGTCGCCTGGAGGTCATTCCCGGCGATGCGCTGAAAACGGATTTTGCAGCACTTGCCGGCACGGCGAAGGGCGGACCGGTGAAGATCGCCGCCAACCTGCCCTACAATATCGGCACCGAGCTTCTGATCCGCTGGCTGACCATGGCCGACTGGCCGCCCTTCTACCAGTCGATGACGCTGATGTTCCAGCGCGAGGTGGCGGAGCGCATCACCGCGGGGCCGGGCAGCGACGCCTATGGCAGGCTCGGCGTTCTGGCGGGCTGGCGCACCGAGGCAAGGATCGCTTTCGATGTGCCGCCGCAGGCGTTCACGCCGCCGCCGAAGGTGACCTCATCGGTGGTGCATCTGGTGCCGCGCCCCTCTCCCCTGCCCGTGGATGGCAGAAAGCTCGGCCGCGTCACCGAGGCCGCCTTCGGCCAGCGCCGCAAGATGCTCAGGCAAAGCGTGAAGAGCCTGGGCGGCGAAGCGTTGCTGACGCGAGCCGGCATCGACCCGACGCGGCGGGCCGAGACGCTCAGCGTGGAAGAGTTTGTCAGGCTGACAAACGCGGTTTGACCGCAGGCGCCGGCTCGCCGGACGGGCGGCGCGGTTGCCGCGAAATCATGGAACATGGTAGTGTTGCTGAATGAAAAAGAACCACAGTATCATTCGCTCCGGGCAAAATGGTCAGTTCCTCCTGACCAGTGACAGAGGCGAGAAGATCAGCGCCGTAGAAGGTCTCAAATTGTCACGCCGCATGGCGACGATTCTAACGGAGAGCCGCGCACGAGGGCTCACCGGGGACGAACGCAGGGTGTTGATTAAGGAACAAGCATCTCGGAAAAAATAGGATCGGCAGGTGGTCTACGCCGCTAAAGACGATCCATTATGCTATCCAGGCACAACTGTTCTTCGCAACAAGCTGAATATCGAGGACCAAGCCCAACTCAACGAATTCGAGTTGGCGCTCTTTCTGACCAGGGCCGATGAGGAAATGCCAGCCGGCAACCTGGACTATGAGCACTACAAAGTCGTTCACCATCACCTGTTCCAGGACATTTGCGAATGGGCTGGCGAGATTCGTGCCATTCGCATCGGCAAAGGCGGCAACTGGTTCTGCTATCCCGAATATGTCGATCAGGAGATGCGCAAAATCTTCCACGGAATGATCGAGGCCGACAATTTTCGCGGGCTTGCTATCCAAGACTTCGCAGTTGGAGCTGCGCACGTTTTGGCCGAAATCAATGCCGTGCATCCATTCCGAGAAGGCAATGGCCGGACTCAGCTTACCTTCCTGGCAATGCTGATGGACAACGCTGGATTCTCGTTCAATGCCGATGTTCTCGATCGTAAGCGTGTCCTGGACGCGATGATCCAGAGCTTTGCGGGCGACGAGACTCGCTTGGCGAAGCTCATCATTGAGATCGGCAGGCCTTAATGAGCGGCCCTCCTCACCCCGTCTTCTCGTCCAGCAAACCGGAAATGAAATCGAACAGACCAGGCCGCCTGTCGCGGCGCAGGCGCTCGGCGGCTACGATGGCTCGGACTTCGGCGAAGGCGCGGTCAAGATCGTCGTTGACGATGACGAAGTCGTATTCCTTCCAATGCTCGATCTCGAGGCGAGCGTTCTTCAACCTGGTCTCGATGACGGATTCCTGGTCCTCGGCGCGGCGCTTCAGACGCGCCTTCAATTCCTTCATCGACGGCGGCAGGATGAAGATCGAGACGATGTCGGCGCGCATCTTCTCCTTGAGCTGCTGGGCGCCCTGCCAGTCGATGTCGAACAGCATGTCGCGGCCCTCGGCCAGCGCCATCTCCGCCGGCTCGCGCGGCGTCGCGTAGCAATTGCCGTGCACTTCGGCCCATTCGAGCAGCGCATCGGAATCGCGCAGCCGCTCGAACTCGCGCATGGTGCGGAAATGATAGTGGACGCCCTCGATCTCCGAGCCGCGGCGCGGCCTCGTGGTGACCGAGACCGAAAGCTCAAGGCTCGAATCGCTTTCGAGAAGGTTGCGCGCGATCGTCGACTTGCCGGCGCCCGACGGCGACGACAGCACCAGCATCAATCCGCGGCGGCGGATGCGGGATCCCAGATCCCTGGCGGCCGTCGGCTCCTTGGCAACCATCCCCGTCACTCCAGATTCTGGACCTGTTCGCGAAACTGGTCGACCACCGCCTTGAGCTCAAGCCCGATCGCGGTGACCGCGGCGGCGTTCGACTTCGAGCACAACGTATTCGATTCGCGGTTGAATTCCTGCGCGAGAAAATCGAGCTTGCGGCCGACGGCGCCGCCGCTCTTGAGCAGTGCCCGCCCGGAAGCGACATGCGTCTTCAGCCGGTCGATCTCCTCGCGGATATCGGCCTTTGTGGCGAGGAAGGCAGCCTCCTGGTGCAGCCGGGCAGCATCGAGGTTGGCCGAGGCATCCATCAAGAGACGCACCTGCTCGGCGATGCGCTCGCGGATTGCCGCAGGCTCCCGCGAGGGATCGGCCTCCGCCTTCAGCGTCAGCGCCTCGATGGTGTCGATATGGCCCGCAAGCAGCGTGCCAAGTGCTTCGCCCTCGCCGCGACGCGCCTGCTCCAGCCCGGCAAGCGCTGCCTCGAACGCCGACAAGATCGCGGCATCGAGGGCGGCCCGCTCCTCCTCGGTCTCGACGGCTTCGGGAATGTCGAGCACCCCGCGCAGGGAGAGCAGGCCGTCGGCGGTGGCGGGCTCGGTGCCGAACTGCTCCTGCAAGCGCTTCGCCAGCCCCGCCAGGTCCTTGAGGAACGCCTCGTTGACCACCGGCTGGATTTGCCTGGCGGCGGCACGGCCGACGGTCAACGTCGCCTGGAAATTGCCGCGCGCGAAGCGCTTCTGGACGGTCTGGCGGACGGCGGTTTCCAGCCGGTCGAAACCCTGCGGCAACCTCAGCCTCACCTCGGCGCTCTTGCCGTTCACCGATTTCACCTCCCAGGCAATCGAGGTGCCCTCGCTTTCGGCGGCGGACCGCGCGAAACCGGTCATGCTTTGCAGGTTCATCGCCCTGTCGTCCCCCTGTCGCAGGCAAAGGCCCGCAAGGCCCAGCGCTGCGCGCCCCAAAAATCGCCGGAGATCGGCCGGCGCCCCCTCAAAACATGAATATGGCCTCGCGTCAAAGGACGCGTGCGGCAAGCTCAAAGCGCATCGCGCCGAAACGGATCCAGGCGTCGCACTTCAAGTCTCTGACTGATGCATGTCGTTTAGCCCAAAACCGCTACGCACTTTTGGGCGACATGCACTGAGTTTGATGCATATCGTTTTCCCAAAACCGCTACGCACCTTTGGGCGACATGCACTGAGTTTGATGCATATCGTTTTCCCAAAACCGCTACGCACTTTTGGGCGACATGCATCGAGCCTACTGCGCGGCGCCGCCACCGGCGTCGCCGTTCTCGCTGTTGCCATTGCCCCCGGCGTCATTGCCGTCGGCATTGCCATCGGGAGCGGCCGGCGCCGTCGTCTGGCCGGAAGCCTTGGCGGCGGCATCAGCCTGCTTCTTCTGCAGCGCCCGGTAGCGGGCGACGTTCTGATTGTGCTCTTCCAGCGTCGCCGCAAAGACATGGCCGCCATTGCCGTCGGCGACGAAATAAAGATCGTCGGTCTTCGACGGATTGGCGACCGCTTCGAGCGCCGCGCGGCCGGGATTGGCGATCGGCGTCGGCGGCAGACCCTTGATCAGATAAGTGTTGTAAGGCGTCTGCTTGTCGAGGTCGGACTGGTAGATCGGCCGGTCGGCCGGCTTTCCCTTGCCACCGAACAGGCCGTAGATGATGGTCGGATCCGACTGCAGCCGCATGCCCTTGGCCAGCCGGTTGAGGAAGACGGCGGCGACGCGTGAGCGCTCGTCGCTCTTGCCCGTTTCCTTCTCGACGATCGAGGCGAGCGTGACGAAATCATCGATGTTGGCGATCGGCAGGTCGGGCGCGCGATGGCCCCAGACGTCGTCGACCAGCTTCTTCTGGTCGGCGATCAGCTTGTCGACCATCTGCTGTCTTGTAGCGCCGCGGGTGAAGCGCAGCGTGTCGGTGGCGATGCTGCCTTCCGGCGGCAGGGTCGGCGGCATATCGCCCGTCAGCGCCTCCTGATCGGCGACGCGCTGCAGCGCCTGCTCGACCGTCAGCCCTTCGGGAATGGTCAGCGAATACATTACCGACTTGCCGCTCTTGAAGAGATCCATGATGTCGCGCATCGAGGCGCGCGGCTTGATGGCGTATTCACCGGCCTTCAGCGCCGTTTCATTGCCGGTAGCGCGCACGCCGAGCCGGAAGATGCGGGCATCGCTGATCAGGTTGCGGCGTTCGAGCTGGTCGGCGATCTCCTGCACGCCGGTGTTCGGCTTGATCATGAAGGTATCGCCGTTGGCGGAAGGTCCGGCTTCGACAAAAGCCTGCATGCCGAAATAGAGCGCAGCACCGGAGGCGAGCACCACCAGGATCACCACGGAGAGGAAGAAATTCAGGAACACGATGACCTGGCTGCGCGAGGCGCGCGAGCGCTTCGACGGCGGCGGCGTGCCGGCTTCCGGGCGCAATGCCTCGGCCGCCGTCTTCGGCACGATCGGCCCCTTTGTGCCTTGCCGTCCGAAATCCCCGCCGCCCGGATTAGTGTTCATCACGCCCTGCCGTCTGATCTTGCAACGAATCCCCCGGCGGAAGCCTAGGGGCGAATTTGGCAAAAATGACGGCAGTTGGCGGACTACCGGTAGCTATCTGTTTACGGCACTCCCGGACGGAAAGCCGCTGCCCGGATTTCCTGGAATTGCCCGGGCCGTCTGCTCAGCCACTATAACGCTGGAACACGAGCGATGCGTTGGTGCCGCCAAAGCCGAAGGAATTCGACAGCGCGACATCGATCTGGCGCTGGCGCGGCTTGTTCGGCACGAGATCGATCGCCGTCTCGCGTTCCGGATTGTCGAGATTGATGGTGGCGGGAGCGATGTTGTCACGGATGGCGAGGATCGAGAAGATCGCTTCCGCGGCACCCGCAGCGCCCAGCAGATGACCGATCGACGACTTGGTCGACGACATCGAAATCTTCGAGGCGGCGTTGCCGACCAGTCGCTCGACCGCGCCAAGCTCGATCGTGTCGGCCATGGTCGAGGTGCCGTGCGCGTTGATGTAGTCGACATCGGCCGGCGAGAGCTTCGCCCGGTTCAGCGCCGCCGTCATGCAGCGGAAGGCGCCATCGCCATCTTCGGCCGGCGCGGTGATATGGTGGGCATCGCCGGTCAGGCCATAGCCGGTGACCTCGGCATAGATCTTGGCGCCGCGCGCCTTGGCGTGCTCCAGCTCTTCCAGGACGACGACGCCCGCGCCCTCGCCCATGACGAAGCCGTCGCGGTCGCGGTCATAGGGTCGCGAAGCGGTCTCCGGCGTGTCGTTGCGTTCGGTAGAAAGCGCGCGGCAGGCGGCGAAGCCGGCAATCGACAGCCGGGTGACCGGCGCCTCGGCGCCGCCCGCCAGCATCACATCGGCATCGCCCCACATGATCAGCCGGGCCGCGTCGCCAATGGCATGCGCGCCGGTCGAGCAGGCGGTGACCACCGCATGGTTGGGGCCTTTCAGGCCGTGGCGGATGGAGACCTGCCCCGAGACCAGGTTGATGATCTGTCCCGGGATGAAGAAAGGGCTGATACGGCGCGGGCCGCGCTCCTTGAGGATCATCGCGTTTTCGGCGATGCCGTCGATGCCGCCGATGCCGGAGCCTATCAGCACGCCGGTGGCGCACTGGTCCTCATGCGTCTGCGGCTTCCAGCCGGAATCGGCCAGCGCCTCGTCGGCGGCCGCGATGCCGTAGAGGATGAACTCGCCGATCTTGCGCAGTTCTTTCGGCTCAAGCACGGCCTCCGGGTTGAACGTGCCGTTGGAGCCGTCGCCACGCGGGATGACGTGGGCGATCTTGCAGGCAAGATCGTCCACCTCGAATTCGGTGACGCGCCGACAGGCGCTGCGGCCGGAGAGCAATTCCCGCCAGCTGTGCTCAACGCCCATGCCAAACGGCGAAAGCAGGCCAAGGCCCGTGACGACGACACGCCTCATCGCAGGTCCTCCCCGGTGATGCCTGCGAAAAAACTCAGGCCGAGGCCTTGTCGATATACTTCACGGCATCGCCGACGGTGAGGATGGTCTCGGCCGCATCATCCGGGATCTCGACGCCGAACTCTTCTTCGAACGCCATGACGAGTTCGACCGTGTCGAGGCTGTCCGCGCCCAGGTCGTCGATGAAGCTCGCCTGCTCCGTCACCTTGTCGGCATCGACGCCGAGATGCTCGATGACGATCTTCTTGACGCGCTCTGCGGTGTCACTCATTTGGGGCAATCCTCGTCTTAGGTTGTCTGTCTTCGTTAGCGGGCGGAATGCCGCTAATCAAGCTGAAAGATGGTCTTGCGGGAAACGCGCCGCAGGACCGATTTTTGCCCGAACCGCCGGGTTGCGGGCCGCATTACACGAAAAATGACGGGCGTCCAAGCCGAAATGGCTGTTTTCACAGGCGTCCGGCCGACCTCCTCTCAGATCATCGCCATGCCGCCATTCACGTGAATGGTCTGGCCGGTAACGTAAGCCGCCTCATTGGAGGCGAGGTAGGCTACGGCGGACGCAACCTCGGCGCTGGTTCCCATGCGCCGGGTCGGGATCGCGGCCATGATCGTCTCTTTCTGCTTGTCGTTGAGCTTGTCGGTCATGGCCGATTCGATGAAGCCCGGGGCGACGCAGTTGACGGTGATGTTGCGGGTGGCGATCTCCTGCGCCAGCGACTTGGAAAAGCCGATCATACCGGCCTTGGAGGCGCAATAATTGGTCTGGCCGGGATTGCCGGTGACGCCGACCACCGAGGTGATGTTGATGATGCGGCCATGGCGGCGGCGCATCATCGGATGGGTCAGTTCGCGGGTGAGCCGGAACACGGCGGTGAGGTTGACCTCGATCACGGAATCCCAGTCGGCGTCCGACATGCGCACGAACAGGCCGTCCTTGGTGATGCCGGCATTGTTGACCAGGATATCGACGCCTTCGAGATCAGCCTCCGCCTTCTGGCCGAGCGCCTTGACCGCGTCGCGGTTCGTCAGGTCCGCCGGAAACAGTTTTACGCGGTCACCCAATTCGCCCGCCAAGGCTTCCAGCTTCTCCACACGGGTGCCGTGCAGGCCGACGATGGCGCCCTGGCTATGCAGCACCCTGGCGATCGCTTCGCCGATGCCTCCCGATGCGCCGGTGACGAGCGCCTTGCGGCCGGTCAGTTCGAACATTTTTATTCCCTTTCAAATCGGACAAATCAGGGGTCAGGCTATCTGTAGACGTCGCCTCGATGGCCGATCGTCACGACAAGAATTACGAGCCGCGTGTCTTGTACGTCGCAGATAATCCGGTAGTCCCCAAGTCGGTACCTCCAGAATGTCGCCAACGGGCCCTTAAGTGGTTTGCCTAGCTCACGCGGATTGTCGAGTTCGGCAAGTCGGTTTTCGATGAAATCGCGGATTCGGCGGCGTGTGTGCGGATCTAGTTTTTCGACAAACTTGCGAGCTGAACGAGCGTACTCAAGCGTCCAGGCCACGCCAGAAATCCTCGCTCTTTACGACATCCTCCTCACCTCGCCTGATCCGCTCGAGCACCTCGGCAGCGAGATAGTAGTCTTCTACATCTTCGAGCCCACGTTCAATGAGTTCGCGCAGATAGTAGGCTTTGCTGCGGCCGGTCTTGACGGCGAGAAAGTCCAAGCGTTCTTCAATCTCAGGCGCCAGACGAATGGATGTCGGCATGAGAACCTCCGGTGAATACATGTATTCATGTACCGCTGCGGCGCTAAAAATTCAAGAGAAGAGGAACGACGGTCAGCCGAGAGCCGCCAGCGCCACCTCGACTTCCGCCGCCGTGCCAATGGCGCCGGTGGCGATGTCGCGGTTGATGCGGCGCGCCAGGCCCGACAGCACCTTGCCGGCGCCGACTTCGTAGAGGCTCGACACACCATTGGCGCCGAACCATTCCACGGTCTCGCGCCAGCGCACGCGGCCGGTGACCTGCTGGACCAGGCGGCGGGCGATCTCGTCCGGGTCGCTGGTCGGCGTTACAGTGACGTTGGAAACGACCGGGACTATCGGCGCCTGTTTCGCCACGCCGGCCAGGGCCTCGCGCATGATGTCGGCCGCCGGCGCCATCAGCGCCGAGTGGAAGGGCGCGGAAACCTGCAGCATCAGCGCCCGCTTGGCGCCCTTTTCGGTGCAGAGCTTGGCCGCCAGCTCGACCGCCGCCTTGGCGCCCGAAATCACCAGCTGGCCGCCGCCATTGTCGTTGGCGACCTGGCAGACGGAGCCTTTGCCGGCCCCTTGCGCTGCCTCGGCGCAAGCAGCTTCGACATCGGCCTGCTCCAGCCCGATGATGGCAGCCATGGCGCCCTCGCCGGCCGGCACCGCCGCCTGCATGGCGTTGCCGCGGGTTCGAAGCAGCTTCGCCGCATCGCCGACCGAAACGAAACCGGCCGCGGCAAGCGCGGAATATTCGCCCAGCGAATGACCGGCGACATAGGCCACCTTGTCCTTGAGCGAGAAGCCGCGCGCTTCCAGCGCCCGCATAGCCGCCAGCGACACCGCCATCAGTGCCGGCTGGGCGTTGGCGGTCAGCGTCAGCGTCTCTTCCGGGCCTTCCCAGATGAGTTTCGACAGTTTTTCGCCGAGTGCGGCGTCCACTTCCTCGAAGACGCTGCGCGCTTCGGGAAAGGCATCGGCGAGGTCCTTGCCCATGCCGACGGCCTGGCTGCCCTGTCCCGGAAAGGTGAATGCGACGGCCATTTTGAAGTCTCTCCAGAGGCTGGTTTTCCATGCCTCTGGCGCAAGGCGGACTGCCAAGTCAAGCCCGCGGGCGTCTCTTCGGCCGGCATTTCAGCCGGAAAACCCGGCTGACTCCCTGTTCCAAAAGGCTTTTTGGCGATCACACCTGATGAAAACCGCTCACGAATCGTTTGCTGGCTCTTCTTATTTCGGCCACAGGCGCTAGCTTTGCGTGACATTTCAATGACAGGAACGTGACACGCGTGGAAGGCGGGTTACCTGGCCGGGGGAAGCAGAGTGGCAAGGATCAGAAAAGGTGCGGCCAAGCCCGTGCCGCAGTTCTTGGAAGACGATCCGTCCACCGGCTACCTGCCGGGACGACCTTGGCCGACCGTACGCTACGGCCTGGCGACACTTCTTGCCTCCGCCCTGCTTGTGTTCGCGATCGAATGGATCGTGCGTGGCGATTTCTTCGGCACGGTCGATTTCTTCCTGCAACCCTTCAAGCCGGGCTGGACCACCATCATCGTCTTCGCGCTGGTGCTGGTCGGGCTCGACGCCGTGCTCGGCCGCAGCCACCAGAGCCTGATGATCGTGGCGCCGCTGACGCTGGCGCTTGCCTTTGTCGGTCGCCAGAAATCGCATTATCTCGGCGATCCCCTCTATCCGACGGATTTCCTGTTTGGCCGCCAGATCATGGCGCTGATGCCTCTTCTGGTGCGCGAGCGCCCATGGACCGCCGTCATGCTGGCTGCCGGCATCGTCGGCGGCCTGGCGCTGCTCGTCTACGGCTGGCGGACCTGGCGCCGGCGGGTGCCGATCCTCAGCCGCAAAGGCCGCCTGGCACGGCTGGCGCTTGCCGTGCCGCTGCTCGCCTTCTTTGTCTCGATCATGGATTACGCCACCTTCTCGTGGACGCGCGACCGGCTGCAGATCATCCCGATCATGTGGGACCAGAAGGAAAATTACGCCTCGAACGGTTTTGCGCTGGCCTTCGCGATGAACGTGCCCATGGCGCATGTCTCGGCGCCGCCCGGCTACTCCGAAAAATCGATGGCGGCGATCGAAGGGCCGTACATCGACGCTTCGGTGCCGGACGAGAAGCCGGATATCATCGTGGTGATGAGCGAATCCTTCTGGGATCCGTCGCAGTTGCCCGGCGTCAGCATCAAACCGGACCCGATCCCGACAGTGCGCGCCTTGCGCTCCGGCTCGATGTTTTCTCCCGAGTTCGGCGGCATGACCGCCAATATCGAGTTCGAGGCGCTGACCGGCTTTTCCAACGCCTTCCTGCCGGCCGGCTCGATCCCCTACCAGCAATATGTGCGCACCCCTACCCCGTCGCTGGCGACCTTCCTGAAGAGCGAGGGCTACAGGGCGCGCGCCATCCATCCCGGCACCAACTGGTTCTGGAACCGCGGCGCCGTCTACGCCGATTTCGGCTTCAACGACTTCCGCTCGGAAGAGACGCTGCCGCCGATGGAAAAGCGCGGGCCGCTCGCTTCCGACGCGGCGATGACCGACGAGATCATCAGCGAGGCCGACGCCGGCGACGGTCCGGTGTTCCTATTCGCCGTCAGCCTGCAGAACCACGGCCCTTACGAACCCTACCGCTACTACAACCCGACGCATTCGGTCGACGCGCCGATCAGTTCCTGGGCACGGGAATCGCTGCTTTCCTATGCCGAGGGCTCGGCCGACGCCGACCGCGGCCTGCAGCGGCTGATCGACTGGGCGAAGGCCCGCCAGCGGCCGACCATAATCGCCTTCTTCGGCGACCATCTGCCGCCGCTGGGACCCGTCTATGTCGAGACCGGCTTCCTCAAGGACAATGTGGCGCCGCGCAAGGAACCGAGCGCCGACGCCGCGCTTGAGCATCACGACACGCCTTTGGTCATCTGGTCGAACCGCTCCGGTCCGGTCGAGAGCCTGGGCGCGGTGAGCCCGGCTTTCCTGCCCTACCATATCCTGGCCACGGCGGGCATCACGCACCCCTATTACACCGGCTTCCTCGGCGCGCTGCGCGAACGCTACCGGGTGGTCGACCGCAACCTGCTCCTGTCGCCCGCGGGCGAGGCGACGCCGGACTGGGCGAGGCAAAAGCAGATCGATCCGAAGATCAACGATTTCCGGCTCATCCAGTACGACATGATGTTCGGCAAACGGCACTCGGCGCCCGACTTCTTCCCCGAGACGGTGGACAAGCTCGTCGCGCATACGAGTTGAGCCGGCGGCGATCGGAGCCGGTGGCATAGTTGACGTGCTGGCGTGGACGAGGCCTGAAACGCAATGACCGGAAAATCGATGAAATCCAGGACTGGCCGGCGTTGGCGTTTTTCTGAAGGCTGCGACACTCTGGAGCCGTGCCGGCGCCGTACCGGCCTTGCCTTCCGACAGATTTGCTATATAGACGCGCCCAATCTGCCGGTCCTTGCTGGGGGCTGAACGGAGGGCCGTGGTTTTTTCGGAAGCCACGCATGAAGCCAGAAGCGCTTCGGTCTCCCGTGTCTCCGCTCTCGACCGTCTCGTGATTGCTCCTTTCTTCCCCGTTCCGTCGGGTCAGACAAGTTGCAGAGGCTTAGCCGCGAGGGCCGGTCGAGAGAAACGAAGAAAGGCACTAAAACATAATGGCTCTTTACGAACATGTGTTTCTTGCCCGGCAGGACCTGTCGCAGCAGCAGGTTGACGCGCTTGTCGAACAGTACAAGGGCGTCATCACCGCGAATGGCGGCTCGATCGGCCGGATCGAGAACTGGGGACTGAAGTCCCTCACCTACCGGGTCAAGAAGAACCGGAAGGCTTACTACACGCTGATGGACATCACCTGCCCGCCGGCCGCGCTCAACGAGATGGAGCGTCAGATGGGCCTGTCGGAAGACGTGCTTCGCTTCCTCACCATCAAGGTCGAGGCGCATGAGGAAGGCGCTTCGGCGATGATGCAGAAGCGCGAAGAGCGCTCCGAGCGCGGCGGCTTCGGCGACCGCGACCGCGGCGATCGTGGCCCGCGCTCCTTCGGCGACCGCGACCGCGGCGACCGTGGTCCGCGTTCGTTCGGCGACCGCGAAGGCGGCGACCGTGGCCCGCGCCGTCCGCGCGAAGGCGTTGAAGGGGGTGCAGAATAATGGTCGACATCAACCAGATCCCGACCCGGCGCCCGTTCCATCGCCGCCGCAAGACCTGCCCGTTCTCCGGCGCCAATGCGCCGAAGATCGACTACAAGGATGTGCGTCTTTTGCAGCGCTACATTTCCGAGCGCGGCAAGATCGTGCCCTCGCGCATCACCGCCGTCAGCCAGAAGAAGCAGCGCGAGCTCGCCAAGGCGATCAAGCGCGCCCGCTTCCTCGGCCTGCTGCCCTACGTGGTTCGCTAGGCCTTTTAGATTGACCTTGATCTTGTCCGAAAACCGGTATCCGCTTTTCGGCATCATGGTCTAGCAAGCGGGCGGTTCGCCGCCCGCTCTTTTCACCGACGCGGCGGGCGTGTCGGATTGAGCACTAAATCCCGAGTTGAGGCCATAAGCCTCTAACTGCCAGACAGGCAGGACAGCGACACCGGCGGCGACGCCCTTTTGCTTCCTGACCTGTTCCGAAGAATCCGACGCCGTCTCGAATGGCGCCAACCGAAGGAACGAAACCATGGAAGTCATTCTCCTCGAGCGCATTTCCCGCCTCGGCCAGATGGGCGAGACCGTGAAGGTCAAGGACGGGTTCGCCCGCAATTTCCTTTTGCCGCAGGGCAAGGCGCTGCGCGCCAACGAAGCCAACAAGAAGAAGTTCGAAGGCCAGCGCGCCCAGCTCGAAGCCCGTAACCTCGAGCGCAAGTCCGAGGCCACCCAGGTCGCCGAGAAGCTCGACGGCAAGAGCTTCATCGTCGTGCGCTCGGCCGGCGAGACCGGCCAGCTCTACGGCTCGGTGTCGACCCGCGACATCGCCGACCTGCTGACCGCCGAAGGCTTCACCGTCAACCGCAACCAGATCGAGCTCAACCAGCCGATCAAGACCATCGGTCTTTCCAATGTGGCGATCGCGCTGCATCCGGAGGTCCAGGTCACCGTGACGCTCAACATCGCCCGTTCGGCCGACGAGGCGGAGCGCCAGGCCAAGGGCGAGACGCTGACCACCGCCGAAGCCATCTATGGCGACGACATCAACGACAACGCCCGGCCGGAGAATTTCTTCGACCCGAACGCCGAGTTCGAGGGCGGCGAAGAGAACGCCTGATAACCGCACAATCGAAGCAACGCTTCGGTTCACAGGCCTCCAGAATTTTCTGGACTAACGCCCGGGTCTTCGACCCGGGCTTTTTTGTGCCAAACGGAACTTTCCGACACCCTATATCTTGTGCACATTACAGCGTGGCGCGTCGATTGGACGCGGGCGACGCGTTGTGGCACTTTCGTTCTGGCATTCCAGTCCGATTACCGGGTGATCCGACTGAGGGGACATTTGGTCATGAATATCCTGTTGAAACACGTTCTCGAACGCCTGGTGCGGGCCGGCAGCCTGAAGGTGACCGGCCCCAAGGGTACGACACACAAGTTCGGCGACGGCAGCGGCGAGCCGGTGCATATCCACATCAAGACCATGCATGCCGAGCGCGCCATCTCCTTCGACCCGATGCTGGCGGTGCCCGAAGCCTATATGGACGGCGAGTTGGACGTGATCGAGGGCGGGGTGCTGGGGCTGGTGCGCATCGCCTTCCAGAATATGGGCTCGAGCGGCATCGACGTGACTTGGTCGAAGGCTATCGAGAACCTGCGTCATGCCTTCCGCCGGCTGCAGCAGATCAACACCGCCGCGCGCTCGCGCCGCAACGTGCAGCGCCACTACGATCTGTCGGGCGAGCTCTACAAGCTCTTCCTCGACGAGGACATGCAGTATTCCTGCGCCTATTTCGAACAGCCGGACATGACGCTGGACGAGGCGCAGGTCGCCAAGAAGCGCCACATCGCCGCCAAGCTGCGGCTCAAGGCCGGCCAGACCGTGCTCGACATCGGCTCCGGCTGGGGCGGGCTCGGCCTTTATCTCGCCAAGGCCTTCGACGTCGATGTGCAGGGCGTCACGCTGTCGACCGAGCAGCATGGTGTCGCCACCGACCGAGCCCACGCGATGGGCCTGCAGGACCGCGTGCATTTCGAGCTCAAGGACTATCGCGCGCTCAACGAACGTTTCGACCGCATCGTCTCGGTCGGCATGTTCGAGCATGTCGGCGTCAATCACTACCGCACCTTCTTCGACAAGGCCGCCACGCTGCTCAAGCCTGACGGCGTCATGTTGCTGCACACGATCGGCCGTTCCGGCGTGCCGTGGGCGACCAGCGCCTTCGTTCGCAAATACATCTTCCCGGGCGGCTACATCCCGGCTCTTTCCGAAGTGATGCCGGCGATCGAGAAATCCGGCCTGGTCGTCACCGACATCGAGATTCTGCGGCTGCACTACGCCGACACACTCAAGCATTGGGGCGAGCGCTTCGCCGCCAACCGCGACAAGGCCAAGGCGATCTATGACGAGCGCTTCTGCCGCATGTGGGAATTCTATCTCGCCGCTTCCGAGGCCGCCTTCCGCTGGCAGGACCTGGTGATCTTCCAGTTCCAGCTCGCCAAGCAGAACGACACGCTGCCGGTGACGCGCGACTACATGGCCAAATGCGAGAAGGCGCTTGAGCTGCGCGACCTCGGCCACCAGGAACCGGCCGCGCCTGCTGCCGCCAAGCCGACCCGCCGCCGCAAGGTGATGGAATAGACACGCATTGCCGCTTGCCATTGCGGCCTGACGCCACGAAAAAGGTCTCGTTCGCGAGACCTTTTTCATGACATACTTGATCTACATCGCAGCAGCCCTTGCCGAGATCGCCGGCTGCTTTTCGTTCTGGGCGTGGTGGCGGCTGGAGAAGTCGCCGCTCTGGCTTCTCCCCGGTCTCGTCTCGCTGGCGCTATTCGCCTTCCTGCTGTCGCTGGTCGACACGGATGCGGCGGGCCGCGCCTACGCCGCCTATGGCGGCATCTACATTGCCGCCTCGCTCGGCTGGCTGTGGCTGGTCGAAGGCGTGCGGCCCGACCGCTGGGACCTGGCGGGGGCGGCACTCTGCATCGTCGGCGCCTCCGTAATCCTGCTTGCGCCCAGAGCATGACGCCGAAAAGTGTGAAGCGGTTTTCGGACGACATCATGCTCTATCTCTTTAATTCCAAGGGAGCCTGACCGATGGAACTCCCCGCCCAATTGCGGCAAGGCGTCGACAGCCTGCTGGAGAAGGAGCCGCTCCCGGCGCTGAAACGGGCCGCCAGGACGCTTTCCGAACGCTACCGCGCCGAGCTGCGCGACGGCCGTCTGCATATGGGCGAGGAGATGGCGGTCAAGGCCTATCTGGCGACGCGGCTGCCCGCCACCTATGCCGCAGTGCGCGCCAGCCTGGAGGCGCTGACCGAGGCCCGCCCCGGTTTTCGGCCGGCGAGCCTGCTCGATATCGGCGCCGGACCTGGCACAATGCTTTGGGCCACGAGTGACGCATGGCCCGGGCTCGAACAGGCGGTTCTGGTCGAGGCAAGCGCTGCCGTGCGCAAGGTCGGGCAGGTGCTTGCAGAGGGTGCAATCGCGGCCCGCGCCGACTGGATCGCCGGCGACGCGACGATCGATCTTGACGGCATCAAGCCCGCCGACCTGGTCAGCGCCGCCTATGTGCTGGACGAGATCGTGCCCGCCTCGCTGCCGAAGCTCATCGACCGCCTCTGGCGGCTTACTGCCGACACGCTGCTCATCGTCGAGCCCGGCACGCCCGCCGGCTGGCAGCGCATCCTTGCCGCGCGGCTACAGCTGATCGAGGCAGGAGCGCATGTTCTGGCGCCCTGCCCGCACGCGGCGCCCTGCCCGATCGCGCCACCCGACTGGTGCCATTTCGCGCGCCGCGTCGCGCGGTCGCGCCTGCACCGCCTGGTCAAGGAAGCCGAGGTGCCGTGGGAGGACGAGAAGTTCATCTACCTCGCCGCCTCCCGGCAGCCGGCGCCGATCCGCCCGGCACGGGTGATCGCGCCGCCCAAGGGCGGTTCCGGCAAGGTGGTGCTGAAACTCTGCCAGCCGGACGGCAGCGCCGGCGAGCGCCTGTTCAGCAAGCGCGACGGCGATGTCTTCAAGGCGGCGCGGCGGGCGGATTGGGGCGATACGCTGGCGTAGGACGCACACCTCGACGGCATCGAAAGAAGTCGCGGTGCCAATGCGCTGGCAACTCGTTTGCTTTGGGGATTAGCCGAAGCACCCGAGCTTCGTCATCCACGGGCGGAGCGGGAGCGAAGCGGACGCGCAGACCCGTGGATGACGACTTGACGAGTGTTTCGGCTAACCTCGAACGTTCGTGCCCGCCTGCCCCAAACGGACAATACATCCGCTACGAGCGAGGCTCCAACGGCGGCTCGTCGACAAAATTGTTCTTGCTTCGTTCCGCGCCTGCACGTAAGAATTACGGCTTGCCGAGTCAACCGGAATCGGGCCACCGGAATACTGTCCTGTGGACGGTTTGCCGTTCCTGTGAACAACGTGAATCAAGGTCGGTTGGCCGCACAGTGATGCAGAAAGGTCAGCACCCGATCCGTCTCGTTCTGGTATCGAGGAAGGCGGGATCGAAATCGGGGACATCATGGCAGAGGCGGCACGAAAATTCGGCGCGGCGGAAACGCCGCTCTATCGCGAGGCACCGAACAACATCGAGGCCGAGCAGGCGCTGCTTGGCGCCATCCTCGTCAACAACGACGCCTTCTACCGTGTCTCCGATTTCCTGAAGCCCTCGCATTTCTACGAGCCGCTGCACCGCCGCATCTTCGAGGTCGCGGCAGAGCTCATCCGCATGGGCAAGATCGCGACGCCGATCACGCTGAAGACCTTCCTGCCGGCCGACGAGAAGGTCGGCGACATGACGGTGGCGCAATATGTCGTGCGGCTGGCGGTCGAAGCCGTCACCGTCGTCAACGCCACCGACTATGGCCGGGCGATCTACGACCTTGCGACACGCCGCGCGCTGATCACCGTCGGCGAGGACATGGTCAACATCGCGTACGACGCGCCGGTCGACATGTCGCCCTCCGACCAGATCGAGGACGCCGAACGACGGCTGTTCGAGCTCGCCGAAACCGGCCGCTATGACGGCGGCTTCGAAAGCTTCAACGATGCGGTCAAGACCGCCGTCGACATGGCCAACGCCGCCTATATGCGCGACGGCCATCTGTCCGGCATCGCCACCGGGCTGCGCGATCTCGACCGCCGCATGGGCGGCCTGCAGCCCTCCGATCTGATCGTGCTCGCTGGTCGTCCCGGCATGGGCAAGACCTCCCTGGCCACCAACATCGCCTTCAACATTGCCGAGGCCTACGTCCCGGCGCAGCAGGCCGATGGCAGCTTCAAAGCCGCCAATGGCGGTGTCGTCGGCTTCTTCTCGCTGGAAATGTCGTCGGAGCAGCTCGCCACCCGTATCATCTCCGAGCAGACCGAGATCTCGTCCTCGAAGATCCGCCGCGGCGAGATCACCGAGATGGATTTCGAGAAGCTCGTCGCCTGCTCGCAGACGATGCAGAAGATCCCGCTGTTCATCGACCAGACCGGCGGCATCTCGATCGCGCAGCTTTCGGCCCGCGCGCGCCGGCTGAAGCGGCAGCGCGGCCTCGACCTCATCGTCATCGACTATATCCAACTGATGCAGGGATCGAGCGCGCGCGCCTCGCAGAACCGCGTGCAGGAAATCACCGAGATCACCACGGGTCTCAAGGCTTTGGCCAAGGAGCTCGGCGTGCCGATCATCGCGCTGTCGCAGCTGTCGCGTCAGGTCGAAAGCCGCGACGACAAGCGCCCGCAGCTCTCGGACCTGCGTGAATCCGGCTCCATCGAGCAGGACGCCGACGTGGTGCTGTTCGTTTATCGCGAGGAATATTACCTCAAGAACCGCGAGCCGAAGCTCGGCACCGAGGAATACGTCAAATGGGAAAACGAGATGAACGAGGCGCGCGGCAAAGCCGAGTGCATCGTGGCCAAGCAGCGCCACGGACCGACCGGCTCGGTCAGCCTCGCCTTCCACGGCGAGTTCACGCGCTTCTCGGATTTGGCGGAAGAGCATCATTTGCCGGAAAGGTTTGAGTAGCTCTTGGGAAAGGCCTCATTCCTTCACCCTGTCCCGCCGACGTATCCATTGTCGGGCCACGCCTAATGGCCAGATCGCGCGTTCAGTTCATCTGCCAGAATTGCGGCTCGGTGCACCAGCGTTGGGCCGGCAAATGCGATGCCTGCGGCGAGTGGAACACGCTGGTCGAGGAAGGCACGTCCGGCGGCATCGGCTCGGGGCCTGCCAACACGCGCAACGCCCGCAAGGGCCGCGCCGTGGTGCTCACCAACCTGTCGGGCGACATCGAGGACGCGCCGCGCATCGTTTCGGGAATCGGCGAGCTCGACCGCGCCACCGGCGGCGGCTTCGTGCGCGGCTCGGCGCTGCTGGTCGGCGGCGACCCCGGCATCGGCAAGTCGACGCTGCTGACGCAAGCCGCCGCCGCGCTTGCCTCTAAGGGCCATCGCGTCGTCTATGTCTCGGGCGAGGAAGCGGTGGCGCAGATCAGGCTCAGGGCGCAGCGCCTCGGCGTCGCCTCGACACCCGTCGAGCTCGCCGCCGAAACCAATGTCGAGGACATCCTGGCGACGATCGCCGACGGCAAGCGGCCGGACCTCGTCATCCTCGATTCGATCCAGACGCTGTGGACCGACCTTGCCGATTCGGCGCCGGGCACCGTCACCCAGGTACGCGCGGCCGCCCAGGCGATGATCCGCTACGCGAAATCCACAGGTGCCGCGATCGTGCTCGTCGGCCATGTCACCAAGGAAGGCCAGATCGCCGGACCGCGGGTGGTCGAACATATGGTCGACGGCGTGCTCTACTTCGAAGGCGAAGGCAATCATCACTTCCGCATCCTGCGCACGGTGAAGAACCGTTTCGGGCCGACCGACGAGATCGGCGTGTTCGAAATGTCGGACAAGGGCCTGCGCGAGGTCTCCAATCCGTCCGAGCTTTTCCTCGGCGAACGCCACGCGAAATCGCCGGGCGCCGCGGTGTTTGCCGGCATGGAAGGCACCAGGCCGGTGCTCGTCGAGATCCAGGCGCTGGTCGCGCCCTCCTCGCTCGGCACGCCGCGCCGCGCCGTGGTCGGCTGGGACGGCGCGCGGCTGTCGATGGTGCTCGCTGTTCTGGAAGCGCATTGCGGCGTGCGCTTCGGCCAGCACGACGTCTATCTCAATGTCGCCGGCGGCTACCGGATCTCCGAGCCGGCGGCCGATCTCGCGGTCGCCGCCGCGCTGGTTTCGTCGCTCACCGGTCTTGCCCTTCCCGCCGATTGCGTCTATTTCGGCGAAATCAGCCTATCGGGCGCCGTGAGGCCGGTTGCGCATGCGCAGCAGCGCCTCAAAGAAGCCGAAAAGCTGGGTTTTGGAAGCGCGGTGCTGCCGCTTGGCAGCGAGGAAGTTGCCGGGGGGATCGGGGCCGGCGCGTTCCAGCCCACCGAGCTTGCCGACCTTGTGGCACGCATAGCCGGCTCGCGGCGCGGCCGTGCCGACGACGGGGAGTGACGCGGCTCGTCGGGCCGTAAGACAGGAAGTGGGGCGAGAACCATGCCGATTACGCTGCTAGACGGAATCCTCGTCGGCTTCACGCTGGTCTCAGCAATGCTCGCCATGGTGCGCGGCTTCTCCCGCGAAGTGCTGTCGGTGGTTTCCTGGGCAGCGGCGGCGGCCGCAGCATTCTTCTTCTACAAGCCGGTCCTGCCCTACGTTCAGCCCTATGTCGAGAACGACAAGATCGCGATGGCCGCTTCCGCGGGCGTCGTCTTCCTCATCGCGCTGATCGTCGTCTCCGTCATCACCATGAAGCTTGCCGACTGGATCATCGATTCGCGTATCGGCGCGCTCGACCGCACGCTCGGCTTCCTCTATGGCGCGGCGCGCGGCATCCTGGTGGTCGCGGTGGCGCTTATGTTCTTCAACTGGCTGGCCGGCGCCAAGGCGCCTGCCTGGATCGCAAACGCCAAGTCGCGGCCGCTGCTTGAGACGATCGGCGCCAAGCTTGAAAGCGTGCTGCCGGAAAACACCGAGGAACTGGTCAACAAATACACGCATAAGGGCACGCCGCAGGCCGGCGCGCCGGCCACGACCGACCAGCCCGCTGCCGAACCTCCGGCCGGCGACGAAAATGCGCCGGCGCCCGACGACAGCGAGAACGGGGCCCCGGCCGACAACGAGCCGGCGCCTGCCACGCCGGCGCCTGCCCCGGCACCCGCTCCGGCGCCGGCAAACTGATTTCGGGCAGAGTCGGCACGGCCTGCCCCTGCTATTTGTGAATGCCTGAGGGCATGCGTTGCGTTCGGCGAGCGATGGCCCTATATGGCAGCTTTAGCGGAGCTTGAGCACCAGATGGCAGACTCAACGGCAGACGCAGGCAATGTCCTTTCCGCCGAGGCCGACGACCATTTCCACGACGAATGCGGCGTGTTCGGCATATTCGGCCGGCAGGATGCGGGGGCCATCGTCACACTCGGCCTTCACGCCCTGCAGCATCGCGGCCAGGAAGCGGCCGGCATCGTCTCCTATGACGGCACCCAGTTCCATGTCGAACGCCATGTCGGCCTGATCGGCGACACCTTCACCAAGCAGCGCGTCATCGACAGCCTGCAGGGCAATCGCGCCATCGGCCACACGCGCTACGCCACGACAGGCGGCGCCGGCATTCGCAACATCCAGCCCTTCTTCGCCGAGCTTGCCGAAGGCGGTCTTGCGGTTGCCCACAACGGCAACCTCACCAACGCGCTCACCGTGCAGCGCGCGTTGCAGAAGCAGGGCTCGATCTTCTCCTCGACGTCCGACACCGAAACCCTGCTGCACCTGGTCGCGACCAGCAAGGAGCGCGATTTGAATTCGCGCTTCATCGATGCGGTACGCCAGGTCGAGGGCGCCTTCTCGCTGGTGGCGATGACGGCCAAGAAGATGATCGGCTGCCGCGACCCGCTGGGGATCCGCCCGCTGGTGCTGGGCGACCTCGACGGCGCCTGGATTCTCGCTTCCGAGACCTGCGCGCTCGACATCATCGGAGCCCGTTTCGTGCGCGACATCAAGCCCGGCGAGATGGTGGTCGTCACCTCCAAGGGCATCGAGAGCCTTTTCCCGTTCGAGCCGCAGAAGACGCGCTTCTGCATCTTCGAATATGTCTATTTCGCGCGGCCGGATTCCTCGGTCGAGGGTCGCAACGTCTACGAGGTGCGCAAGCGCATCGGCGCGGAGCTCGCGCAGGAAAGCCCGGTCGAAGCCGACATCGTGGTACCCGTGCCGGATTCCGGCACGCCGGCCGCGATCGGCTTTTCCCAGGCCGCTGGCATTCCCTTCGAGCTCGGCATCATCCGCAACCACTATGTCGGGCGCACCTTCATCCAGCCGGGCGATTCCATCCGCCACATGGGCGTGAAGCTCAAGCACAACGCCAACCGCCGCATGATCGAGGGCAAGCGCGTGGTGCTGGTCGACGATTCGATCGTGCGCGGCACCACCAGCCAGAAGATCGTGCAGATGGTGCGCGACGCCGGCGCCAGGGAAGTGCATATGCGCATCGCCTCGCCGCCGACCAGCGCGTCCTGCTTCTACGGCGTCGACACGCCGGAGAAATCGAAGCTGCTTGCCTCGCGCATGTCGGTCGACGAAATGGCCGAGTTCATTCGCGTCGACTCGCTCGGTTTCCTTACCATCGACGGCCTCTACCGCGCCGTCGGCGAAGCGCGCCGCGACAACGACCAGCCGCAATTCTGCGACGCCTGCTTCACCGGCCAATATCCCACCCGCCTGCTCGACTTCGAAGGCCACGACAATGTGCGCACGCTGTCGCTGCTGGCATCGAGCGGATCGTAGGGCGCCCGGACCTTCATTGCCTTCACCAAGTTACCCCCC
Organism: Mesorhizobium sp. Arg314; assembly: GCF_053714275.1. Classification (NCBI taxonomy): domain Bacteria; kingdom Pseudomonadati; phylum Pseudomonadota; class Alphaproteobacteria; order Hyphomicrobiales; family Phyllobacteriaceae; genus Mesorhizobium; species Mesorhizobium sp. Arg314. The sequence goes on along the minus strand of NZ_JBSKBP010000003.1, from coordinate 13,786 downwards.
TCTGTCCGGCAGGGCAGAGGGGGTGTCTCGCGCCCATCTTATGGAATCTTTCATATGACCCTCGACCTTTCCAACCGCGTGGCGGTCGTAACCGGCGCCTCGCGCGGCATCGGCTATTTCATCGCCAGGGAGCTGGCGGCGGCCGGCGCGCATGTGATCGCGGTGGCGCGCACCGTTGGAGGGCTGGAAGAACTCGACGACCAGATCAAGGCCGACGGCCGCGGCCAGGCGACGCTGGTGCCGCTCGATCTTTCAGACATGGCCGGCATCGACCGGCTGGGCGGCGCAATCCATGAGCGCTGGGGCAAGCTCGATATCCTGGTTGCCAATGCCGGCGTGCTCGGCGTGATCTCGCCGATCGGCCATGTCGAGGCCAAGACGTTCGAGAAGGTGATGACCATCAATGTCACCTCGACCTGGCGGCTGATCCGTTCGGTCGATCCGCTGCTGAGACTTTCCGACGCCGGCCGCGCCATCATCCTGTCGTCCAACGCGGCGCACTCGGCGCGCGCCTTCTGGGCGCCCTATGCGGCTTCGAAGGCGGCGGTCGAAACGATGATGCGTTCCTGGGCGCATGAGACCGAGACCCTGCCGCTAAGGGTCAATGCCGCAGATCCCGGTGCCACCCGCACGGCGATGCGCGCGCAGGCCATGCCCGGCGAGGACCCGGAGACGCTGCCGCATCCGTCCGAGATCGCCCGGCGCATCGTGCCCCTGGCAAGCCCGGAGCTGAAGGAGACGGGCCTGATCTTCCAGGCCAAGCACAACCGCTTCGTCGCCTACCGGCAGCCGGAATAATTGTTCACGGGTCTGTGAACGGCGCGGCGGAAGCGTGTTCCACTGCCCTGCTTTCGCCAGCTGCCGGGAGTTGCTAGGATCGATCCGACTCCGACATCCAGCAAAGCGAGGAACTCCCATGGCTGCTACTCCCAGCGTAGCGTTGGTCTGGTATCTGGTGATCGCCGGCCCGCAAGGCGGCATGGTGGTGCTGCCCAGCACCTTCGACACCCGCGAACAGTGCACCAACGCCGTCACCGAATATCAGAAGCAGCCGACGCCTCAGGGCTGGGCCGTGCAGTGCGTGCCGAGTGCTTCACCCTTTACCGATGAAGGAGATGCCGAAACGCCCTCGGCGCAGTAGCGCGAGGCCCTGCCACCAGGTGCCGCGAGGCCGGCGGGACAGCGCCCCCCTCTGCCCTGCCGGGCATCTCCCTCACAAGGGCCCACAAGGGGGAGATTAGCAGCTTCAGCGTTGTGCGCTCACCGTCAGCGCCGGCTTGTTGTTGATCGTCTGGAACACCACGCAGTAGCGCTCGGTGAGCTTAATGAGCGAATCGATGCGCTCCTGCGGCTCGTCGGTGTCGAGGTCGAATTTCAACCGGATCTCGCGGAATCCGACCGGCGCGTCCCTGGCGACGCCGAGCGTGCCGCGAAAATCGAGGTCGCCCTCGGCCTCGACTGTGGCGTTGCCGAGCTTGAACTCCAGCGCCGTCGCCACCGCTTTCAGCGTCACGCCGGCGCAAGCGACCAGCGCCTCCAGCAGCATGTCGCCCGAGCAAAGCTCAAGGCCCGACCCGCCCGTGGCCGGATGAAGGCCGGCAACAGCAAGCGCCCTGCCCGTCTCCACCTTGCAGGCGATCGACTGGTCGTCGAGCGTTCCGCGGGCTCTCAGCGTGATCAGCGCCCGCGCGGCGTCGTCGCGATAGGCTTCCTTCAGCGGCGCCTGCATGGCCTTGAGTGCGGTGGCGTCCATTGTCGAGATTCCTTTCGATCAGTCTTTGGTGGTTGATAGCACTGTCTGAGGTGCATGGGCAGAATCTGCAGCGCCCTTCGCCCAACATTGGCGATTGGCGAAAGCAAACGTGACGGCTGATCTCCCCCCTTGCGGGGGAGATTGGCAGCTTCCGCGATACCGCCCTTTGACTTCGCCCGCCCCAGCCATACCTTGCGCTAATCATCCAGCGGAGTTCTCATGCGGTCCAAGCTCATCGCCCTCATCCTCCTTCTTGTCGCCGCCTTCGCGCAGCCAGCGCTCGCCGCCGAAGCACCGGAACGGCAGGCGCCGGCCGGCGGCGTGCTGTCGCTGTTGCCGCCGCCGCAGGTGACCGAGCATTCCATCACGCTTGGCGGGCGCAAGCTGGACTACCAGGCCAAGGCCGGCACGCTGTCGCTCTTATCCGGCAAGGGCGAGGTTACGGCCGAGATCTTCTATGTCGCCTACACGCAGCAGTCGCCCGCCCCGGCGAAGGAGCGGCCGATCACATTCGTCTTCAACGGCGGGCCGGGCGCGGCTTCGGCCTATCTGCATCTCGGCGCGATCGGACCGCGCATCGTCGAGACCGCGGCCGACGGCGAATTCCTGCGGCCGCCGCAAAAGCTCATCGACAATCCCGACAGCTGGCTCGACATGAGCGATCTCGTCTTCGTCGATCCGGTCGGCACCGGCTACAGCCGCGAGGCGCCGGGGCATGAGCCGAAGGAATTCTGGAGCGTCGACGCGGACGCCAGTTCGGTCGGCGCCTTCATCCGCCTCTATCTGGCGCAGAACGGCCGCACCGGATCGCCGCTATTCCTCGCCGGCGAAAGCTATGGCGGCTTTCGCGCGGCGCTGCTTGCCCGCACGCTGCAGGAGGATGTCGGCCTGAGCCCGAGCGGCATCGTGCTGATCTCGCCGGCGCTGGAGTTCATGCTGGTGCGACCCGATCAGTTCGACCAGTTGCACTGGGCGCTGGAGCTGCCTTCGCTGGCGGCGACGCGGCTGAAGGGCGACGGTGTGGCTGGTGACGCGTTGCGCGACAGGCTCGCCGAGGTCGAGCATTACGCGCTCGGCGATTACCTGACGGCGTTGAACAGCGGGCTGGAGCAAGGCGGCAAGCTGGCAAGCGGACGCGTTTCGGAGATCACCGGCCTGCCGCTCGAGCTCGTTCAACGCAATTTCGCCCGCATCCCGATCGGCCTCTTCGCCAAGGAATTCCGGCGCGCCACGGGCAAGGTGCTCAGCCCCTATGACGCCACCATCGGCACCGCCGATATCGCGCCTCAAAGCGCGCGCGACGCCGGCCCCGATCCGGTGCTCGACCGTAGCGTTCCGGTGCTCACCTCCGCCTTCGTCGCCTATGCCCGCGACGAATTGAACTACCGCACCGATGTCAGCTACCGGCTGCTCAATGACGAGATCAGCCGCAGCTGGGATTACGGCACCTCGGGCCAGGGCTATGCCGGCGTGATGAACGACCTGCAGCGGGCGCGCTCGCTCAACCCGGCGCTGGGCGTCGTCATCGTCAACGGCTACACCGACCTCGTCACGCCCTATCTCGCCTCGCGCTATCTGGTGAACCAGGTTCCCTCGCTATTCGACGCCAAGCCGATCCGGCTCGACGTCGTCGACGGCGGCCACATGATGTATCTGCGGCCGGACGGACGGCGCGCGCTGAAGGACGCCGCATCGGAGCTCTACCAGGCGACGCAGTAGGCCCCGACCGGCCCAAAGCGAAAGACCTGCGCCAACGCAAGCGCCGTGCTGGAACAGCGCAGCACCTGTTTTCACTCGTATAGCTGCGGGTGTGGCTCCGACTGGGGCGGAACCGCGTCACGCAAACACGCTGAAACAGCATGGCCGATGTCGTCGTCCTCGAAAGCCGCGAAAGGGTGCTGGCCGGCATCCTGTTCACGGCTGCCGCCTATTTCCTGTTTTCGGCGCAGGATGCCTCGATCAAGCTTTTGGTCGCCGGCATGGCCGTCTGGCAGATCATGTTCGTCCGCTCGATCACCGTGCTCGTCGCCTGCGGCGCGATCGGCGGCAAGCGGCTGTTTGCCGATACGATTGACTCGCCGATCGTCAAGCCGATGCTGGTGCGCAGCGCCTTCACGCTGGCCGCCTGGCTTTGCTACTACAACGCCGCCCGCTCGCTGCAGCTCGCCGAACTCACCACCATCTATTACGCCGCGCCGATCATCGTCACCGTGCTTTCGGTGCTGATCCTTGGCGAGACGGTGCCGCTGCTGCGCTGGCTGGCGGTGTTCATCGGTTTCGTCGGCGTGTTCATCGCCTGCGATCCGGCGCGGCTCGGCCTCTCGCTGCCGGTGCTTCTGGTGCTGGCGGCGGCCGTCCTTTGGGGGATCGCCGTGGTGCTGTTGCGCAAGACCGCCATGCAGGAGCGCACCATGATCCAGCTCGTGCTCAACAATTTCTATTTCCTGCTCTTCTCGGCCGTGCCGGCGCTGATCTGGTGGCACATGCCCGACGGAACGCAGCTCCTCTTGCTCGTCAGCGTCGGCGCGCTCGGCGGCGTGGCGCAATACATGCTGTTCGAGGGCATGAAGCGCGCGCCGGTGTCGATCGTGGCGCCGTTCGAATACACCTCGCTGGTGTGGGCCTTCGCGCTGGGCTTCGCCATCTGGGGAGACCTGCCGCGCACGGAGGTGTTCATGGGCGCGGGGCTGATCATAGGCGCCGGGCTGCTGATCGTCGGCAACGAGCACTTCCGCAAACGGGAGCAGGCCTCATGACGGAACGCTGTCAGCAGCAACCAAATAGGCTTGCGCCATGACGGATACGCTGGGCATGCCGGAAAAGCTTGCGCCTAGGGCGGCCGATGCAGCGGCCGAGCGCACGCTCGGCATCATCCTCGTGTCGGCCTCAGCCATCGCCTTCGCGCTCACCGGCGTGCTGACCAAGTCGATCCACGCCGATCCTCTGACCATCACCTGCTGGCGTGGTTTTTTCGGCTCGATCCTGATCAGCTTCTATGTGCTGTGGCGCCGGCGCCGCTCGGGCGGGCGCGAAAGCCTGAAACTCGGCTGGCGCGGCTGGCTGCTTGCGGTCGAGGGCGCTGCCGCCAGCATCGCCTTCATTTCGGCCTTCAAATTCACCTATGTCGCCAATGTCGCGGTCATCTATGCGACCTCGCCCTTCATCGCGGCGCTGCTTGCCTTCCTTTTCGTGCGGGAAAAATTCCGGCTGCAGACGATGGTTGCGGCCGCCGTATCGCTTTGCGGCGTCGCCATCATGGTAGGCGCCGGCCTCGGCAACGGCCATCTGTTCGGCGACGGGCTGGCGCTGCTGATGACCGCCGGCAGCGCGCTTTATATGATCATGGTGCGCGCCTTTCGCGATTCGCCCGTCGTCTGGGCGGGTGCTGTCTCGGCTTTCCTGCTTTTCGTGCTCGGCTGGTTCGTCACCGATCCGCTGGCCGTGTCGGCACGCGACGTGGTGCTGCTTGCCGCCTTCGGCTGCTCCTTCGCGATGGCCTCGATCCTGTGGACGGAGGGTTCGCGGCTCATCCCGTCGGCGGAAGCCGGCCTGCTCGGCTCGGCCGAGGTGCCGTTTGCCATCCTGTTTGCCCTGCTGTTCCTCGGCGAAGTCCCGCCAATGGCCAGCATCATCGGCGGCGCCATCGTGCTTTGCGCGGTTTTCGCGCACGCCGGACGCGACTGGCTGAGGGCGAAAACGGCGCGCTCGTAAAATTATTTTGCCGAGTCACGGAACCATCATCAGAGTCACGCATTATCGGATCGACGGGTCACCCCCCAAGTCCCCCCAAACCCCTCGACCCGTCCGACTAGAAGCCGACCCCGCAAAAGGTCGGCTTTTTCTTTGTCAGGACGACAACGCCAGGCCAGCACCGAGCAGCTCCGCCAGATCCCGCGCAGGGCGGGCGGCCTCGCGGCCGAGCCGGATGGCGAAGTCGGCCATCGGCAGCGGCGGCAGGTCGAGATCGGCGGAGGCCTCCACGATACCGGAATGGGCGAAACGCCGGGTGCGCGGCGTCAGCGCGATGCCGGCATCGACCGCGGTGCGCAGGCCGGCAAGGCTGGCGCTGCCGGCGGCAATGCGGTAGCGGCGGCCGGCGACGTCGAGGGCATTGAGCGCGGCATCCCTGAAACCGCAATAGGGGTCAAGCAGGGCCAGCGGCACCGCTTCCTGCCGTGTCGCCAAGCCTTTTTCCGAGCAGAGCCACAGCATCGGCTCGCTGACCAAGGCCGCTTCATCCGGCGATGGGGCATGGCGCATGGTGATCGCGAGGTCGAGCTGGCCCGCCTGCAGCGCCGATCCAAGCTCCAGGGAGCGGCCGACGCGCAGCTCGATCCTGACGCGCGGATGGCTGACGGCGAAGGCGCGCAAAAGGTCCGGCAAGCCGCGGTCGGCAAAGTCCTGCGTCGTGCCGATGGCGATGCGGCCGCCGGCGCGCGCGCCCTTCAGCGCCAGCCAGGCCTCGGTGTGGACGGCAAGGATGCGCCGCGCGTGGCCGACAAGGTCCTCGCCGGCCGGCGTCAGCCCGCGGCCCCTGCCCTGCGGGACCAGCAACGGCTCGCCGACGATCTCTTCCAGCCGCTGCATCTGCGCGGTCACCGCCGACGGCGTGCGGCCGACGGTGGATGCGGCCTTGGCGAGCGAACCGCCGTCCACGAAGGCGAGGAAGGTTCTCAGGAGATCGGGATCGAGCGTTTCCATACTTCGACAATATCGAATCATTTGTCAGAAACAATTCGATTTTGTTGATGTTAAGGTAGTGACATGGTCCTCCCATCAAAGGGCAAGACGCCCAACCCGAAGGAGAGAAAAATGCCGATCATCACCATCAGCGTCACCGGCAAGCCGGACGCCAAGCTGTCCGCCGCTATTGCCAAGGAGGTCACCGAGATCACCGCCACGCAGTTGCGCAAGGATCCGACGATCACGGCCGTTGCGGTAAACTACATCGACCCCCAGCACTGGTTCGCCGGCGGCAAGTCGCTGGCCGAGCACGGCACCAACACGTTCTGGCTCGACATCAAGGTCGTCGACGGCACCAACACCAAGCTCGAGCTCGAAGCCTATCTCAAGGCGATCTTCGAGGCTTTCGGCCGGCTGCTGGGCGGCGTGCATGAGGAAAGCTATGCCTTCGTGCACGAGGTGCCGGCTTCGGCCTATGGCTATGGCGGCAAGACGCAGGAGTTCCGGTTCATCAGCGGAAGGTTGAAGGCGGCGTGAGGGCATCTGCACCTTCGCCATCTATCTCGCGGGAGGATGAAGCCTTGTATCAAGCGCGAAATCCTCCTGGAGATGCAGCCCGTAAAGGCCAGCCGCCCGGCCGGGATCGAACACCAGGTTCCAGCTATGCTGAGACACCGCACTGGGAATTAGAAACAAGTGGTACTTTGCGAGCAGATCGTCGCCAAATTGCTGCTGCCCTGCGCTGGGAATGCCGGGGCGCAGCCAGTTTGCGTTTGGGATATCGTCAATTTCCACCACATGGATCTTTGACGGATCGGCGATATCGAATGCCGTCAACACGTGACGGACAGTATCGAGCGTCCGAAACCCCTTGTGAACGGCCACCTCAAGAATGGCAGTCGAGGGATCAACGGACGAGTACACGGCCCTGACACCTTTGCTATTCCACCTTCCTCCGAGTTTGAAGGCTCCCTCACCGCTGTCCCAAGCTGCCTCGAAGCGTTTGTGGTCAAGTCTCCAGCCGAGGACAGTTCCTGTTCCAAGAGAGCCTGGCACAGGCGTCACGCGTAGACACCGTAGTCGAGCCGCTCAAGAAACTCCTGTACGAGTATAGTACCCGCCGCCGTGGCCAGCAGATCGATCGGTCGCCGGTTGTCCAAGCCCATAGCGGGTTCAATCATCCATTTTTCAGCCTCTTCCTGAGTCCCAAGAACGGAGGTGGCCTTCGTGAGAACCCTGGCGAAATTCCAGGTTCTAGAGCCTTGCTCCCGATTGAGGGTCCTGGAGTGATCCGACTTGTGCCGCTGAAATGTCCGCTCGCTCATGCCGAAGGCCGCCTCGAAGGCATCTGCATCAATGACTGTCAGTTGCCCGACAAGACTTTCCAAGGCCTGGCTTGGAATTCCATGCAGGATCATTTCGTGTGCTTCGAGCGGACTGGACACGGAGAATCCAAGAACCTTCTGTCCGCCGAACAGGTCGACTAGCCGTTCGAACTCCGGCTCCATGCGCGGTGCTTCGGCAAACCCCGTCGGGAAATTGGCCATGTTACTTCTCCGTCACGTGTCGCTTTATTTACGACATGTGGCGGAGCTTTTCAAGTGGGCGCATTTCAAATGAAGAACGATCGCCTGGCATCGCTGCCCAGTGCGAAATCGAGGCATTGCGCGGTCGCCCCCTCCCGCACATTGACCTTGCCCTCCATTCCGCTACCCTCTGCCACCGAAGCGGCCGCTTAAAGAGCCGCGCTGGAGGAGACTGGGAGAGAGCGGCATGATCCTGACCCTGGCGCTGCTGGCGGGCCTTGTCTTTGCCTGGCTGCTGATCGCGGTGATCGAAAGGTTCCGGCTCGACCTGCGCTTCACCCAGGCGCTGCTCTATGTGCCGTTCAAGCTCGCCTACCGCATCGCCGACAACCGCATCCGCATTGCCCGCAGCGCGAAGACGCCGGTCATCTATGTGGTCTCGCACCAGTCGCGCATCGAGCCGGCGCTGATGCTGTCGCTGCTTCCCGACGACACGCTGCACATTCTGGACGAGGCTTCGGCGCGCTCGCCCTGGCTGGAGCCGTGGCGCGAGCTTGCGCGCACGATTGCCTTCAATGCCGAGCATGTCTTCGTCAGCCGCCGGCTGGTGCGCGTGCTGAAGGGCAAGGGACGGCTCGCCGTCTATCTGCCCGACAATGTCGAGCCGGACGTGAAATCCTTCCGGCTGTTTCGCGCCATCACCCGCATCGCCATGCAGGCAGACGCCCGTATCGTGCCGATCTTCGTTGCCGGCACGCGCGACCTGCCGGTGTCACTGACGCCGAAGGAGAAAGCGCCTCGCCACTGGTTCCCGCGCCTGTCGGTGAGCGTGCTGGAACCGATGACCATCGCCGAGCTGGTGGCGCGCAACCCCGACATGGCCTCAAACACCAACGCGCTGTTCGACCATTTCGCCGAGGCGCGGCTCTATGGCACAGATCTCGACCGCGGCCTGTTCCTCGCCATGCGCGACGCGGCAGATCGCGTCGGCCCCTCGCATGCGATCATCGAGGATGTGATTTCCGGTTCGCTCAGCTATCGAAAGCTGTTCATCGGCGCCCGCGTGCTCGGCCGCCACTTCGAGGCGGTGACGGCGCCCGGCGAAGCGGTCGGGGTGCTCTTGCCCAACGCCAATGGCGTGGTGCTGTCCTTCGTCGGCCTGGTCTCGGCGGCCAGAGTAGCGGCGATGATCAACTACACAGCCGGCCCGGCGAGCGTGACCGCGGCGATCCGTACCGCGGTCATCAGGACGGTGGTGTCATCCCGCGCGTTCATCGAAAAGGCGGGCATCGACGACATCGTCGCCGCTGTCGAGGCGGGTGGGGCCAAGATGCTGTGGCTGGAGGATGTGCGCGCCAGCGTGACGACCCTGGACAAGATCGCCGCCGCGCTTCTGTGGCGCTTTCCGCTGCAGCGGCAGCAGGCGGGCAAACCGGCGGTGATCCTGTTCACCTCCGGCTCGGAAGGCACGCCGAAGGCGGTTGTCCTGTCGAACCGCAACCTGCTTGCCAACGTCATGCAGGCCGAGGCGCGCGTCTCCGTCTCGCCGGCCGATATCCTGCTCAACGTGCTGCCGGTGTTCCATTCCTTCGGGTTGACCGGCGGCACCATCCTGCCGCTGGTGCTCGGGATAAGGCTGTTCCTCTATCCCTCGCCGCTACACTACAAGATCATCCCCGAGATCGCCCGCAAGGTGAAGCCGACCGTCATGTTCGGCACCGACACCTTCCTTGCCAACTACGCCCGCACCGCCAAGGACGGGGACTTCTCCAGCCTGCGCTTCGTCGTTGCCGGCGCCGAAGCCGTGAAGCCGGAGACGCGGCGCACCTATCGCGACCGTTTCCAGGCCTCGATCGTGGAAGGTTTCGGGCTGACGGAGGCGGCACCCGTGGTGGCGGTGAACACCGCGATCCACAGCCGCGACGGCACGGTCGGGCGGCCACTGCCGGCGATCAGGATGAAGCTGGAGCCCGTCGAAGGCATCGCCGAGGGCGGCCGGCTGTGGCTCGACGGGCCGAACATGATGATGGGCTACATGACCGCCGACCGTCCCGGCGAATTGCAGACGCTGGAAGGCTGGCATGATACCGGCGACATCGTCTCGATCGACCGTGAGGGCTTCATCACCATTCGCGGGCGGGCAAAACGTTTTGCCAAGATCGCCGGCGAGATGGTGTCGCTGGGCGCCGTCGAGATGCTGGTGCAGTCGCTGTGGCCGGAAGAGCGCCACGCGGCGGTGGCGGTGCCGGACAAACGACGCGGCGAGCGCATCGTGCTGGTGACGACGGCTGACGACGCCAATCCGGAAGAGCTGCGCCAGTTCGGCAAGAAGGCGGGCGCCGCCGAGCTGATGGTGCCCAACGACATCATCAAGGTGGACGAGATCCCGGTGCTGGGCTCCGGCAAGACGGATTATATCTCGGCGCGCAAGCTGGCGATCGATCGCCTGGGGCTGGGCGTGGCGGCGTAGCGCCTCTATCTCCCCCCTTGTGGGGGAGAAAGCATTTTCCTGCATTTGCGAGCGGGCTTGTCCCCGAGCAAGTGCTTGGAAAATGCCAGAGAGGGGATTTCGTAGGGCGCGGACGCTGCTTCGCGTAGAGCGCCAACTTCTCATGGTGGGCGCCTTTCCCCCTCACTTGCGATTTCTAACACTTAGCTTCGCTAAGATGTTGAAATCGCTTTCTCCCCCACAAAGGTCCCACAAAGGGGGGAGATAACGGCGCCGCGCCTACCCGATATCCGAAGGCGGCACCTTTTCCCCCTCCAGCATTGCGCGCTTGGAATAGGCGCGCACACTGAACGGCAGGAAGAGCAGATAACCCCCTACCGACGCGGTCAGCGTGTACCAGGGGTAGGCCATCAGCAGCAGAATATAGAGCACCGCGCCGAGGATGACCGGCAGCACCCTGTCGCCCGGCACCTTGATGCTTTTGCCCGAATAGACCGGCAGGCGGCTGACCAGGAGGAAAGCGATGAGCACGGTGAAGCCGGTGGCGACGAAGGCGGCCGGCCGGGTTGGCTCCAGCCCGAGCCGCAGGAAATAGAGATAGAGCGGCAGCATGACCAGCACAGCGCCGGCCGGGGCCGGCACGCCGACGAAGTATTCGGTCTGCCAGGCCGGCTGGTCGGTGTCGTCGGCCAGCACGTTGAAACGGGCAAGCCGCATGCCGCAGGCGATGGTGAACAGAAGTGCCGCGATCCAGCCGGGCGAGCCGGCGCGGTCGAGCAGGAAGGCATAGAGCACCAGGGCCGGCGCCACGCCGAAATTGACGATGTCGGCCAGCGAATCCATCTGGGCGCCGAATTTCGAGGTGGCTTTCAGCATGCGCGCCAGCCGCCCGTCGATGCCGTCGAGGAAGGCGGCAAGCAGCACCATGACCACTGCGATCTCGAAACGGTTCTCGAAGGCGAAGCGGATTCCCGAAAGGCCGGCGCAGATGGCAAGCACGGTGACCAGATTGGGCAGCACCATGCGCATCGGGATCTCGCGGATGCGCGGACCGCCGCTGGCATGGGCCTCGAATTTTTTGAACGGCGCGCCCAACGCTCAGGAAATCCTGACCAAGGGCGTGACCGCCGTGCCGCCGAATTCGGCGAGCACGGTCTCGCCGCCGACCGCCGTCTGGCCGACCGCGACGCGCGGCACGGCGTTCGACGGCAGGAAGACGTCGACACGCGAGCCGAAGCGGATCAGGCCGAAACGCTCGCCAATCGCGATCGAGCCGCCCGTCTCGGCCCAGCAGACGATGCGCCGCGCGACAAGGCCGGCGATCTGGACGGCGGCAACCGTGCCGTTGGGGCTGTCGATGACCAGCCCGTTGCGCTCGTTCTCAGCACTTGCCTTGTCGAGTTCGGCATTGAGGAATTTTCCGGGCTTATGCTCGATGCGGGTGATCCGGCCGCGCACCGGGGCGCGGTTGATGTGGCAGGAAAACACGTTCATGAACACCGAAATGCGGGTCATCTCGCCGGAGCCGAGACCAAGCTCGCTCGGGGGCACTGCGGGTCCGACCGCCGAGACGACGCCATCGGCCGGGCTCACCACCAGCCGGTCGTCAACCGGCGTGACGCGCTCGGGATCGCGATAGAAATAGATGCACCAAGCGGTGAGGATCAGCCCGATCCAGAACAGGATCGAGGAGAAATAGCCGAGAACCAGCGTTGCCGCGGCAAAGGCGGCGATGAAGGGATAGCCTTCGCGATGGATCGGAACGAACGTATTCTTGACCGAGTCGAGAAGCGTCATAGGGCTCAAGGGCAGTCCCTGTTTCAGGTTGCGCCTCAATAGCGGAAAGCCCCCCTCCCTGCAACGCAACAATGGCGGAGGATGGGCGAGGCTGTGTGGCGACACTGATTTCCGCACCGAGTGTCGGAACCTGGCCATCTCATCCGTCCTAGGCTGGACAACACACCCAGGGAACCAGCCAATGTCGTCATCGAGCAGCGCGAGGAAAGCCAATATCATCACCGAGGGCCTTGCCTTCGGCGAGTCACCGCGCTGGCATCAGGGCCGGCTCTGGCTCTGCAACTGGGGCACCGGCGAGATCGTCGCCGTGGACGAAGATGGCAAACCAGAGGTCGTGCTTAGGGTGCCGGCCGTCCTGCCCTATTCGATCGACTGGCTGCCGGATGGACGATTGCTCGTTGTTTCCGGCCGGGACGGCCTTCTGCTGCGGCAGGAAGCGGACGGGACGCTCGTCACCCATGCCGATCTCAGGCAACTGTCGAAGAACCCCTGGAACGAAATCGTCGTCGACGGGCGCGGCAACATCTATGTCAATGGCGGCGGGCCGGCGCCAGCGCCGGGCGAGCATTTCGGGCCGGGCACCATCGTGCTGATCACGCCGGACGGCGCGGTTCGACAGGTCGCCGAGGATATCGCTTTCGCCAACGGCATGGCGGTGACGCCGGACAACCGGACGCTGATCGTCGCCGAATCCCATGCCAACCGATTGACCGCGTTCGACATCGGCGAAGATGGCGGCCTCGCCAACCGGCGCGTCTGGGCCGATCTCGGCAACGACTATCCCGACGGCATCTGCTTCGATGCCGAAGGCTGTGTCTGGTATGCCGACGTGCCGAACCAGCACTGTGTCAGGGTGCGCGAAGGCGGCGACAAAATCGACAGTGTCGAGGTCGATCGCGGCTGCTTTGCCTGCATGCCGGGTGGTGCCGAGGGTAGGACGCTGTTCATCCTCGCCGCCGAATGGCGTGGCTTCGAAAACATGGTGAGCGACGCCCGCACCGGCCAGGTGCTGAGCATCGCTGTGTCCGCGCCGGGAACCGGATGGCCTTCTTACAATTCCGGCACGCGCTGGTAGTTGGCGATGTCGGCCTTGACGCCCAGGCGCGCGATGGTTTCCTGCGCGCTGAAAGCGATGCGCTCGTGTGCTGTCTTGACGATCGGCACCACCTTGTCGACCGCGGCCTGGCTTTCCCACTCGACCATGGTGACGATGTTGAACTCGCCCGGGCCGGAGACCTGCTCGAGCAGGAAATCCTGCACAAAGCCTTCCTGCTGGCGCAGCAGTTCATGCGTCATGAAAACCTTGCCGATGATTTCGTCGCGCGCTGCCGCCGGCACGACGAATTTGTCAACCCGGAACACGCTGCCATTGCGCTGATTTTTGGTGCTCATTTATCCATCTCCGATTTGGAAGGTTGCTTGGCAGGAGGCTCGGAGACGGTTTGCAAGCTCAAGGTAAGTTGAGGTCAAGGGGAATTTTTCCCCTTCCTTCTCCCCTTGCGGGAGAAGGTGGATCGGCGCGCAGCGCCGAGACGGATGAGGGGTGCTCCAGCGGAGTGAGGCGTTGGTGTTCCCTGG